>NZ_JBHTTU010000011.1:66970-79465 GCF_042794375.1 Kitasatospora sp. NPDC056531 | reverse complement strand
GGGGGGTGTGGTGGACTCGGGGGGGGGGGGGGGCGGGGGGCGGGTGTGGGGGGGGGGGGGGTGTTGCCGGAGGACGGAAACCCGCCCCCCCGACCCGCTCAGGCGAGCACCACCGGGGTCCCCGTCAAGTCCACGCCCGCGCGGTTCAGTTCGCCCAGCGCGGCCTGGGTGGTGTCCGTCGCCACGCCCGCCGTGTAGTCCAGCAGCACCCGGGTGTCGAAGCCGGCCTTGGCCGCGTCCAGGGCTGTGGCCTTGACGCAGTGGTCGGTGGCGATGCCGACCACGTCCACCGCGTCCACGCCCTGGTCGTGCAGCCAGTCGGCGAGTGGGGTGCCGTCGGCGGTGAAGCCCTCGAAGCCGCTCTTGGAGGCCGAGTGAGCCCCCTTGAAGAACACCTCGTCCACCGCGCCGGCCTCGACGGCGGGCAGGAAGGCGGGGTGGAACTCGCCGCCCTCGGTGCCGACCACGCAGTGCACCGGGAAGGAGTCGTGGAAGTCCGGGTGCTCGGAGAAGTGGCCGCCGGGGTCGATGTGGTGGTCCCGGGTGGCCACCACGCGGGACCAGCCCTCGCGCTCCGGGCCCTGGACCAACCCGGCGATCGCCCGGGCCCGGTCGGCGCCTCCGCCGACCGGGATGCTTCCGCCCTCGCAGAAGTCCTTCTGCACATCCACCACGATCAGCGCGCGCGTCATCGAAAGGCCTTTCCTCAGGGAGTCCCACGGATTCGCGGCCCAGCTTGACGCGTTGGCGGAGCGTGGGCGAAGCAACCGGGCGGCAGTTCACCCGAACGGACTTCCCGACCGGCGAACTCCCCGACATCGAACCCATCCTCCCGTCACCCGGATCGGCCGGTCGGACCAGGTCAGCGCCGCCTGGCCGTGGAGCCAGTTCCCCGGCAACGACACGCCCAGGACGAGCAGCACGCCGACCACCGGCGCCGCCGCCCACCCGAGGGCCACGTGCAGCACCAGCCACAGCGGCGTCCGCCACCGATCGGCGCCGGAGACCGTGGCGGACCCGGCGGGCGCGGGCAGCGGCACCCCCAGCAGTCGACGGGCGGACGCGACCAGCACCCGCCGTGTGCCGCGGGCGAGCCCGAGCGCGCCGATCAGTGCGGCCCAGACCAGTAGGGCCAGGACGACCTGGACCGGATACGGAGCGGGTCGCAGTGCCACCGCCGGCAGCGCGGCGAAGGGCACCAGCGGAATGCTCACCAACGCGCCGCACCAGGCGAACAGCACACCCGCATACGTGGAGCCGCGCAGCAGCGGCCGAATCCCTCTCATCATGATCATCAACTATGACCTCGCAGCTCAGCACCGTCATCCCCCGATCGGGGGAGCGCTTTCTCCCGCCATCCCGCGATGTGCGTCCCGGCCCCCGGAAGCCAGGATCGTGTCCGAGCAGTTGGCGGGGGATCGGTCCGACCTCCCCTCATTTCACGGCGATCCCGAAGGAATTGGTTCATGCACAGGCAAGACCGGCAGACTCCCCGACGGCACGGCAGCCGGCACGAAGTTCGCGTACAGCAGCACCAACTACGTGCTGGCCGGCCTGATCGTCCAGAAGGTCACCGGCCGCCCCCTCGCCGAAGAGATCGAGCAGCGCGTCATCAAGCGCGTCGGGCTGCGCCACACCTCCTTCCCCGCCCCCGGCGACCGGGCCATCCGCGGACCCCACCCCCACGGCTACCAACAGGATTCCGTCGGCGCGCCCCTGCGCGAGTTCACGGACATCGACCCCTCCGCGGGCTGGGCCGCGGGTCAGATGATCTCCACCAACTCCGACCTCAACCAGTTCCTCACGGCACTCCTCGCCGGCCGCCTCCTCCCGCCCGCCCAGCTCGCCCAGATGCGCGGCACCGTCCCCATCGGGGACACCGGTGCCGGCTACGGACTGGGCCTCATCAGCAGGCCGCTGTCCTGCGGGGGCGTCTACTGGGGCCACGGCGGCGACATCCCCGGGTACGAGACCCGGGGCGGCGCCACCGACGACGGCCGCGCGGTCAACGTCGCGGTGACCGGCATCCCGGCCGACCCCGCCGTCACCACGCACATCGAGAGCCTCGTGGACACGGCCCTCTGCCGCTGACGGTCGAAGCCGATCCGCCCGCCGGTCACCTGCCCCCTGACCCTTCAGGGGCTGCCGACCCGACAGATGTCGATCTGTTTTCCGACGAGCCATTGAGGTCGGGCCACTCACACGCCTACACTCGCGCCCGTCCGTGACCTTCCGTCCCGGACGCCCCCCACGTGCCCGGGCCGCTCGATCCGACCCGGGTCACCCGCCGACGTCCCCCAACCAACCCTCATGGAGGACTACTTGAAGGCATCAACGATACGCCGCATGCTCCTGGCAGGGGTGAGCAGCCTGGCCCTCGCGGCCTCCGGCGCGCTCGCCGTCCCAACGGTCGGCAGCGCCGTGGCCACCGGCTACCCGGTGGCCCATCCCACGGTGGCCGACTTCGCCCAGGTGTCGACCGGCGCCACTCCCCCCACCCAGACGCAGTGCGCGAGTGCGGGCCGCCGCTGCTTCAGCCCGCAGGCGATCCGGGCCGCCTACAACCTCGGTCCGCTGTACGCCAACGGCTATGACGGTCGAGGCCAGACGATCGCCATCTTCGACTCGTACGGCAGCGACACCATGGCGCACGACCTGCACGTCTTCGACCAGGCCTTCGGCGTCAACGCGATGTGCGGCGAGGAGGGCGTGACCTGCCAGCCGGGCATGCCGACCTTCAGCGAACTGCACGTCCAGGGTTCGCCGGGCACCACCGCGCCGCCGTCCACCAGCCAGGGCACCGGCCAGGAGAGCAAGGCCGCCTGGGCGCTCGAGGTCGCGCTCGACGTCGAGACCGCGCACGCGATGGCCCCGGGTGCCAACATCCTGCTGGTCTCCACGCCCACTGCGGAGACGCTCGGCACACAGGGCTTCCCCGCCCTGATGAACGCCGAGCAGTACGTGGTCGACCACCACCTGGCGAACGTCATCTCGCAGTCCTTCGCCTCCGCCGAGGGGGCGTTCGGCAGCGCCCAGGCGATCGAGCCCCTGCGGCACGCCTTCAAGTCGGCGGCCCTGAACGGCGTCACGGTGCTCGGCTCCTCCGGCGACAACGGGACGGCCGGCTCGGAGAAGACCCCGGTGAAGTCGGGCGGCACCACCCTCCCGTACCCGTCGGTCGAGTGGCCGGCCTCCGACCCGCTGGTGACCGGCGTCGGCGGCACGTACCTGTGCACCGACCCCAACGCGACCGGCGGCCGGACCGTGGACAGCACCGACAACCCGGGCAAGTGCCAGGCCAACCCCGGTGCGGGTGAGGTCGGTTGGACCAACGCGGGCGGCGGGTTCAGCCAGGTCTTCGACAAGCCCGCCTACCAGTCGGCGCTGCCCACCGGCTCCACCCCGATCGGCGCCAAGCGCGGCGTGCCGGACGTGTCCCTGCAGGCCGCCCCCGGCACCGGCGCGCTGGTCTACCTGTCGCTGCCGCCGGACGGCTCCTCCGGCCTCAACTGCGGTGGCACGCCGTGCAGCACGGGCTGGTACGACATCGGCGGCACCTCGCTGTCCTGCCCGCAGTGGGCCGGCCTGGTCTCGATCGCGGACCAGATCAACGGCGGCGGCCTCGGCCAGATCAACCCGGCCCTGTACAAGCTGAGCACCGACCCGGCGAAGTACGCGGCCGACTTCAACGACGTGACCCTCGGCAACAACACCGCCGACCCGACGGTGCCGGGCTACCCCGCCACCACCGGCTGGGACCCGATCACCGGTCTCGGCACGCCCAACGCGGCGAACCTGCTGCCCGACCTGGTCAGCGCCGCCCACACCGGGTGAGTCCGGTCGGCGGCACGAGGGCCCGGCCGCACCGAACCGCAGTGGGTGACGGGTCCTGACCGCTTCGCCCCGTCGAGCCGTTGCCCGACGGGGCGAAGCGGTGCGTGAGAAGTCGGCCGGCCCGACCTCTCGCGCGGTGCCGGGGTCGGTGTCGACGGACCCGCACGGGCCCGCGCGCCGGGGCACGGCGGCCGGTCAACCCGAACTCCCCCGCACCACCAGCTCGCCGGCCAACTCCACCCCCGCCGTCGGCGCCGGCTGCCCGCGCACCTGGTCGAGCAGCCGCCCGACCAGCGAGACGGCGATCGCCTGCAGCGGCAGCCGGACCGAGGTCAGCGCCGGATGGAGATGACGACAGATCGGCGTGTCGTGGAAACCGGTGACCGCGACCCCGCCCGGCCCGACCGTCAGCCCCTCCGCCCGCACCGCCTCGTACACGTCCAGCGCCAGCAGGTCGCTGCCCGCCACGACGGCGGTCGGCCGGTCGGGCCCGCGCAGCAACGCCCGTACCGCCGCGGTCTCCGAGGGCGCCGACGCCTCCGGACGCGCCCCCGTCCGCGGGATGTCCGCCGTTGCGGCGGCCAGCCCCAGTCGGCGGGACTCGGCGAGGAAGCCCGCCCGCCGCGCCGCCATCCAGGGCAGTTCCTCGGAAGCCCCGAGGTAGCCGATCCTCCGGTGGCCGAGCGCGGCGAGGTGGCGCACCACGGCGGCCATCGCGGCGTCGTTGGCCACGTCCACCCAGTGCTGCGGCTCACCGGGCCCCGTCCGGCCGAAGGTGACGAACGGGACGCCGAGCCGGGCGACGTGCCCGACCCTGGCGTCCTCGCGGACCACGTCCGCCAGGACCAGCCCGTCGACCTGGCGGGCCGCCACCAGTTCGTCGACGGCGGCCGACGGATCCGCCGTGGGCGGGACGGGCCGGAACAGCAGCACCCGCTGTCCCCGGGCCCCGGCCGCGTCGACCAGGGCCTCCAGGAAGCCGGCCATCAGCGGGTTGGGGTCGAAGGGGTCGTCCACCGGGGCGAGGTAGCCGATGGTGCGCCGGGCGCCGCTGCGCAGCGAGCGGGCCGACTGGTCGGGCTGGTAGCCGAGTCCGCGGATCGCCGCGGTCACCCGCGCCAGCGTCGCCGGGCGGACCCGGTGCGGGGCGTTGAGCGCGTTGGAGACGGTCTGCCGGGACACCCCGGCCGCGCGGGCGACCTCCTCGATGGTGGTGGCGCCGCTCCGCGGCCCGCGTGGTCCCTCGGGCATGCCGTCCTCCAGGCCGGTGATCGGGGTGGTCAGGGGCGGCGCAGCGTCAGCAGCCCGCCACGGGGGACGGGAATCCCCTGCGCCCGGTCGAGCTCGACCTCGCCCTGCCGGACGATACGCCCCCGGGCGTCCTGCACGGTGACCGCGGCCGTCCCGCTGCCGCCGGTCAGCCGGACGTCCGGGTCGGCGTCGGCGTTGGCCACCATGAGGGTGCGCCAGCCCGTACCCGAGGCGTCCACCGGCAGGGCCGCGTAGCGGGCCACCGCGATGGTCCGCTCGCCCAGCGCCGTGACCAGCGGGTACCCGAGGTCCGGACGGGCCGGGCGCAGCTCGCCGAGCTGCAGGGTGTCGAGGTGCGTGTGGAAGACACCCAGCCAGAAGGCGATCGCCTCCCGCTGCTCGGGAGTCAGCGCGGCGAGGTCGACGGAGACCTGGGGCACGGCGAAGAGCACGTTGATCAGGTGGCAGGCGATCTGCTCCGGCGGCTCGGTCGGGTGCCACATCAGCATGTCGGAGTGGACCGGGACGGGTCCGGCGGCGAGCCGCAGGTCGACGGTCCGCTGCCGGTTCTCCTGCGGGCCGAGCGGGCAGTCGACGGCGCGGATCATGGTGACGTAGGGCCACAGGCCCGGACTGACGTACGGCTGGCGGTGCTCGACCATCGCCTCGGGGTCGGCGGCGGTGATCCGGCCGCGGATGGCGGCGAGCAAGCGCTCCACGCCCTCGTCCACGCCCGCGCAGTCCGCCTCCGGGCCGGCGGCGGGAGGCTCGGCGCGGACGAACGAGTCGACGAAGTCGACCTTGAGGCCGTCCATGCCCCACTCCTCGACGGCGCGGGCGAGCCGCTCGGTGAGGAAGTCGCGGACCTCGGGATAGCGCGGGTCGGCGACGATCGCGCCCAGGTGCGCGACGTCGGCGAGGGCGTAGCGTCCGAGCTTCTGGTAGGCGGCGCTGTCCTTGCCGATGAACGGCAGTGCGTACCAGAGCAGGTAGCGCACGCCGAGCTCGTGCACCCGGCGGACGTGGGCGGCGGTGTCGGGCAGTGAGACCGGCTCCCAGTCACCGCAGTGGGCGTAGCCGCGGGTGCGGTCGGCGGTCATCCAGCCGTCGTCCACGATGATCACGTCCAGGCCGAGCTGTTTGCCGAGCGCGGCCTGGGTCTCGACGCCCTCGGGCGTGATGTCCTGGTGCATCGAGTACCAGGTGGAGTAGGCGGGGCGGCGGGCGGCCTCGGGGATGTCGGCGGTGCGGCCGCTCCCCCACCAGGCGGCGAGGTCGGCCAGGCAGCGGGCGAAGTGCCGCCCCGAGGTGTCGATCCGTACGGTGAGCCGGCCCTCGGCCTGGGCCCAGAACCGGAACTCGCCGGTCTCCTCGACCACCCCGGCCCCGGCCAGCACGTCGGGGCGCTCGGCGGCGAAGGCGCACAGCGCGACGTCCCCGGTGCCGACCAGCGCGGCGATCGGCGCGCCGGCCGCGAGGCCGGTGCGGCGCGGGGCGCTCCACGCGGCGGGCAGCCAGCCGGTGCCGCGCGGCTCGGGGGTCCAGAAGGCGGTGGCGTCCACGCAGGGGACCCGCCACTCGATCCGCACGTCCCCCGGGCTCTCGGCGCTCACCTCGACCACTCCGTCGGCGACCGCGCGGGCGGTGGCCGCGCCGCTCGCCTTCAGGTCCAGGCCCTGCGCGGACAGCGGGCGCAGGCCGCCGGCGACGGTGGGGGCGTGCGGTTCCCAGATGTCGTTCATGGTCTCGGACATGCTCAGCCTTTCGTGGCGCCGGCCAGCAGGCCGGAGATGAACTGCCGCTGGAGGAAAAGGAAGAGGACCATCATCGGCAGGGTGGACAGTGCGGTGCCGGAGAGGATCGCGCCGTAGTCGGTGGTGCTCTTGTTGCCGTACAGGGTCGCGAGGGCCACCGGCAGGGTGTGCATGTCCGGGCTGCGCAGGGCGATCAGCGGCCAGACGAACTGGTTCCAGGAGCCCAGGAACAGGAAGATCGAGAGAGCTGCCAGGACCGGCCGCATGACCGGGACGACGACGCTCCACAGCACCCGGAACTCGCCGGCGCCGTCGACCCGGGCGGCGTCGAGCAGTTCGTCCGGCAGGCCGCTCAGCGACTGGCGCATCAGGAAGATCGCGAAGGGCACACACAGGCCGGGCAGGATGATCGCCTGGTAGGAGTCGAGCAGCCCGAAGCTCATCATCATCTTGAACAGCGGTACCAGCATGACCTGTTCGGGCACCACGAGGGTGGAGAGCAGCAGCACGAAGAGCAGGGTGCGGCCGCGGAAGCGGAACTTGGCGAAGGCGTAGCCGGCGAGCAGCGCGACGATCAGCGCGCCGCCCGTCTGGACTCCGGCCACCAGCAACGAGTTCCCGATCACCCGGAGCAGCCCGATCCGGCGCTGGAGCCGGTCCAGATTGTCGCCGAGGTGGCCCCCGGGGAGCAGTGCGGGCGGCCAGTCGAAGATCTCGGTGTCCTTCCGGGTGGTGGCGATCACCAGCCAGTAGAACGGGCCGACGGACAGGCCGGTGACGGCGGCGAGGAGGAAGGTCAGCGGCCAGCCGCGCAGCTTCTTGAGGTTCATCCGTCCTTGTCCCCCATCAGGCGCATCTGGACCGCTCCGAGCACCGACACCAGCAGGGTGAGCGCGTAGGCGATGGCGGAGGCGTAGCCGAAGTCGAAGTACCGGAAGCCGTTCTGGTACAGGTACATGGAGACGGTGAGGCTCGCGTTGTCCGGGCCGCCGCCGGTCAACACATACGGCTCGTCGAAGAGTTGGAGCGTGCCGATGGTGGACAGCACGACGGTGAACAGCAGCACCGGACGCAACGCGGGGACGGTGACGGCGGTGAAGCGGCGGACCGGTCCGGCGCCGTCGACCATCGCGGCCTCGTACAGCTCCCGGGGGATGGACTGCAGACCGGCCAGGTAGATGACGGCGTTGTAGCCGGTGTAGTGCCAGGTGAGCACCAGGACGACCGACATCCGGGCCCAGAACGGCTGGCCGAGCCAGTCGACGGTGGGCAGGCCGAGCGCGTCGAGCAGCCAGTTGACCGCGCCGTCGTCGGTCCTGAGCAGGAAGGCGAACATCACGCCGGTGGCGACCAGGCCGGTGACGGCGGGCATGAAGACGCCGAGTCGCCACACGGCGCGCCAGCGCACCAGGGCGGAGTTGATGCCGACGGCCATCAGCAGGGCCAGGCCGAGCATCAGCGGGACCTGCACGACGAGGATCTCGCCGGTGTTGCGCAGGGCCGTCCAGAACAGCGGATCGTCCAGCAGCCGACGGTAGTTGGCGAGTCCGGCGGCGCGGGTGGCGGTGCCGGATCCGGTGGTGAAGGAGAGCAGCAGGGAGTCGACGATCGGGTAGGCCTTGAACACGCCGAAGGTGAGCAGGGCGGGGGCGAGCAGCAGGTACGGCAGGGCGGTGCGGCGCCACTGGGGACGGCGGCGGGTCCGTGCGGCCTTCTCGGCGAGGACGACGGGTTGGGCGGCGGCGGTCATGCGATGCCGCGTCCGGTCTGCTGGGCGAGCTGCTTGGCGGCGTCCTGGAGGACGGCGGCGGGGTCGCCGCCCTTGAGGAAGACCTTGGTCTGGGCGTCGCCGGCGAGCTTGAGGGCCCGGGCGTAGTCCCCGGAGTAGTTGGTCGGGTCGCCGCCGTCGACGGCCAGGTCGGCGAAGGTCTTCAGGACGGGCTGGCCGCCGAAGTACGGGTGGGGCGCGGCGTACATCGGGCCGGCGTAGGCCGCGGTGAGCGCGGGGAAGACGCCGCCGGCCTCGAACATGCTGTTGACGGAGTCGGGGCGGGTGAGCGCGTACTCGACGAACTTCCAGGCGGCGCGGCGGCGCGGACTGGAGGCGGCGACGGCGAGGTGGGTGGAGTTGACCAGGGCGGTGCGCCTGCCGCCCGGGGTGACGGCCGGGGGCTTGGCGAGGCGCCAGTTGCCGCTCTGGGCGGCGAACTTGGACTCCAGGTAGTGCGCGGCCCAGGCGGGCATCGGGGCGACGGCGAGCTTGCCCGCCTTCATCGCGGTGGCCCAGCCCTGGTCGCCGGGGGCATCGGCGACCAGGCCGGCGTCCTCCAGGCGCTTGACGGTGGCGAGGGCGCGCACGCCCGGCTCGGAGCCGAGGGTGATCCTGCCCTGGAGGTCGAAGTAGAACGCGCCCTGGAGCTGCATGAGGGACTGCAGGAAGTCCAGGTCGGGGTCCGGGTTGGCGGCCTTGTTGATGCCGATGAGGGAGATGCCGGGATTGGCGGCCTTGAACCGGTCGGCGACGACGATCAGGTCGTCCCAGGTGGCGAGGGCGGCCGGGTCGATGCCCGCCTTGTCGAAGTAGTCCTTGCGGTAGAAGAAGCCAAGCGGGTTGACCTCCCAGGGCAGCGCGTAGACGTGGCCGTCCTTGCCGGTGACGACGGGCCACAGGCCCTTGGCGAACTTGTCCTTGTGGGCGTCGGCGCCGTAGGCGGAGAGGTCGGCGAGGCCTCCGGGGAACTTCTCCAGGTAGCCGGGCAGGTAGTCGCAGCCGATGTGCAGCACGTCGCCGAGGCCCTGGCCGCCGGCCGCGAGGCCGACGGTGATCTTGTCCCAGATGGCGGGGTTGCCGATGTCCTGCACGTCGACCTTGATGCCGGGGTTGTCCTTCTCGAAGGCCGGGACGACTCCACGCAGGGCGGCGGCGGCCGTGGCCCAGGACCAGACGGTGACGGTGCCGGTGTCGGCGTCCCCGCCCGAGCCGCCACCCGAGCCGGAGCTGCCGCAGGCCGCCAGGGCACCGCCGGCGGCCAGGGCCAGCAGGCCGGCCCCGGAGGTGCGGAGCAGGTCTCGACGGGAAAGGTGTGACATTGCATTCCTCTCTGTGGGCGGCGCAGGAGGGCAAGAGGGGAGGGAAGGGGGCCTTGCGGACGTTCACTTTGAACGTTCAAACACACAAGAAAAACCAGAACCCAACAGGTTCACACGAGCGGGAGTCAGCAAACGCCCGCCCGCCACACGCCGTCAACCCCTGTGCACGTGGCGAGCGGGCTCCGAGACCGATCCGTTATCAGTGCACACCCGGCTCGGCGAGCCGCACACACGTGTGACGAACGGCCAACGAGGTGAACCTGGTCAACCTGCAGGCAGGAAGAGCACCGGACAACGCAGCGGGGAGGTCTGATTGTGCGCGATCCACTCTGACGGTCGGTTCGGCACAGGTCTGCCCTGATGCTGCCGAAAGGCCGTCCCGCCTCCGCACCGGCACAACACCCGAGGAGCAGGAACGACGATGGCACCCGATCCGACAATCGCCCAGGTGACCATGACCCTGGCTGCCCTTGCATCCACCGGGGCCACCCCGCGTCCGTCCGGGGAAACCCTGGAGCACCAGACCGCACGGATCATCACCGGCATCAACGCGCAACTGAGCGATCCCGGCCTTGCGACGCAGAACGCGTGGCAGCTGGTGTGGCTCGCCCTGAGCGACGCCAACGCCAACATGGCCTACATCGCGAAGAGCACCAACGGCTCGAACGAGTTCGCCGTGGCCGCTCGCGGAACCGACGCCGATTGGACCGACATCTTCGAGGACATCGAGGTCGGCAAAGTCGTCCCGTTCCCCGAGAGCGGATCGCCGAAGCCCTACGTTTCCAAGGGGGCGAAGGATGCGTTCGACCGGGTTGCCAACGCCCTCTCGATCGCCTCGCCCTCCCCGAACCTCACGCTCGTCCAGGCGCTCGCCGCCGCGATCCAGGCGGCGCCCTCCTCGCCGCAGCCGACCGTCTATCTGACCGGTCACAGCCTCGGCGGTTGCATCGCCAGCATGCTCGCGCCGTACCTGCAGGCACAGGCGAAGACCTGGAAGAAACAGCCGAAGTTCGCGGTGATCACCTATGCCGCTCCCACCGCCGGCGTGCAGAGCTTCGTCGACTACTTCAACTCCCTGTCGTGGGTCATCGACGAGCGTCAGAACAACGCCTACGACCTGGTACCGCACGCGTGGGCAGATCTCGACACCACCGCCGGCTGGTACCCGAGCCCGGGACCGCAGGCGACCGACGAGGTGAAGCTGCTCATCGGGACGTTCGCCCAGAGCACCAAGGGCAACGTCTACGTCCAACCCGGCACGCTCTGCCTGATGAACACCGGATACGCGAGCCTCAACAAGAGCCTGATCAACAAGACCACCCAGGACTTCCTCGGCCAGGTCGCCTTCCAGCACGCCAACGACACCTACCTGGACCTGGTGGGGGCGCCTGACCTCCCTCCCAGGCCGGAGGTGACGAACGTGACCCCTTCCTTCGGCAAAGCGGGCGACACGGTGACCATCAACGGCACCGGCTTCAGTCCGGACAGCGTGGTCGACTTCGACCAATTCGCCTGCACCAAGTTCACCATCGACCCCTCCGGCATCAAGATCACCGCTCAGGTCCCCGACGGAACCGGCGTCGTCCACACCGGCGTCGTCCACGTCCGCGTCACCAACACCCTCGGCACTTCCCCGGCCGTCGCGATGGGGCAGTTCGCCTATGGCGGACCCCCGCCCGTGGTGGTCAGTGCGGTCAGCCCGACCAGCGGAAATGTCGGCACCCCGGTCACCATCAGCGGCGAGGGCTTCGCCCAGGGCGCCACCGTGTACTTCAAGGACAAGGCATCCGACTCGGTCAAGTTCGTCAACACCGGCCAGATCATCGCGACCGCGCCCGGTCTGCTCGACGTCCACCAGACGGTTGACATCACCGTGAAGGTCGGCCAGGCCACCTCTCCCAAGAGCCCGGCGGACGAGTTCACCTACACCGGACGGTAGCGTCCGCACGCCCCGTTCCCGCCTCGTCGAGACGCCCCGCTCGCCTGCGGCATCGGACGACAGTGCGAGGCGTAAAGCGGCTTGGCCTCCGGTCAGTCCCTGTTCGCCACGGCGCGTGGACGGCCTTCGTCGCCGCCATCAAGGCGGGCGAACTGCCCAGCACCTGAAAACACTTGCGCGAGAAGTCGGCTGGGCCGACTTCTCGCGCAAACCTGTTCCGCCCCCAGCAGCCGACTTCGCTCAGGCGGAAGTGTGGACAGCTCGACGCGCGCCGGACGGTGTTCGGTGATGGCGGCGGTGACGTGCTCGCGGGTCCAGAAGTTGCGGCTGCGGGCGTCGTTCTCGAAGCAGCCGAGGATGAGGTCCGGGTGGTGGTCGGTGAGCTCGGCCGGGGTGACGAGCGGGGACTGCAGCGTCTGGCGTCCGGCTGAGGTGGCGGCTGGTGAGGGCCACGTGGGCGTCGGGCAGGGCTGCAAGGTGGGGCAGGATGCCGGAGGTCAGCGCCCCGGGGGGGGGAGGAGAGCGAGAGCGCCAGACGAGGAACGAAGGGGGGGGAAGAAGGAACACCCCCCTCTCTTCTAATGTGTGGTGGGCGAGGTTTCCCAACACGGACGATGCAATCACGCC
>NZ_JBHTTU010000011.1:0-66960 GCF_042794375.1 Kitasatospora sp. NPDC056531 | reverse complement strand
GGGGGGGGGGGGGGGGGGGGGGGGGGGGGGGGGGTGGGGGGGGGGGGGGGGGGGGAGGGGGGGGGGGGGGGGAGGGGGGCAACCCCCGCGAGCGAAAACAACGCTCCCCTCCCCCCCCCGTTGCGCCCGTGGTGGGGCAGGAGGCATCACTCGTCCTTGAGGATCGTGTGGCGGGCGCTGTTCCAGGCCAGGGCTGCGGCGATGCCGTCCTGGAGGGTGTGGGCCGGGTTCCAGCCCAGTAGGTCGCGGGCACGGTCGATGGCGGGGTAGGCGCCGGCGTTGTCACCGGGACGGGCGTCGGCGAGGTGATGGGCGAGTGGCTCGCCGGTCACGTCCTCGAAGGCCTTGATCAGTTCGAAGACGGTGGTGCCGTTGCCGGAACCGAGGTTGACGGGCAGGTAGCGGGGCCCGGCCTCGGGTACGACGGTGTCGAACCGGCGTACGGCGGCGATGTGGGCCGCGGCCAGGTCCCAGACGTGGACGTAGTCGCGGATGCCGGAGCCGTCGCGAGTGGGCCAGGCGGTGCCGGTGACCGGGAACGACTCACCCGCGCGGTAGCGGTCGATCATGACGCCGAGGGCGTGGGTCGGCCGGGTCGTCTGCAGGCCGGTGCGGAGCTTGGGGTCGGCGCCGATGGGATTGAAGTACCGCAGGGTGATGACGCGCAGCGGGGTACCACCGGTGATGTCCTCCAGCGCGCCCTCGAAGGCGGCCTTCGTGCGCGCGTACGGGGACAGCGGCTTGAGCGGAGCGGCCTCGGTGATGGCCTGGCCGGAGTCGTAGATCGAGGCCGAGCCGGAGAACACGAGCCGGTGGCAGCCGTTGCGCAACAGACGGGTGACCAGGGCCAGGCCCTTGGTGACGTTGGCATCGTAGTAGCCGAGCGGGTCGGCGACGGAATCGGGGACGACGATGCGGGCGGCGCAGTTGATGGTGGCGTGAATATCCGGGTGGTCATGGAAGATGCGGTCGATCAGATCGCCATCGGAGATGTCGCCCTGGTAGAAGGTACGGCCGGCGGCGAACTCGGGCCGTCCGGTGGACAGGTCGTCCAGGAGGACGGGCTCGATGCCCTCGTCCAGGCAGGCGCTGGCAACGGTGGATCCGATGAATCCGGCGCCGCCGGTGATGAGAACCTTCATGCTCTCTCCCAAGTCGGTTGCTGTCCCATGACACGAACTGTCGTCGAGGTTAACGAAACCCGCTCGTCGGCCCCGAAGTTCGAGATCAGCCACCCGATCACCCGCCACCCCACCGCCGTGCCGCCCGTGTCGTGACCAGGCGTTGGACACATTCCGGGCGGCAAGGGCGGGCGGGCGAAGCAACCGGGTTACCGGTTTACGCGAGCGGGTGGTCGGCGGCCTGCTGGAGTACTGCGCGCAGCAGCGCTTCGGCGTTGCCCGGGACGGCCGCCCAGAGCTGTATCTCGACGTGGGCGGCCTGGCGGCGGGGGCTGATGGCGCGGATCGGGCGGGAGAACTGGGCGTTCAGGCACCACCACACCTCGATGCGGGCCCAGGTGAGTCGCCGGGTCATTCGGGAGCCTCCTCCGAGCGCAGGTAGATCGAGTGGGCGGACTCGATGCCGATGAAGGCGATCGCGCGCACCGCGCCGAACTCGACCAACTGGCGGGCGATTCGGGCGGCGGAGGCCTCGCCGAACAGGTCGGCGAGGTAGCCGGCCTGGTCGTCGTCGAGGGGCAGCCGGGCGAGGCTGGTGCGAATGGCGTCGAGGGCGTCGGAGAGCTTGGAGAAGGTGGCGACCTTGGTGACGCCCTTGATCTCGACGGACACCGGGAAGGGGAGTTCGACGTTCACTGCGCGCCTCCGATCAGGGCCCACATCGCCTTGCCGATTCCGCCCGCGCGAGGGCAACAGCCCCAGCTGGCGGCGAGCTGGGAGACGAGCCAGAGACCTCGTCCGGCCTCGTCGTGGTCGGCGGCGGGGTGCGCGGTCGGCCGGTTCGGGTCGGCGTCGTGCACCTCGATGCGGAGCGCGCCGGGGCGGAGTTCGAACTGGAGGTAGATGAGTCGTCCGGGCGGCGTCTTGGCGTGGACGACCGCGTTGGTGACGAACTCGCTCAGCACCAACTCGCCGGTGCGGAAAAACGGTTCGCCGCCAGGACGGTCGGCGACGAAGTCGCGGAGCAGTCGTCTGGCAGCGGGGACGGACTTGTGGTGCCGGGGTAGCCAGCAGGAGTACTTCTCCAACGATCCGGGCATGGCAGGGCCTCCTCCGGGTGTGGTGGGAAAGGTTGCGATCCGGAGGGCGGCGGAAGGCAAAGGAATGCCCGAGCGATGAGCCGCCAGGATCACGCTGTGTAGTGCATTGCACTACGCCAAGTAGCATGCACTGGCGCCGACGCTGATCGCAACATGAAGTCTGCAATTTGCAGACTGGTGCGCTCTTCCCCGACGATCCGTCACAATGCAGATTGGAGAGGGCAAGAGAGGATCGGCATGAACGACGGACCAAGGCCGACAGTGCGCGGCCGTCGGCTGGGCTCGGAGCTTCGACGGCTTCGGGAACTCGCGAGCAAGTCCACTGAGGATGCCGCCGGGGCTCTCCAGTGTTCCCGCGCGAAGATCAGCCGGATAGAGACCGGCTCAGTGGGGATCCGGCGTTTGGACCTCGGAGTCCTGCTGGATCTCTACGGCGTCACCGAACCGTCCGCCAGAGACGCTCTCGAAACGATCGCCCGGGAAAGCAAGAAGCGCGGCTGGTGGCACGACTACGGCGACACGATTCCACCCGCGTTCGCAGACTTTCTCGATCTGGAAGGCGACGCCACGTACATCCAGACGTGGCAGCCCCTGGTCATCCCGGGCCTCTTGCAGACCGAGGGCTACGCCCGGTCGCTACTGGAGGCGAACCCCGCCGCCGTTCGCCCGGAGCGCATCGATCAGCTGGTCAAGGTGCGAATGGAGCGTAAGGCGGTTCTGACCAAGCCCAACGCGGCGCGATTCTGGGCGATCATTTGGGAACCGGCGCTCCGGTGCCCCGTGGGTGGTGCCGATGTGCACCGGGAACAGTTGCGCTACCTCGCCGAAGCAGCGCAACTCCCCAACGTCAGAATGCAGGTCGTGCCGCTCGACGTCGGCGCCACAGCCGGGGCCTGCGGCGGATTCGTGATGTTCGGGTTCACGGACTCGCCGACGCCGGGCGCGGTGTCGCTGGAGACGCTGACCAGCAGTCACTATCTGGAGCAAGAGGCAGAGCTGGACGGCTACGGACTCGTCTTCGACTACCTGCGGTCATCGGCCCTGAACCCAACCCAGTCACTCGATATGATCACCGCCATCGAGGCAGAGACGTGAGTGCCAGATCAGATGAGAGGGTGAGCACATGACCATGCCGAAGATCTCCGCCCGGGGTTGGTACAAGAGCAGCTACAGCGCTCAGGCAACCGATTGCGTAGAAACCGGGCCCATCGCCGCTGGTGGAATGGCCGTCCGAGACTCCAAGGACCCTGGCGGCCCCGTGCTCGTCTTCCCCGCCGACACGTGGTCGACATTCGTCAGCGCCATCAATGCCGGGGACATCCCCAGCGCCTGAACACGCCTGCGCGAGAAGTCGGCCGGGCCGACTTCTCGCGCAATGCTCAGGCCCCAGCTCGTCATGCCCGGTAGCGGCGAACGGCCTGCGCCTCGGCTCGTTCGACCGTCGCTCGGCCGTGGACGTGGACCAGCGCCAGGTGGAACAGTGCCGGGGCTGCCGGGGCCCAGCGGTGGATGCGGTCGGGGTGGAGCAGGTATCCCGCTACCGTGGCCGCGCGGAAGGGAACGTAGTCGATGGTCTCGTGTTCCCACCGGTCGGCGACCCCTCGGCTCAGCCGGTCCTGGAGGCCCTGGCGGGTCAGCTCGTTCAGGCGGGCGTAGAAGTGGGCGCTCCAGTGGCGCTTCTCCACGTCCAGCACGAAGGCCAGGAGTTCGAGCGAGTACTCGTGCGGCTCCAGCGACAGTTCCTCCCGCATGCCGCGCCGGGCGACCGCGTGGAGGACCGGTGCACTCCTGCCGGACGAGTCGATCTGCCGTGACACGCCCTCGTTGACGGAGGAGTTCCAGGTGCCCGGCGCTATGCGAACCCGGTTGCTCCGCTGACTGACGACCAGCATGTCGTCGGCGGTCACCACGGCGACGTTGACACCCAGGCTGCACTGCAGGAACGCCGGCGCTTCCAGCGGGCGATCGGGGTCGAGGTAGCGGGACCGCAGGGTGGATCCGTCGGGCGTCCGACGGTCGAGTTGCTGGGCCGCGAGGAAGGTGTAGTAGTCCGTGGGCCGCAGTCGCAGGCGGACCTCGGGATGCTCCTCGACGGGCGTCCGGGAGATGTCGAGCGACTCGACCGCGTACCGGAGACCGTTCCAGACCGGCGTCCGGCCCTCTTCCTGGAGCCGGCTGCTCTCGGCCGCTATCTCGTCCCACCAGTGCGCTATCTCGCCCGGGAGCCTGGTCTCGCCGTCGAGGACCTGGATGTGAACGCCCTCGGCGGGGATGGGGTGTTCGCCGTCGCCCTCGACGATCAGCGCCGAGGTGTGGAGCGGCCCCAGCGAGAAGGTCGTCCATGACGGACTCGACTCCGACCTGGATCGAAGGCTTCGCACCGCTCCGACCGAGCGCCGGCGCACCTTGAACCATGTGTCCTGCAAGGGCTGTTGGAACAGCACCGCGAACAGCATCCCGATCACGGCGCCGGCGACGCCGTTGACCACATCCACTCCGCCCATGCGGCGGAGCGTAGCGGGGACGGCCGGGCCTCGCGGGATCTTGGCACTTCCGTTATCCCGGTCCGACGCACGCGAAGTCGGCCGGGCCCGCTCAGCGGCCGACTTCGCGCAGGCGGAAGTCCTCGACCGTCTCGCGGCGGATCAGCAGGCGGGCCCGGCCGTCCTTTACCGCCGCCACGGCCGGGCGGCCGACCAGGTTGTAGCCCGACGCCATCGACAGCTGGTATGCGCCGGAGGCGGGTACCGCGAGCAGGTCTCCCGGGCGCAGGTCGGCGGGCAGCACCGCATCGCGCACCAGCACGTCGCCGGCCTCGCAGTGGCGGCCGACCACGTCCGTGCGGGCCGTGCCAGCGTCCGAGCGGCGGCCCACCAACCGTACGCTGTAGGGCGATCCGTACAGTGCCGGGCGCGGGTTGTCGCTCATCCCGCCGTCCACGGCGACGAAGCACCTGCCGTCGGCGGTGTGCTTGACGGACAGCACCCGGTAGACCGCCACGGCGGCCGGCCCGGCGATGGCACGGCCCGGCTCGACCACCAGGCGCGGCACCTCCAAGTCCGCCTCGGCGCAGCGCACCGCCAGTCGGTCGGTGACCCGGACGGCGAACTCGGCGAGGTCCAACTCCGCGTCCCCGGGCAGGTAGCGGATGCCGTGACCGCCGCCGAGGTCCAGCTCGGGCAGTTCCACGCCATGGTGGTCGCGTACCTCCGCCAGCAACCGCACCAGCGCGTCCACGGCCCACAGGTACGGTTCCACCTCCGTGATCTGCGAGCCCAAGTGGCAGTGGAGTCCCGCCAGTTCCAGGCCGGGCTGGTCGAGCACCCGGGCGATCGCGTCGGCCGCGTCGCCGCCCTCGATCGGGAAGCCGAACTTCTGCCCGCCGACGCCGGTTTGCACCGCCGTGTGGTGTCCGGCGGCGATCCCCGGGACGACCCGGACCAGCACCTTCTGCGGGGTGTCGGCGGCCACCAGCGCGGCCAGCCGGGCGATCTCCGCCGGGCCGTCGATGACGATCCGCCCGACCCTCAGCCGCCGCGCCAGCCGCAGCTCCTCCGGGGACTTGGCGTTGCCGTGCATCAGGATCCGCTGCGCCGGGAACCCGGCCGAGACGGCCAACCACAGCTCACCCGAGGAGCAGACGTCCAGGCCGAGGCCCTCCTCCGCGACCCAGTCGGCCATGGCGCTGCACAGGAAGGCCTTGGCCGCGTACAGCACCTCGGCGTGCGGCAGCGCCCGCCGGTAGGCCCGCGCGCGGCTCCGAACCTCGCCTTCGTCCACCACATACAGCGGGGTGCCGAACCGCTCGGCGGCCTCGGCCAGCCCGACCCCGCCGACCAGCACCTCACCACCCGGGCCCGGCCGGGCCGAGGCCGGCCAGGGGCCGCCGAGCGCGTCAGCGGAGACGGTGGGGACGGGAGGGGCGATGAGCTGGGTCATGGCGGCTACTCCTACGAACAGGCGGGAACGGTGGTGGGTCAGTCCTCGTAGTGCATCGCGAACCGGCAGTGCGCCGGGCGGGTCCGGGCCTCGTCGACCGCGGCGGCCTCCGCAGCCGGCGAGGGCGGCTCCGGGCGGTCCTGACGTCCGGCGGCGGGCACCAGACGGATGGTGCGCTCGTACGGCCGGTCGGCGTCGACGTCGATGACGGCGGTGGCGGTGGTCACGGCTGGCTCCTCGGGTCTGCGGGGCCGTCGTCCGGCGGCCCTCGGTTCCAGTGGAGACCCTCAGTACGCCGATGGCACCCGGCCTTGACGCACGGCCTACGCATCGGGGGCGTACCTTGACGACTTCCTGACATTCCCCGTCATCCCCCCGCCCCGAACAGGAGTTCGCGCAGGTCAGGGCCCGAATCGATCATGGTGTCAGGGAACTGTCAAGGAAGGCCGGTTCCCCGCCAAGCCTGCGTCAAGAGCCGCTTGGCGCTGCCGATTGCGGTGGTGGGCTGTCGGCCGTTCCCCGTCGCCACCGAGCCCGCCGCCCCGCCGCTTCGGGGCGGCCCGGAAGGTCCCCGAGACGATGCGCCGTTCGGCCCTCACCACACCGGATGCCACCGACCACCAGCAGAAGCAGAACTGGTTCCGCCGCCCGCCCCTCGAGCCCGAACAGCCCCCGCAGCACCACCCGAGCCACCGCCCGTCCTCGCCCGGAGGCCGCCGCACGCTGATCACCCGGCAGCAGCTGGCCGAGGCGCTGCCCGCCGCCGTCCGCAAGCTCCACCCGCGCACCATGATGCGCAACCCGGTGATGCTCGTGGTCGAGACCGGCTCGGCGCTCACCACCATCAGCGCGGTGATCCACCCGAGCGTCTTCGCCTGGGTGATCTCCTTCTGGCTCTGGCTGACCGTGCTGTTCGCCAACCTCGCCGAGGCCGTGGCCGAGAGCCGGGGCAAGGCGCAGGCCGAATCGCTGCGCCGCGCCCAGGCGGGCACCACCGCCCGACGGCTGCTGCACTGGCGGGTCGGTACCCGTGACCACCGCCACGAGGTGCTCCCCGCCGAGGAGTTGATGCTGCACGACATCGTGCTCGTCCCGGCCGGGGAGGTCATCCCGCAGGACGGCGAGGTGGTCGAGGGTGTCGCGAGCGTCGACGAATCGGCGATCACCGGCGAGTCCGCACCCGTCATCCGCGAGTCCGGCGGCGACCGCACCGCCGTCACCGGCGGCACCAGGGTGCTCTCCGACCACCTGATCGTCCGGATCACCTCCCGCCCCGGGCAGAGCTTCGTGGACCGGATGATCGCCCTGGTCGAGGGCGCCGACCGGCAGAAGACGCCGAACGAGATCGCGCTGAACATCCTGCTCGCCTCCCTCACCATCGTCTTCCTGCTCTCGGTCGTCTCGCTCCAGCCGATGGCCATCTACGCCCACGCGCCGCAGACCACGATCGTGCTGGTCGCACTGATGGTCGCGCTGATCCCGACCACGATCGGCGCCCTGCTGTCCGCGATCGGCATCGCCGGAATGGACCGCCTCGTGCAGCGCAACGTGATCGCCCTGTCCGGCCGGGCAGTTGAGGCCGCAGGCGACGTCGACGTGCTGCTCCTCGACAAGACCGGCACCATCACCTACGGCAACCGCCGGGCCGTCGCACTGCACCCGCTGCCCGGCGCCACGATGGAACAGCTCGCCGAGGCGGCGCAGTTGGCGTCCGTCGCGGACGAGACCCCGGAGGGGCGCTCGTTGATCGAACTGACGAATCGTCAGTACTGGGTTCCGCCAAGGGCTCCCGGCGAACTGGGCGAGCAGCAGCCCGTGCCGTTCACCGCGCACAGCCGGATGAGCGGCGTCGACCTGCGCTGGTCGGACGGCAACGGTTGCCTGATCCGCAAGGGCGCGGCCGCGGCCGTCGCCCGCTGGGTGGTGGACTCCGGCGGGCGGCTGCCGATGGAGGCCAAGCCGCTGGTGGACCGGATCGCCGAGACCGGCGGCACTCCGCTGCTGGTCGCCGTGCACGACCGGCACGGCGCCCGGGCGCTCGGCGTGGTCGAGCTCAAGGACGTGGTCAAGGAGGGCATCGCCGAACGCTTCGCCGAGCTGCGGCGGATGGGCATCCGCACCGTCATGGTCACCGGCGACAACCCGCTGACCGCCAGGGCGATCGCGGAGGAGGCCGGTGTGGACGACTTCCTCGCCGAGGCCACCCCCGAGGACAAGCTCGCCCACCTGCGACGCGAGCAGGCCGGCGGGAACATGGTCGCGATGACCGGCGACGGCACCAACGACGCCCCCGCCCTCGCCCAGGCCGACGTCGGCGTCGCGATGAACTCCGGCACCCCGGCCGCCAAGGAGGCCGGCAACATGGTCGACCTCGACTCCAACCCGGCCAAGCTGATCGACATCGTCCGGGTGGGCAAGCAACTCCTCATCACCCGGGGCGCGTTGACCACCTTCTCGATCACCAACGATGTGGCCAAGTTCTTCGCGATCATCCCCGCGATGTTCGCGAACGCCTACCCCGGGCTGCACCACCTCAACATCATGGAACTGCACAGCCCCACCTCGGCGATCGCCTCCGCGATCATCTTCAACGCGCTGATCATCATCGCGCTGATCCCGCTGGCGCTGCGCGGCGTGCGCTACCAGCCCTCCTCCGCGACCGACCTGCTCCGGCGCAACCTGCGGGTGTACGGGCTGGGCGGGCTGATCCTGCCGTTCCTCGGGATCAAGGCGATCGACCTGCTGATCCAGTTCGTGCCGGGACTGGGCTGAGGCCTCCGAAGCGGCGGACCTGTCAGAGGGCCGTCAAGATGTGCGCGACCGGCGTCATGACCGTGTCAGCGGCCGTACGGACGTTGCTGTTCGGGGGTTCACTGGAGTCATCCGAAGCAAGGAGTACCGAACCGGCGGAACTCGACCGGAGTGACCTACCGGAGAGACGGAGGCGAACGGCCATGACCGGCACATCCCGAGTGATCGTCGGCCTGAGCGGATCACTGAGCAGCCTGGCCGCCCTCTACCACGCCGTCGGCGAGGCGGCCCGGCACGAGGCCGTGCTGGTGCCCGTCGCCGCGTGGACGGCGGGCGACAAGGACGGGCTGCGCCCGCTCTCCGAGCTGGAGCACGCCGCCCGGCGGCGGCTGGACATCGCCTTCGAACAGGCCTACGGCGGCTACCCCTCCGGCCTGGTCATCCACCCCATGGTGGTGAACGCCGAGCCGGGGCCCGCCCTGGTCGCCGCCGTCACCGGCCCGGACGACCTTCTCGTCCTCGGCGCCGCCACCCGGCGCGGCTTCGACCGGCTGCGCGGCACGTCGGTCGTCCGGCACTGCCGGCACCGGGCCGGCTGCCGGGTGGTCGAGGTCTCGCCGTCGGCGCTGCTGACCCGCCTCGAACTGCCCGCTCGTACGGGGGCACCGCTGCCGCTGCTCGCGCGGTGAGCGCGCGACCCTTCCGACGCGCCCGCTACGCCGGATCCGCCAGGTGTGCGCTGAGCCAGCTCAGCGAGGGCGGGATCAGCCGGTTCCAGGTGGTGAAGTTGTGGCCGCCGGTGTCCACCGTCGCCTGGGCCACCACCAGGGGCGGACGGGCGGCCGCCGCGAAGGCCGTGGAGTCGGCGTAGGTGCTGCCGTCCTCCTTGCTGTCGGCGAGCAGCACGGCGAGCGCGGGCGGCGGCAGGTGGGCGAGGCGCCAGTCGAGGTTCGCCTCGTCGCGGCGCTGCCGGCTGCCGCCGAAGAGGTCGCCGGTGGTCACGTCCTCCGCGGCCTTGAAGTAGCCCGAGAGCGAGGCCGCGGCCGGGAAGACCCCCGGGTGCACCATGCCGAGCTTGAGAGCGCAGTAGCCGCCGGTCGAGTCGCCCATGACGCCCATGCTGTCCGCGCCGCCCAGTACCCGGTAGGAGGCCCGCAGGTCGGCGGGCACGTCGGTGGTGAAGTAGGTCTGTGCCTGCGGGCCGTGCGGGATGTCCTCGCACTCGCTGTCCCGGGGCATGCTGGGCGAGGGCCGCATCAGCACCAGTACGGTCGGCTTCATCGTCCCCTTGTTCAGCAGGTCGAGTTCGGTGGCCGGGTAGCGCAGCTTGGTGACCAGGTTCTTGGCGTCCCCGGGGAAGCCGGTCATCACCAGCACGGCCGGGAAGTGCCGGCCCTCGTTGCCGGGCTGGAAGTACTGCGGCGGCAGGTAGACGTACCCGTCGGTGCTCAGCCCGGTGGTGGTGCCGGGCAGCCGGACCTGGTCGAGCCGGCCGATCTGGGCCGGGTCCCGGTTGGCCGAACCGGCGCCGGTGATCTCGGCCCTGCCGAGCGCCTGCACCCCGGGGCGCCCGCCCGCCGGGGTGCCGGTGGTGCCCGGGGTGGCGCCGGCGCCCGGAGTGCCGGTGCCCGGCGTGGCACTGGTGCCAGGGGTGGCACTGGTGCCCGGGGTGGCACTGGTGCCCGGGGTGGCACTGGTGCCCGGGGTGGCTCCGGCGCCCTGGATGACACCGGCGCCGTGCTCGCGCCCGAGCAGGTCGGACCAGCTGCTGTAGAAGATGAAGTAGTCGTTGACGGCGAGCCCGAGCGTGGCGAGCAGGGCCACCTGGGTGAGGGCGATGGTGCCCAGCCGTAGGAACATCGCGGGCCAGCTGCGGACGGCGAGCTTGGGCCAGACCCAGAGCGTGCCGAGCACGGTGGCCACCGCGAACAGCGCCGCCAGCGCCAGCAGTCTGTGACTGGTGAGTCCCATCCGTCCCGGCCTCCCCTACTACTGTGTACCACCGGCCCGGGAAGCGACTCCCTTTACTCAGGGTGGCCACCCTGCCGTCGCCGGTCGGCCAGCGCCTGCCACACCTGGTCGCGCAGGAACGGCGGGTCGGTGAAGCGGATGCTGGTGGCGTCGCGCAGCGCGTTGGCGAAGGCGGGGGTGACCGGGTTGAACGGGCTCTCGCTCATCGACTTGGCGCCGAGCGGGCCGATCGCGTCCGAGGTGTCGGAGAAGTGCACCTCGGTGCGCGGCACGTCGGCGTACGCCGGGAGCCGGTAGCGGCGGAAGGCTGCGGTGGTGACCTCGCCCCGCTCGTCCAGCAGCACCCGCTCGAACAGCGTCGCGCCGAGCGCCTGGGCGACCCCGCCCTCGACCTGGCCCCGGCACTGCAGCGGGTTCATCACCTTTCCGGCGTCGGCGCCGTGGACGCTGCGCAGGATGCGGATCTCGCCGGTGTCCGGGTCGACGGCGATGCGGAACCACTGGGAGTTGAAGGCGATCGAGCGCGGCGAGCCGCCCCAGTGCCCGGCGGCGGAGAACTCCACCCCGCGCGCCCGCGCCGCCTCCTACAGCTCCTGGAGCACAATGGCCCGGCCCTCGCAGTCCGCCGCCTCCGCGCCGAGCCGCACCAGGGCGCGCGGGCTGCGGGCGTACTCGTGGGAGGCCACGCGACAGCCAGCCGCGCCCTACCCGCAAGCCCGGTCCATCACTTCGGTAGGGCGAGTCAGCTTCTCGGCTGTAAAGGCTAGATCGCGTTGAAGCCGCCGGCGCACGGGCGTCACGAGTGGGTCCGGGCACCATTCGCACCGGTTGCGCACTGGTTGATCACCCAAGGGCGGACGGGGAGTTGGCCGCTCCGCATGCCAACTTCGACAAGACTGTCGAAGTTGGCATGGCCGGGCTATGCTGGCGACAGGTCCGCACGATGAGTCCCCGCCCCGTCGACGTCCGCACCAACCCCGGCGCACCCGACCGGAAGGAGGCGAGACCCGTGGACCGCAGGAGTCCGGCCCGCGACCACACCCACGTCCGCTCCCGAACCACCGAGCCGACCCCCGGCAGAACTAGGCCCACCCGGTGACATTCTGACGTCGCGTCAACTCGGCGACCGACTCTCACCTCCTGGCCGTTCAGGCGTGCCCCGGGCCGCCCGCCGCCGTTGTACGGAAGGTGAGTCGCCGCGCCCGCCCCCGACCCCCGGCGCCCCCGCCGAGGAGGAGGTTCCCCATGACGACGTCCCGGCTCTTCCCGCGCCCGCGCGAGGCGGCGGTCCTGCTCGCCGTCCTCGGGCTGCTCGTCCTGGAGGAGATCGCCCTCGGCATGGCGGAGGAGGAGGACCGCCCGGTGATCGGCGGCATCCTGATCGGCGCCTCCTGCTCCGGGCTGGTGGTGGTCGGCGCGGTGCTGTTCAGCCGCTGGCTCGACGCCCGCCGCCCGCTGCCGCTGCCACCGCTCGGCCCCAACGGGCGCGAGTACAGCGCCCGGGCGCTCGAAGGCTTCCCGATGGAGGCCGTCCGCCCCCTGTTGCTCGCCGAACACGCCCCCCAGCTCGGCCAGTTGTACTCGGCCTGGATGCTCGCCAAGGCCGGCCGCCCGGCCCCGTGGATCGCCCGGCGGCTCGACATCCCGCTCGACGCCGTCCAGCTCCTGGCCGACGCCGCCCGCGCACACACCGGCCCCCGGCCGCTGCCCGGACCGTGACCCCCGGGCCGCGATCGCAGCGGCGTCGGCCCCGCCACCGCAACGCGCGGTGGCGGGGCCGACGTTCGGGCGCGAGGTCAGCTCTCCCGAGCCGAGGCGTCGTCGATCAGGAACGCGGTGGTCGGGGTCGTACCGGTCTCGTGGGAGACCAGTTTGAGGCCGATGGTGGTCCCCCAGCCGACCTGGGCGATGACCGAGGAGAGATCCACCGACTGGTACTGGTAGCCGTTGGTCGGGTTCTGGCTGCTCCAGGTCCTCACCGTGCCGATCGGCTGCCCGGTGTACTGGTTGACCGCCACCAGCGACAGTGTGTCGGGCGCGGTGGTGGAGGCGTTGGTCGACTCGGTGTCGAGCCAGAAGGAGAAGCTCGCCTGCCCGTAGCCCGGGTAGGTGTTCAGGTAGGTGGTGATGGAGTCGTCCGTCCCGGTGTTCTGGCCGAGCCAGGCGTACCACGAGCCGGAGTGCGGCGCGTGCAGGCTGGACGGGGTGATGATGTTGTACCCCGACGGGCTCCAGGCGTCCGTCATCACGGTGTGGTTGACGTCCGCCGAGCCGTTCTCGAAGCCGGGGTCGATGAGCTGCTCGATCGGGCCGCAGCCCGTCCCGGCGGCGGCGCTGACGTTCTCCCAGAAGCCGGTGGACGCCGCCCTGCCCGCCGCGTCCGTCGCCGTCACGGTGATCCGCTGGTAGCCGTTGGTCGCGGCGGCGGTGCCGGAGATCACCCCACTGTGCGCGTCGATGGCCAGCCCCTGCGGCAGCCCGGTGGCGCTGTAGGTGAGGGCCGAACCGCTGCTGGACACGCCCACCGCCGGGACCGACAGCGGCTGCCCGGCCCTGTCGGTCCGGTCACACATCGTGCTCACCGAGACCGGCGGACCGCTCACCACCGGGTCCGAGGCCATGCACAGGTGGTCGGTGTTGGACCACAGGGTCTGCAGCGGGAAGCTGCCCGTCGACAGGTCCTCGAAGAACAGCCCGCCGTTGGCGCCCTTCGGGATCCAGGCGCACTTGTCCCCGACCTCCTGGCCGGTGGCGTCGGTCCAGCCGCCCGGGGTGTTCGGGTCGGTCACCGTCTCCGCGTACTCGTGGCCGCCGATGATCCCGTAGCCGTCCAGTCGGCCCCTCGGGGTGTTCTCGCCGAACCAGTTGGTGCCGCAGCCGGCCACATCCGTGAGGTACGGCATGTTGGTGTAGGCGAGCTGGCCGTACGGCGAGCGCTGGAAGTCGTGCCAGGCGCAGTAGCCCAGTTCCTTCCACTTGTCCGGGTCGGCGCCCTGCGGCGAGTCGATGATGTACTGGACGTCGCGGTTCTGCGCCTCGGTCAGGTTGCCGAAGTGCTTGGCGGCGGCCAGCGCCTCCGCACCGAGCTGCGGTTCGGTCGCGGCCTGCGGCGCGGGGGCGCCGTTGTCCACCCAGACACCCGCGAGCACGCTCCCCGCCTGCGGGTACGGGATGTGCGCGGCCCCGGCCGGACACTGGACGGAACCGGCGGCTATGCCCTCGCAGTACTGGGTCAGGACGGCACTCCAGCCGTCGCCGGCGCTGCCGAGGCCCTTGAAGAAGTCCTGCTGGTACGGGGCGGCCTGATCCGGGTCCCCGGTCGTCACGACGTCGCCGG
This sequence comes from Kitasatospora sp. NPDC056531, assembly GCF_042794375.1. Lineage (NCBI taxonomy): Bacteria > Bacillati > Actinomycetota > Actinomycetes > Kitasatosporales > Streptomycetaceae > Kitasatospora > Kitasatospora sp. NPDC056531. Next base: position 52,741 of record NZ_JBHTTU010000011.1, on the reverse strand, counting down.
TCGAGTTGGTCGACGGGGTCCCCCACTGGGAGCCCCAGAGCACCAGGTAGACCTTGGGTGCGCCGATCACCACGCCGGTCGACTCCTGGCCGCCCTTGTAGGTGACCTGGAGGTCGTACTGGTTCGCGACGTTGCCGTCGCCGTCCTTGCCGGTGCCCGGGTCGGCGCCGTCCGCCAGCTGGGGGGTCTTCTTGCCGCCGGTGCCGTTCGCGGCCGTGGCGACCGGGCCGGTCCGGGCGGCCCGGGCCCGGTGCGGGCCGGACTTCGTCTGTGGAGCGGCGGTCGCCGTTTTCGGGGTGCCCGGCTCGGCGGCCACGGTGGCGGTCTCCGCCTTGTGCGGCTCGGCCATGGCGGTCAGCGGGCTGCTCAGCGCGGCGCCGGCCAGGGCGGCGGCGAGGGCCACCAGTGCGGTTCGGTGGCCGCGTTGGAACAGTCGGGATCGGAATCTGATCACGGGTCGGGTTCCGTCTCTCATGACGTGGGGGGGGGAGGGTGCGCGTTCGCGGCGGGGGCTGGGGACGGGGAACAGGATCTCGCCCGGACCGCTGTGCAATGCGCCATATGATATTTCACTGAACCTCGCGCACAAGGCCCCTGCGGGCGGCGCGAACCGGCGCCACCCGCCCACGGACACCCCACCCGGCTCCACCCCGGCGCGGTGGCGCACCCGCCCCACCTGGCCCGATGACCCTCGAACAGGCACCCCTGCGACCGGCTCGCCAACTCGGCGACCCGGCGCGGATTTTAACTGCCCCTTACCCGACCCGGCCTCGTCTTGGGATTCCCCCCGTCAGACGTGTCGCCCCGCGTTCGCCTGCGCCACCAGGAACGGCACCAACCCGCGCTCCGCCAGAGCCGACCGCCAGACGTCCCGCGCCCGCACCAACTCCCCCGGGTCCTCGCCCTCTTCGGCCGCCGCCGGGTCCTGCGCCCGGAACGCCGCCCCCAACAGGCCCAACCCGCCCACCAGCAGACACACCGCCGCCACCCCGGCGGCCACCCAGCCGGCGGTCACCAGCGCGCGCCCCAGCACCTCCATGCCCTCGGCCAGCCCCAACAGGTAGCCGAGCAGCAGGAGCACCGCGGCGGCCGCGGCGGCGACGATCGGCGCTATCACCCCCAGCACCCCCCACCATCCGGACACCCGCTCCCGCGCCGGTGCGTCCACCGGCAGCCGGGCCACCGAGTCGGCGTCCGCCCGCAGCGCCGCGTACCGCTCGTACTCCGGCGCCGCCGCGGCCAGCACGTACTCGGCGTTCTCCCGCGCCGCCCGCCGCAGCCGCTCCACCCCCGGCGCCTCCTCCCCGCCGTCCCGCAGCGCGGCCCGCACCTGCGGCGCCGCCAGCGCCTTGCCGAGCTCCGTCTCGAAGTCGGCCCGGTCCTGCTGCGGCAGTCGAAGCGGCCTGTCCATGGTGTGCCCCCCGTTCGCTGTTCACCTGTGGGCCATAAGGCCACAGTTCTACAGCACTGTAGAACACGGAGCCAGGCCGAGGCCTCCCGGTTCACCTGTGGAATCGAGGGAGAAGAAAGGGTCTCCTCCTCACTCGCGGCGCCGCGACGAGAAGGCGATGCACTCCACGTCGATCTGGTCGGCCAGCCGGCCCAAGGCCCCGGCGAGCGCGAGGAGGGTCTCCGGGTCGTAGTCCGTCTCCCCGTCCCGGCCATTCGCCAGGTCCACCCAGCCGGCCGCCACCTTGCGGAGCATGGTGGTGACCTCGGCGGCGGGAATCAGCACACCGCCACTGCGCGGGAAGACCACGGGGACGCTCACCTGAACCACCGCTGCCTCCTGACCTCGGCGCGGCCCCACTCCCTCCATCCAGCCTCTCCCTCCCCACCCACGGCGGACAAGGGTGCTCAGCCGGCCTTGCCACCTCTTTCGTCCTCGACGATCTCGGCGTCCACAACCTCCTCCTCGGCAGCGGCCCCCGAGGACGCGCCCGGGGCGCCCGACGCCCCGGACCCGCTCCCGCCCGCCTGCCCGTAGATGGCCTGGCCCAGCTTCTGGCTGACCTGGGCGAGCCGGTCCCGCGCGTCCCGGATCGCCGCGCCGTCCTCGCCCTTGAGCCTCTCCTTCAGCTCCGCCACGGCCGTCTCCACCTCGCCGCGCACATCACCCGGGATCTTGTCCTGGTTGTCCCGCAGGAACGTCTCCGTCGAGTAGACGAGTTGCTCGGCGCTGTTGCGCGTCTCGGCCGCCTCCTTGCGCTGCCGGTCCTCCTCCGCGTGCTGATCCGCCTCGCGGACCATCCGGTCGATGTCGTCCTTGGGTAGCGCCGAGCCACCCGTCACGGTCATCTTCTGCTCCCGTCCGGTGCCGAGGTCCTTCGCGGCGACGTGCATGATGCCGTTGGCATCGATGTCGAAGGTGACCTCGATCTGCGGGACTCCACGCGGCGCCGGGGCGAGCCCCGTCAGCTCGAACATGCCGAGCTTCTTGTTGTACGCGGCGATCTCGCGCTCGCCCTGGAACACCTGGATCTGCACGGACGGCTGGTTGTCCTCGGCCGTCGTGAAGATCTCCGAGCGCTTGGTCGGGATGGTCGTGTTGCGCTCGATCAGCTTCGTCATGATGCCGCCCTTGGTCTCGATCCCGAGCGACAGGGGCGTGACGTCGAGCAGCAGGACGTCCTTGACCTCGCCCTTCAGCACGCCCGCCTGGAGCGAGGCGCCGATCGCGACCACCTCGTCCGGGTTGACGCCCTTGTGCGGGTCCTTGCCGGTGAGGTCCCGCACCAGCTCGGTCACCGCGGGCATCCGGGTCGAGCCGCCGACCATGATCACGTGGTCGATGTCCGAGACCTCGATCCGCGCGTCGTTCACCGCCTGGTGGAACGGCGCCCTGCAGCGCTCCAGCAGATCGGCGGTGAGCTGCTGGAACTGGGCGCGGGTGAGCTTCTCCTCCAGGTGCAGCGGGCCCTCGGCGGAGGCCGTGATGTACGGCAGGTTGATCGTCGTCTCGGTCGCCGACGACAACTCCACCTTCGCCCGCTCGGCGGCCTCCCGAAGCCGCTGGACGGCCATCTTGTCCTTGGACAGGTCGACGCCGTAACCGTTCTTGAACTGCTTGACCAGGTGGTCGACCACGCGCTGGTCCCAGTCGTCGCCGCCCAGATGGGTGTCGCCGTTGGTGGCCTTCACCTCGACCACGCCCTCGCCGATCTCCAGCAGGGAGACGTCGAAGGTGCCGCCACCGAGGTCGAAGACCAGCACGGTCTGGTCGCTCTCCTTGTCCAGGCCGTAGGCGAGGGCGGCGGCAGTCGGCTCATTGACGATCCGCAGCACCTTGAGCCCGGCGATCTCGCCGGCCTCCTTGGTCGCGGTGCGCTGGCCGTCGTTGAAGTACGCGGGCACCGTGATCACGGCGTCCGTCACGTTCTCGCCGAGGTACGACTCCGCGTCACGCTTGAGCTTCTGGAGGACCCGGGCGGAGATCTCCTGCGCGGTGTAGCGGTGGCCCTCGACGTCCCCGCTGTCCGGGAACCGCCAGGCACTCTCGCCCATGTGCCGCTTGACCGACCGGGCCGTGCGATCGACGTTGGTGACCGCCTGGCGCTTGGCCACCTCGCCGACGAGCACCTCGCCACCCTTCCCGAAGGCGACGACGGACGGTGTGGTCCGTGCGCCCTCGGTGTTCGTGATGACGGCGGGTTCGCCGCCCTCCAGGACGGAGACCACCGAGTTCGTCGTACCCAGGTCTATCCCGACCGCGCGTGTCATCTCCCGGCCTCCTGATCCTCCGGGCGCAGGGCCACCGGAGCGATTTGCCTCAATTCAGGCATAGAGCCCGAGCGGACAGGGGTCAAGCCGCGGGTCCGGGCCCGGGTTGCCGGGCTCCGGCCGCCGTCAGGATGCCGCGCACGAAGTGGTGGTACGTGCCGCGGTAGGACGAGGGCGCCGGCCCGGACGAACGGACGCATCAGTCGGCGGTGAGCTTCACCCGGCGGCTGTCGGCGGAGGCCGGCGGGGTGGCGCCGATGTTGGAGACGGTGGCGATCACGACGGCGTCGGCGCCCGGGATCCAGTTGACGGTCTTGGACTGGACGACCAGCTGCCGCTGCTGCGCCGTGCCGTCGCAGATGATGTCGGCCTCGGCCGTCCGGCTGGAGCCGAAGGCGATCGAGGACGCGTCCTCCGGGTCCTTCTGCTCGACCGAGACGGTGAGCGAGCGGGCTTCGTCGGCGACCGAGCAGAGGTAGTCGACGTCCACCCGGACCCGGCCGGGGACCTTCGGATCGATCCGGGCCTTACCGAGGGTCACCGTCGTGGTGACCGGGTCGTCGGTCGGGTCCGGGTCGGCGGCCAGGGCCGGGGAGGCGAGGCCGGCGAGGGCCGAGGTCAGTACCGTCAGAACGATCCACCGCTGCACTGCAACCTCCGGGGCTGAGAACGTGTTGCGGCCGACGCTAACCGGCGCTCCGGATGCCCGCGCGCCGAGTCGTCCGATCGCCGTACGAACGACCCGGCGCCGGCGCGGCCGAGGCGGGCCCGCCTCGCCTCACCGCCGCCGGAGCCACACCGCCCAGGTCAGCACCGAGCAGAGCACGTACGCGGCCAGGAACCCCAGGTACGCGGCGTCCCCGTTGTGGCTGGCCTGGAAGGACTGCCGGAAGGCCAGGTTCACCAGCACCCCGCCGAAGGCGCCGATCGCACCGGCGAGCCCGATCAGCGCCCCGGCCCGGCGCCGGGAGTCGGCCTCGGCGGCGGCCGGGTCGGCGCCGCCCGCGACGGCCCTGCGGGCGATCGACTGGAAGTGCGCCGGGATCATCTTGTACGTCGAGCCGTTGCCGATGCCGCTGAGCACGAACAGCGCGATGAACCCGGCCAGGAACAGCGGCAGCGAGCCCGCCCGGGAGGCGGCCAGCACGACGGCCGTCCCGGCCCCCATGGCGAGGAAGGTCGCCAGCGTCACCCGCGCGCCGCCGTACCGGTCGGCGAGCCGCCCGCCGACGGGCCGCAGCAGCGAGCCGAGCAGCGGCCCGAGGAAGGTGAGCGCGGCGGCCTTGACCGGGGTGTCGAAGCGCTCGTGGAACTGCACCTGCAGCACCTGCCCGAAGGCGAAGCCGAAGCCGATGAAGGAGCCGAAGGTGCCGATGTACAGCGTGGAGACCGCCCAGCCGTACGGGTCGCGGGCGACCTCGCGCAGCGCCCGTCCCTCACCGCTGGCGGACACCGGCAGGTTGTCCATCCTCCACCAGGCCCCGGCCGTCGCCAGCACGATCAGCGGCAGGTAGACCAGCGGCAGCAGCCGGGGGTGGGCGGCGCCGGCCGTGGACAGCACCAGCAGCCCGAGCAGTTGGACGGCCGGGACGCCGAGGTTGCCGCCGCCCGCGTTGATGCCGAGCGCCCAGCCCTTGAGCCGGTGCGGGTAGAAGGCGTTGATGTTCGCCATCGAGGAGGCGAAGTTGCCGCCGCCGACCCCGGCCACGCAGGCCACCGCGAGCAGCGTCCCGTACGAGACGCCCGGCTCCAGCACCACGGCCGCCAGCACGGTGGGCACCAGCAGCAGCAGCGCGCTGATCACCGTCCAGTTGCGGCCGCCGAAGCGGGCGACGGCGAAGGTGTACGGCAGCCGCAGCAGCGCACCGAGCGCGGTCGGCAGGGCGGTGAGGGTGAACTTCCCGGCGGTGTCGATGTGGTACTCGGGCCCGAGGAAGAGCACCAGCACCGACCACAGGCTCCACACCGAGAAGCCGATGTGCTCGGAGAGGACGGAGAAGACCAGGTTGCGCCGGGCGATCCGGGCACCGCTGCGGTCCCAGAACTCCTCGTCCTCCGGGTCCCAGCCGGCCAGCGGGGCGGGGGTTCTGGACTCCAGGACGGTGGTCATGCGACGGCCTCCTCGGCCAGGGCCCGGACCGGCCAGCGCCGCAGCACGGCGGGGGCGCCGTCGGGGGCGGTGTCCTCGTCCAGGCAGCGCCCGTCGGTGAGGTCGTACACCTGCTTGTACATCGGGGAGATGAGGGTCGGCCGCTCGCCACGGCTGCCGATCAGGCCGCGGGACAGGACCGGGGCGCCGCTGAACGGGTCGAGGTTGTCGACGGCGTACAGCTCCCCGGCGCGGTCGCGGAAGAGGGCGACCTGTCCGGCGTCGGGCAGCAGCACCGCGACGCCGCGGCCGGGTTCGAGGTCGGCGAGGGAGCAGACGGTCTGCCAGCGGATGCCGTCGTGGATCTGTACGGTCACGGGGTGAGCACCTCCAGTCGGGCCCCGGCGACCAGCACCGGGACGTTGAGGGTGTGGCCGGCCTCGCCGGGGCGGGCGGGGCGGATCTGGCCGCGTTCGGGGACGAAGGTCACAGCGGGGTCGGGGGTGCCGGGGGCGTTGACGAAGGAGGCGAAGCGCCGCAGCCGCTCGGGGTCGGCCAGGGTCTCGGCCCATTCGTCCTGGTAGCCGCTGATGTGACGTGCCATCAGTTCGTCCAACTCGGCGGCGATGCCGAGCGAGTCGTCGAGGACCACGGCGCGCAGGTGGTCGAGGCCGCCCTCCAGCCGCTCCAGCCAGACCGAGGTGCGCTCCAGCCGGTCGGCGGTGCGGATGTAGAACATCAGGTAGCGGTCGATGGTGCGGATGAGGGTCTCGCGGTCGAGGTCGGCGGCGAGCAGGTCGGCGTGCCGGGGGGTCATGCCACCGTTGCCGCCGACGTAGAGGTTCCAGCCGGCCGAGGTGGCGATGATGCCGAAGTCCTTGCTCTGCGCCTCGGCGCACTCGCGGGCGCAGCCGGAGACGGCGGCCTTGAGCTTGTGCGGGGAGCGCAACCCCCGGTAGCGCAGCTCCAGTTCGATGGCGAGGGTGGTGGAGTCCTGGACGCCGTAGCGGCACCAGGTCTCGCCTACGCAGGACTTCACGGTGCGCAGCGACTTGCCGTAGGCGTGTCCGGACTCGAACCCGGCGTCGACCAACTTGCTCCAGATGACCGGGAGTTGGTCGACGGTGGCGCCGAACATGTCGATCCGCTGACCACCGGTGATCTTGGTGTAGAGGCCGTGGTCGCGGGCGATCTCGCCGATCGCGATCAGCCCCTCGGGGGTGATCTCGCCGCCTGGCACCCGGGGGACGACCGAGTAGGAGCCGTTGCGCTGGAGGTTGGCGAGGAAGTGGTCGTTGGAGTCCTGCAGGGCGCCCTGCTCGCCGTCCAGGATGTGGCCGTTGCCGAGGCTGGCCAGGATGGAGGCGACGGTCGGCTTGCAGATCTCGCAGCCCTCGCCGCTGCCGTGCTTGGCGAGCAGCTCGGAGAAGCTCGCCAGCCCGGTCACCCGGACGATCTCGTACAACTCGGCCCGGGTGTGGGCGAAGTGCTCGCACAGGCCCTTGACGGTGGAGACCCCGGCGGCCTCCAGCTCCTCGCCGACGACGGTGCCGAGCTGCTTGAGGCAGCTGCCGCAGCCGGTGCCGGCCCGGGTGCACTTCTTGACGGCGGCGACGCTGTCGGCGCCCTGCTCGCGGACAGCGGCCCGGACGGCGCCCTGGGTGACGTTGTGGCAGGAGCAGAGCACCGCTTCGTCGGGCAGCGCGACCGCTCCGGCGGAGGCGAACCCGGCGGGCAGCACCAGCTGTTCGGGGGCGACGGTGAGCGGCTTGCCGGCCACGGCGAGCGGGCGCAGGGCGCCGTAGCCTTCGGTGTCGCCGACCAGGACGCCGCCGAGCAGCGCGCCGTCGGGGCCGATCACCAGCTTGCGGTAGACGCCGGTGCGGCTGTCGCTGTACAGCACGTCGAGGGCGCCCTCGGCGCTGCCGTGCGGGTCGCCGAAGCTGGCGACGTCGACGCCGAGCAGCTTGAGCTTGGTGGACAGGTCGGCACCGGTGAAGCCTTCGCCCTCCCGCTCCGCGATGGTCCGGGCCGCCGTCTCGGCCATCTGGTAGCCGGGGGCGACCAGCCCGTAGACCCGGCCGTCGACGGCCTGGGCGCACTCGCCGATGGCGAGGATCGCCGGGTCCTCGGTGCGGCAGTGCGCGTCGACCACGACGCCGCCGCGCTGGCCGACCGGCAGTCCGCAGTCCCGGGCGAGCTGGTCGCGGGCGCGCACCCCGGCGGAGAAGACCACCAGGTCCGCGGGCAGCTCCCGGCCGTCGGAGAGGGCGAGGGCGCGGACCCGGCCGTCCGGGCCGGTGAGCACGCCGCTGGCGCCGGCGCTGGTGTGGACGGTGACGCCCAGGTCCTCGATCTTGCGGCGCAGCGCGGCGCCGCCGCCGTCGTCCACCTGCACGGCCATCAGCCGGGGCGCGAACTCCACCACGTGGGTGGCCAGGCCCCCGGCCCGCAGGGCGCCGGCTGCCTCCAGGCCGAGCAGTCCGCCACCGACCACCACGCCGGCGCCGGCGCCGGCGGCCTCGGCGCGGATGGCGTCGACGTCCTCGATGGTGCGGTAGACGTGGCAGCCGGGGGCGTCCGTCCCGGGCACGGGCGGCACGAACGGCACCGAGCCGGTGGCCAGCACCAGGACGTCGTAGCGGACTTCGGTACCGGACCGGGTGGTGACGGTCCGCCCGGCCCGGTCGATCGCGGTGGCCGGGTCGCCCAGGCGCAGGTCGATCCCGTGCTCGGCGAGGAAACCGGCCGGGCAGAGCGCGAGGTCCTCGGCGGTGCTGCCGTCGAAGAGCGAGCTGAGGTGGACCCGGTCGTAGGCGGGCCGGGGCTCCTCGGCGAGCACGGTGACCCGCCAGCCGCGCGCGGCCGGCTGCTCGGTCCAGGCCTCCAGGAAGCGCTGGCCGACCATGCCGTGGCCGACCAGGACGAGGTCGCGGACAGTGCGGTCGTCAAGGGTCATCGCGCTTCTCCAGTCATTGCAGTTCCTCGGGTGAGCAGGTGCAGGGGGTGGCCGGCGAGCGCGCCGCCGTCGGCGAAGGCGCCGGCCAGCGCGTCCACGGTGGCCAGGTCGCCGAGCAGGATGGCGCCGACCAGCCGGTCGCCGCGCAGGACGAGCTTCTTGTAGCTGCCGCGGGTGGCGTCGGTGAGCCGCAGCACGTCGAGGCCCGGGTCGAGCGTCTCGTCCACGGTGCCGAAGGCCGCGTACTCCAGGTCCCCGGTGCTGAGCCGGGCGCGTGGGCTGGTGCCGGGGTAGCGGGCCCCGGGCTCGGCGCCGGAGAGGCGGCGGGCGAGCACGTCGGCCTGCTCCCAGGCCGGGCCGGCCAGGCCGTGGACGGTGCCGCGGTGTTCGGCACAGTCGCCGATCGCGTGCACGTGCGGGGCGACGGCCAGGTGGTCGTCCACCAGGATCCCGGTGTTGACGGGCAGTCCGGCGGCGTGGGCCAGCGCGGTGCGCGGGCGGGTGCCGCAGGCCAGGACCACCAGGTCGCAGTCCAGCCGGTAGCCGCTGGCCAGCTCCACCGCGCCGACCCTCTCACCGCCGTGCACGGCCCGAGCCCGGTTGCCGGTGTAGCACTCGACGCCGAGCCCCTGGAGCCGTTCGCGCAGCACCGCGGCCGCCTCCGGGTCCAGCTGACGCTCAATCAGATTCTGGGCCTGGTGGACGATTTCGGTGCGCACCCCGAGAGCGGCCAGCGCCCGGGCGGCGCTCACCCCGAGCACCCCGCCGCCGATCACCACCGCCCGCTTGGCGCCGACGGCCTCCTCGGCCAGTCGGGCGCAGTCGGCCAGGGTGCGCAGCGTGTGCACGCCCTCGGCCAGGCCGTACCCGTCGGTGCGGCGCAGCCCGCGGACCGGCGGGAGCACCGGGTTGGCGCCGGTGGCGAGCACCAGTTCGTCCCAGGGCTCCACGGTGCCGTCGGCCAGGCCCAGCGTCCGGGCCTCCAGATCGAGGGCGACGACCTCACAGCCGGGCCGGGCCGACGCCCCGCCGAGCGGCAGCGCGATCGACTCCGCGTCGTAGCGCCCGGTCAGCACCTCGGCGAGCAGCACCCGGTTGTACGGGGCGCGCGGCTCGGCGCCGTACACGGTGACCGTGCCGGGCCCGCCGAGAGCGCCGTAGCGCTCGGCGAAGCGGGCGGCCGCCATGCCGCCGCCGACCACGGCGATCCTGGTGGTCATGTCGTCACCTCTTTCAGGACCGGCTCCACCCGGACGGCGCAGAGCTTGAACTCCGGCATCCGGGAGACCGGGTCGAGCGCCGGGTTGGTGAGGCTGTTGGCCCGGCCGGCGCCCGCCCAGTGGAAGGGCATGAAGACGGTGTCGGGCCTGATGGCGTCGGTGATCCGCGCCGGGGCGACCGCCCGGCCGCGCCGACTGGTGACCGCGACCGGCTCGCCGTCGGCGATCCCGAGCCGCCCGGCCAGCCGCGGGTGCAGCTCGACGAACGGGCCGGGGGCGGCCGCGTTGAGCTCGGCGACCCGGCGGGTCTGCGCGCCGCTCTGGTACTGGGAGAGCACCCGGCCCGTGGTCAGGAACAGCGGGTACTCCTCGTCCGGCTCCTCGCCGGCCGGGCGGTGGGTGACCTCGGCGAAGCGGGCCCGGCCGTCCGGGGTGGCGAAGCGGTCCAGGAACAGCCGCGGGGTGCCCGGGTGGTCCGGCGTCGGGCAGGGCCAGAAGACGCCGTCCTCGGCGGCGATCCGCTGGTAGCTGATGCCCGCGTAGTCGGCGTCGCCGCCGGCCGAGGCGCGGCGCAGTTCGGCGAAGGCCTGCTCGGCCTCGGCCGGGAAGCCGTCCGAAACGCCCAGCCGGGCGGCGAGTTCGCGCAGCAGCCACAGCTCGCTGCGCACCCCCTCGGGCGGGTCGAGGGCGCGGCGGCGCAGGATCACCCGGCCCTCCAGGTTGGTGGTGGTGCCGTCCTCCTCGGCCCACTGGGTGACCGGCAGCACGACGTCGGCGAGCGCGGCCGTCTCGGAGAGCACCACGTCGGCGACCACCAGCAGGTCCAGCGCGCGCAGCCGCTCGGTGACGTGCCCGGCGTTGGGCGCGGAGACCGCCGGGTTGGAGCCGGCCAGCAGCAGCGCCCGGACGCCGCCCGGCTGCCCGAGGTCGTCCAGCAGCTCGTAGGCGGACTTGCCGGGGCCGGGGATGCTCTCGGCCGGGACACCCCAGACGGCGGCGACGTGCTCCCGGGCCGCCGGGTCCTCGATCGAGCGGTAGCCGGGCAGTTGGTCGGCCTTCTGGCCGTGCTCGCGCCCGCCCTGGCCGTTGCCCTGGCCGGTCAGGCAGCCGTAACCGCTGTACGGGCGGCCGGCCTTGCCGGTGGCCAGGCACAGGTTGATCCAGGCGCCGACGGTGTCGGTGCCCTTGCTCTGCTGCTCCGGGCCGCGGGCGGTCAGCACGATGCCGGTGTCCGACTCGCCGAACAGCCTTGATGCTTCGCGGAGTTGATGGGCAGGCACGCCGGTGATCCGCTCCACCCGGTCGGGCCAGTGGGCCATCGCCGACTCGCGGGCCCTGTCGAAGCCCGACGTTCGTCGCGCGATGAACTCGCGGTCCACCAGGCCGTCCGCGATCACCAGGTGGAGCAGGCCGAGGGCGAGCGCCAGGTCCCCGCCGGGGCGGGGCTGCAGGTGCAGGTCGGCCAGTTCGGCGGTGCGGGTGCGGCGCGGATCGACCACGATCAACGTGCCGCCGTTCTCCCGGAGTTCGCGGAAGTAGCGGACGGCGGGCGGCATCGTCTCGGCCGGGTTGCCGCCGACCAGGATCAGGCAGCCGGTGTGCGGGATGTCGGCGAGCGGGAACGGCAGCCCGCGGTCCAGGCCGAAGGCCCGGCGGTGCGCGGCGGCCGCCGAGGACATGCAGAACCGGCCGTTGTAGTCGATGTTGGCGGTGCCCAGCACGACCCGGGCGAACTTGCCCAGCAGGTACGCCTTCTCGTTGGTGAGCCCGCCGCCGCCGAACACGCCCACCGTGTCCGCGCCGTGCTCGGCCCGCGTCCGGGCCAGCCCGGCGGCCACCCGGTCCAGCGCCTCCGACCAGCTCGCCGAGCGCAGCGGGGCGCCGGGCCGGTCGCGCAGCAGCGGGCCGATCAGCCGGACGGCCCGGTCCAGCAGCGCGGGCGCCGAACGGCCCTTGCCGCACAGCGCGCCCCGGTTCACCGGGAACTCGGGCCGCTCCAGCACCTCGGCGGGCTGGTCCGCGCCTGCCGACAGCCGCATCCCGCACTGCAGCGAGCAGTACGGGCAGTGCGTGTCGGTGGCCGTGGCGAGGACGGCGGGGCTGGTCAACGTCATGCCGAGAAAGGTCGCCGTCCGCTGTTTCGCGATCGGGTCGTCAATGTTGCGGGCGCGGTACACCTCGCTCACGTCGCCCGACCACCGGGGTGCACGGCCGGACATCTGGCGTAACCGCAGCGGCACTTTCGCTTACCGGCAGGTGACGGTCGGGCAATGCCCCCGTAACACGCGCACCGCAGGCTGTCGCGCATGGCAGCAACCCTCACCCCGCCAGGACCGCTCACCGGCTTCACCGTCGGCGTCACCGCGGCGCGCCGCCGCGAGGAGCTCACCGCCCTGCTCACCCGGCGCGGCGCGCAGGTGGTCGAGGCCCCGGTGCTGCGCATCCTGCCGCTCGCCGACGACCTCGCGCTGCGCGAGGCCACCGACCGCTGCCTGGCCGCCCCGCTCGACTACGTGGTGGCCACCACCGGGGTCGGCTGGCGCGGCTGGATGAGCGCGGCCGAGGGCTGGGGCCGGGGCGCCGCCCTCGCCGAGGCCTGCCGCGGCGCGGTGGTGCTCAGCCGCGGCCCCAAGGCCACCGGCGCGGTCCGGGCCAGCGGACTGGACGAGGGCTACTCCCCCGGCACCGAGGCCACCGACGAACTGCTCACCTGGCTGCTCGCCCGCCCGCTGGCCGGGCGCCGGATCGCCGTCCAGGAGCACGGGGTCCGCCTGGACGTCTTCGCGGCGGCGCTGCGCGAACGCGGCGCCGAGGTGATCTCCGTCCCGGTCTACCGCTGGGCGCCCCCGGAGGATCCGGGCGCGGTGCGCAAGCTCCTCGACCAGACCGTCCGCCGCCAGGTGCACGCCCTCACTTTCACCAGCGCGCCCGCGATCACGGCGCTGCTCGCCGCGGCGGAGGCCGAAGGCCTGTACGACGCGCTGCTGGACGCCCTGCGCGCGGACGTCCTCCCGGTCTGCGTCGGCACCCTGTGCGCCCGCCCCCTCACCGACCTCGGCCTGCCCGCCGTCCACCCCGAGCGCGGCCGCCTCGGCGCACTGGTCCGGCTGCTCGCGGACACCCTGCCGGGCCGGGCCCGTCGTGAAGTCGCCCTCGCCGGGCAGGTGTTGACCCTCCAGGGGAACGCCGCCCTGGTCGACGGCGAGAGCCACTGGCTCAGCCCGCGCGGCGCGGCGGTGTTGCGGGCGCTCGCCGAGCGGCCCGGCCGGGTCCTCAGCCGCGCCGACCTGCTGCGCGCCGCCTGGCCGGACGCCACCGCCGACGAACACGCCGTGGAGGCCGCGGTCGGACGGCTGCGGGCGGCACTCGGGCCGCACGCCACGCTGATCCGCACCGTCCCCAAGCGTGGCTACCGGCTGGCGGCGGGTTGATGGCGCCGGTGCTGCTCGCCGTCGCCCACGGCAGCCGCGATCCGGCAGCAGCGGCCTCAACCCGGGATCTGCTGCGGGTGGTTCGCTTCCTCCGCCCCGAACTGACCGTACGCTGCTGCTTCCTGGACCTCGCGCAACCCGCACTTTCGAATTCCCTGGCCCGACTCGCGCGCCAGCGGCCGATCCTGGTCCCCCTCCTGCTCGGCACCGGCTACCACGTCCGGGGCGACCTGCCCGAGGCACTCGCCGCCGCGGGCCTCCCCCTCACCCACCTCGCCCCCGCACTCGGCCCCCACCCCCTGCTCGCCGAGGCCCTCGCCGACCGCCTCACCGAGGCCGGCGCCCCGCCGGATGCGCCCGTGGTCCTCGCCGGAGCGGGCTCCTCCGACCCCACCGCCGTCGCCGACACCACCCGGATGGCGGAGTTGCTGGCCACCCGCCTCGACCGACCGGTCACCCCCGCCCACCTTTCCGCCGCCGCCCCCACCCCCCACCAGGCGGTCGCCACCCTCCACGCCGCCGGCCACCCCGCTGTGGCCCTCGCCGGCTACCTCCTCTCCCCCGGCTTCTTCGCCCGCCGCGCCGCCACGACTGCGGCGGCCTGGACCAGCGCCCCGCTGGCTGCCCACCCGGCCGTCGCCCGGCTGGTGTTGCAGCGCTACGACGAGGCACGGGCGGCGGCCGTGATGCCTTCGGCAGCCTGAACAGCCCGACGCATACCGCCTGCCGCTCCCGGCCGACGGAACCGGTGACCTGAGGGTCGCCGACTCCGCGACCATGGGGTGCACACGAACGGGTTGGTGGCGAGAATGGGCGGCGGGGCCGGGCGGAGGACGGAGTCGCTGGTGAAGGCGCTACCGGGTGGCCTTGCCACGCTCGTCGCGGTCCTCGCCGTCCTCGCCACGGGCGCGAGCCCCTCACCGACGGACAGGCCGTCGCCCACGCCTTCACCCACGGGCACCAGTGCGCCGGGACCGGCCGTCTCCCTGAAGCCGACGTACGGGCCCCGGCTCAGGACCGTTCAGGTGATGCTGTCCGGGTTCGAGGTCTGCCTGGCCGGCCTCAACCTTTCGACGGCTCGATCGCTGCGCCCGCTCACACGGCCGTCCCCTCGACCAGGCGGACACCGCGGGCGGCGGCGTACTCGGCGAACCCGCCGCGCAGGACGGCCAGGCCGGTGTGCCCGGCGCGCTCCAGGATGCTGGCGGCGGTCATCGCGCGTTCGCCGTGGCCGCAGGCGACCAGCGCGCCCTGCGGGGCGTCGGCGGCGAGGCCGGTCAGCGAGCCCAGTTCGATGTGGGCCGCGCCCGGGACGTGCCCGGCGGCGAACTCGGACTCCTGCCGGACGTCCAGGTACGGGCGTTGCCCGGCCTCCTCCGGGGTGACGAACTCGGTTGCGGCGACGGCTCCTTCGGCCTCGCGCCAGGCCCGCATGCCACCGGCCAGCCGACCGGCCAGGCGCTCGTAGCCGATCTTGTGGGCCTGCCAGACCAGTTCGTCGAGGTCCTGGTCCTCGCCGGCGACGAAGGCCAGCGGGGCGGAGTCTGGCAGCAGCCACCCGAGCCAGGTGGCGAACTGGCCGCGCAGCGGGATGGAGAGGGCGCCGGGGATGTGCCCGGCGGCGTAGTCGGCGGCCGGGCGGACGTCCACGACCTGGCCGCCGCTCGCGAGCAGTCGGCCGAGCTGGGCGGCGTCGAGCAGCGGGAGCCGCGGGGTGCCGTCGAGCACCCGGGGGCCGGTGCGGTTGAGTTCGCCGAGGCGGGCGAAGTACGCGGGGTAGCTGCCGAGGCTCGCGAGCAGTTCGGCGACGAAGGCATCCTCGGTGGGCGCGGCGAGCAGCGGGTTGGACTGCTTCTGCGCGCCGACGGTGGTGGTGCGGGCGGAGCCGGGCGGGGCGGAGCAGAAGGAGCCGGCGCCGTGGGTGGGCCAGACCGGGAGGTGGTCGGGGAGGGCGGCGAGGCGGCGCAGCGAGCGGTACTGGGCGCGGGCGAGTTCCTCGGTGCGCTCGGGGCCGAGCAGGTCGGGGCGGGCGGCGGAGTTGACGATCAGCGAGCCGCCGGTGAAGACGCCGAGCTCGGTGGCGCCGGCTCCGGCGCCGTCGAGGAGCAGGAAGGACAGGTGCTCGTCGGTGTGCCCGGGGGTGGCGAGGGCGCGCAGGGTGAGCCCGCCGAGGTCGACCTCGTCGCCGTCGGCGAGCGGGGTGTGCGGGAAGGTGCGGTGCCCGGCGGCGGAGGCGAGCACGGTGGCTCCGTCGTCGTGGCCGAGCTGGACGGCGCCGGAGAGGAAGTCGGCGTGCAGGTGGGTGTCGGCGGCGAAGGCCACGGTCAGCCCGCGCCAGTCGGCGGCGGCCCGTAGGGCGCGCAGGTCCAGGCTGGCGTCCACGGCCAGGGCGCGGCCGTCGCCCAGGTCGACCAGGTAGGCACTGTTGCCCAGTCCCTCGTCGACCAGCGGTATCAGGTTTTCGTCGGCGAAGCGCATCTCGATCCTCCTGGTTTGACAGTGCGGCCTGCGTCCGGATGCAGCAAGCGGCACTATCAACAATATTCCATGGATTTTTGGAAGATACTGGTCAGGGGGGGATGGGATACGGTTCGAGGCGGTCAAAGCGAGCCCGGTACCCTATTCCATGGAACCTTGGATTACGGTTCCGGAGCACCGCGCGGAGGAAGCGAGGAAGCGATGACCCAGAACGGTGCGAAGGCGCAGCTGTACGACGCGTTCGCGGCCAGCGGGAAGGCCCTGGCCAGCGGAAAGCGCCTGGAGCTGCTCGACCTGCTGGCCCAGGGCGAGCGCACCGTGGACGCGCTCGCCAAGGCGGCCGGACTCAACCTGACCACCGCCTCCGCCCACCTGCAGGCGCTCAAGCAGGCCGGCTTCGTCGCCACCCGCCGTGAAGGCGTCCGGATCCACTACCGGCTCTCCGGCGAGGACGTCGGCGAGTTGCTCGCCCTGCTCCGCAAGGTCGCCGAGCGCCACCAGGCCGCCGTACCGCCCGCCCTGGACGCCTACCTCGGCGAGGACGGCGCCCGCGAGGTGGACAACGAGGAACTGCGCGCCCGGGCCGCGGCCGGGGAGGTCGTCGTGCTGGACGTGCGCCCGACGGAGGAGTACCGGGCCGGGCACATCCCGGGCGCGCTCTCCATCCCGGTCGACGAGCTCGCCGACCGCCTGGACGAGCTGCCCGACGACACCGAGGTGGTCGTCTACTCCCGCGGCGAGTACTGCGTGCTCGCGTACGACGCCGTCCGGCTGCTCAGCGCGCGCGGGCGGCGAGCGGTCCGGCTCCACGACGGCATGCTGGAGTGGCGCCTGGCCGAGCTGCCGGTCGCCGGAGGCGCCACCGCGTGAGGACCTGACGCATGCGGACCCGGCTCGCCGGCTGAGCACCCGCCCGGCCGGTCGGACGACAGCGGCCGGTCGGACGACAGCGGCCGAGGCGTCCCGGCTCAGCCGGCGACCACCCCCGGCAGCCCGGTGGCGACCCCGTCCAGGGCGTGCGAGCAGACGCAGTCCCGCTCGCCGGGCAACAGCTCCAGCGCCTTGAACAGCACCGTGCGCAGCCGGTCGACGTTGCCCGCGAAGACCTTCAGCACCTCCGCGTGGGTGACGCCCTCGCCGCTCCCCACCCCGGCGTCCAGATCCGTGACCAGCGCCAAGGAGCTGTAGCAGAGCCCGAGTTCACGGGCGAGGACGGCCTCGGGATGGCCGGTCATGCCGACCACCGACCAGCCGTTGGCGGTGAACCAGCGGGACTCGGCCCGGGTGGAGAAGCGCGGGCCCTCGATGACCACGAGGGTGCCGCCGTCCACCGGCTCCCAGGCCGCCCCGCGCGCCGCCTCCAGCGCGGCCCGCCGCCCGGCCGGGCAGTACGGGTCGGCCATCGACACGTGCACCACCTCGGGCACCGAGCCGTCCGGCAGCGGCAGCCCGTCGTAGAAGGTCTGCACCCGCCCCGAGGTCCGGTCGACGAACTGGTCCGGCACCAGCAGCGTGCCCGGCCCGTACTCCGCCCGCAGCCCGCCCACCGCGCACGGCGCGAGCACCTGCCGCACCCCCAGCGACCGCAGCGCCCACAGGTTGGCCCGGTAGTCGATCCGGTGCGGCGGCAGCTTGTGGCCGCGCCCGTGCCGGGGCAGGAACGCCACCCGCCGCCCCGCCACCTCGCCCACGAACAGCGCGTCACTGGGCGGACCGTACGGCGTGTCGACCCGCACCTCCGCCACGTCGTCCAGCAGCGCGTACAGCCCCGAACCGCCGATCACACCCAGCTCGGCCCGGGCGGTGCCCTGATCGATCGTCATCGTTCGTCCGTACCCTTCGTCGAGAGGTATCCCGGCCACTCTAGGAGTCGGTCCTTCAGCAGGGGAACGGCCGGACGACCGAGGGCCGCCGGGGTGGTCCCGGGGGGCCGGGCGGGTGACCCGTCCGACGTGTCGCCGACCACACGCCCCACTCGGCATGCGTCGGTTGGAACGCGCCGCCTCCGGGCGGTGCACGCCCTGTCCCCGGACCTGAGAGTCGCCCATGCCTCCCACCGCCTGTCTCCGCCGCCTCGTCCCCACCGCGCTCTGCGCCCTTGCCGTGGCCCTCGCCTCCTCCGCGGCCCACGCCGCACCCCCGGGCGGGGAGACCGGGACCGATCCCGGCGGGAGGTACGACTGGGAGCGCGTGGCAGCCTGCGAGAGCAGCGGCAACTGGCACGTCAACAGCGGCAACGGCTACTTCGGCGGCCTCCAGTTCGACCAGTCCACCTGGCGGGCGAACGGCGGCCTCGCCTACGCCCCGCGCCCCGACCTCGCCAGCCGCGAGGAACAGATGGCGGTCGCCCAGCACCTCGCCGACCGTCGCGGCCTCGCCCCGTGGCCGGTCTGCGGCGCCCGCGCCCGCGCCGGCAGCGGCCACGGCCACGACCACGGCCACGGCCACGGGGCCACCCGCGACCACGGACGCGCCGCCGTGCTGCCGCCGCCCGCCGCGACGTCGGCCCCCGCGTCCACGTCCGCCGCCTCCTCCTCCGCTTCCGCCGACGAGGACGGCCAGTGGACCGTCCGCGAGGGCGACACCCTGGACCAGCTCGCCACCGCGCTGCGCGTCCCCGGCGGCTGGCCCGCCCTCTACGCGCTCAACCGCTCCGTCGTGGGCGAGGACCCGGACCTCATCGAGCCCGGCCTGGTGCTTCGCCTGCCGTCCTGACCGCGCCCCACCGAGCCGCCGCCCACGCCCCCTCCTGGCGTGGGCGGCGCCCTGCGGTCGTCTCCCCGAGGGCTTCTCCGCGAGTCGCCCCGGCGCTACGGTCGGGCTACGGCCGGACCGCCGCCAGCACGTGCAGCCCCCGCGCGTCGGTCTCGCCGTGGCGCACCTCCAGGCCCGCCGCGCGCACCTGCTCCTCCACCCAGCCGACCGCCAGCCGCAGCTTCGGGTAGCTGCTGACCTGCTGGGTCCAGCCCTCGCCGGCGCGGGTGTGGATCAGGTCGTGCACCAGCGCGGTGTCCTCGTCCGGGTACTCCAGGAAGCAGGTCATGATCCGGTCCGGCGTGGAGCGCACCGGCAGGAAGCGGTCGGTGCCGGCCAGCGGGCGGGTGAGGTCGCGGAAGGTGAGCACCAGCCGCCCGCCCGGGGCGAGCGCGGCGGCGGCGTCGCGCAGCAGTGCGGCCACGTCCGCGCGGGACGGCAGGTGGGTGAGGGTGTCGCCCATGCAGACCACCGTGGTCACCGAGCCCGGCTCGGTGTGCTGCGGCAGCGCGCCGCGCAGGTCGGCCCGTACGGTCCGGACCGCCTCGGCGTACCCGGCCTTCGCCGCCGACTCGGTCAGCTCCGCCAGCAGCGGCGCGCTGGTGTCGACCGCGAGGACGGGCCCGAAGCCGAGCGCGGCCAGCGCCAGGGTCTGGGTGCCCGGGCCGGCGCCGAGGTCCACGGCGGTGCCGGAACCGGCCCCGGGCGCGACCCCCAGCCCGGCCAGCAGTTCGGCCTGCGCCTCGGCGAGCGCGGGGATGTCGCCGCCGAGCATCCAGGTGTAGTGGGCGGCGAGGAGACGGTCGTAGTGCTCGGGTGCGGTACTCATGCGGGCTGGGCCCTTTCTCGCGGTGTCCGGCGCTGTGCTCGACCAACGGGGTGTCGGTCCGATCGCACTCTAGGGGTACCTACGGGAACGGCGACGGCCCGCCCGGTCGTGGAGGACCGGACGGGCCGTGGCGGCGCGGGGGCGCGGGTCAGCCGACGTGGACGCGCGGACGCTTGGTCCGGTCCGGCTCCGCCTCGCGCAGCACCTCACGGGTGACCGGCGCGACCTCGCCCTGGCCGAACAGGAAGAACCGCAGGAACTGGGCGAAGGGGTTGCCCTCGGTCCACTCGAAGTACAGGTGCGGCCGCTGCCCGGTGCGGTCCCGGACGGTGAGCGCCAGCGCGGCGATCGCGTTCGGGATGCTGGAGCTCTCCAGGGTGAGCACCCGGTAGCGGCTGTGCAGCACCTCGCCGCGCACGGTCAGCTCGGACTCGAAGTCCGACGCGTCGCGGACCGTCACCTCGACGAAGACCAGGTCGTCCTCGCCCGGGATGTCGTTGTCGGCGCGGATCTGCCGGATCTTGTCGCGGTACTCGGCGACGTCCCGGTTGGTCGGCTCGTTGGCGATCAGGCGCAGCGGGCGGTGGGCGTAGTCGCGGATGAAGCGCTCGGCCGTCTCGTCCAGCACGACGTCCGTGACCCGCAGCTCGAAGGCGCGCTTCAGACGGGAGAGCAGCGAGACCAGGATGATGCCGGCGATGAAGCAGGCACCGATCTTGACACCGTCCGGGCGCTCCATGGTGTTCAGCACGGTGGTGTAGAGGAAGACCGCCGAGATGATCCCGAAGGCGATGGTCCAGCCGCGCTGACGCTTCTTGTAGGCGGCGATGGTGACGGCGATGGCCGCCGAGCTGATCAGGACCAGCACACCGGTGGCGTAGGCGCCGCCCTGGGCGTCGACGTTCGCGTCGAACAGCCAGGTGATCAGGAAGCCGACGATCGTCAGGACGATCACCATCGGACGGACGGCGCGGGCCCAGTGCGGGGCCATGCCGTAGCGCGGCAGGTAGCGGGGCAGCAGGTTGAGCATGCCCGCCATGGCGGAGGCGCCGGCGAACCACAGGATGGCGATGGTCGACAGGTCGTAGACGCTGCCGAAGGCGCCGCCCAGGTACTCGTGCGCCAGGTAGGCGAGGGCGCGGCCGTTGGCCTGGCCGCCGTCCTCGAACTCCTTGGCCGGGATGAGCAGCGTGCAGATGAAGCTGGTGGCGATCAGGAAGGCGCTCATGATCACGGCGGCGGTGGTGAGCAGCTTGCGGGTGCCGCGGATCCGGCCGGCCGGGTTGGCGTTGGTGTCGCCGGCGTCGCCCTTGATGTGCGGCATCACGGCGACGCCGGTCTCGAAGCCGGACATGCCGAGCGCGAGCTTCGGGAAGACGACGAGCGAGACGCCGATCATGACGAACACGTTGCCGTGCTCGGCGGTCAGCGCGTTGGACCAGTCGGCGACGACGTGCGGCGCCTGGATGATCTTCCAGATGCCGACCACGACGACGACCACGTTGAGCGCCAGGTAGACCCCGACGAGCACCACGGCCATGCCGATCGCCTCGCTGAAGCCCTTGAGGAAGACCGCACCGAGCAGGGCGACCAGGACCAGCGTGATCACCATCTGCTTGCCGCCGAGCACGCTGGTCAGGTGCGGGTTCTCGACCAGGTGCGCGCTGGCGTCGGCGGCCGAGAGCGTGATCGTGATGATGAAGTCCGTCGCCGCGAAGCCGAGCAGCGCGAGGACGAACAGCTTGCCCTTCCAGAACGGCAGCAGCCGCTCCAGCATCGCGATCGAGCCCTCGCCGCGCGGGCTCTCCTTGGCGACCCGCCGGTAGACCGGCAGCGCGCCCAGCAGGGTGACGAGCACGAGCACGATCGTGGCGATCGGCGACAGCAGGCCGGCCGCGAGGGCGGCGATGCCCGGCTGGTAACCGAGCGTGGAGAAGTAGTCCAGGCCGGTCAGGCACATCACGCGCCACCAGGGCTGGCCGGCGTGCGCACCGTGCTCGGCGCCGGCGGCGGAGTCCCCCGGCTCCGCACCGCCTTCCGATGCCTCCGTGCCGGCCTTCTGGGCGGACTTGTCCGGGGACATGTCCTCCAGCAGCCAGCTGCGGAGCCGTATTCGAGCCGACGACGGATCCTCCGTCGTCGTCTCCGTCGAACCCGACGAAACCACCTTGCACCTCTTGTTTAAAGACCCCGTAAAAGCGCCGTCGGGCGACGGCAGTGCGCCAGGCTATGCGACAGCCGTTAAGGAGACGTCATCGGCCCGCGTTAAGAAAACGTCATGGATGCGCAGGTCGGGGCGGGTGGCATGGTGCGGCGGGACGGTTGCCGGGGCGGGGGAGACGGCCCCCGCCCCGGCGTCTCAGAACGTGGAACGGGGCGAGGGGGTGGCCCCCGGCCCGGCGTCTCAGAACGTGGACCGTGGTTACGACTGGTAACCGAGGACGGTCATCATGCCGGCCTCCGAGTGGTAGACGTTGTGGCAGTGCACCATCCACAGACCCGGGTTGTCGGCGTCGAAGTCCACGGCCAGAGTCGTGCCCGGCAGCACGATCGCGGTGTCCTTGCGCGGGCCGTCGCCGCCCAGCGCGAAGGCGTGTCCGTGCAGGTGGACGGGGTGCCACATGCCGGTGCTGTTGCGGAACTCCAGCCGCACCCGCTCCCCCGCCGCCACCGGGTAGCGCTGCGAGGGGTCGTACCCTCGGCCGTTGAACGCCCAGTCGGCCTTCGCCATGCCGCCGGTGAGCTCCAGCTTCACCGTCCGGTCCGGCGCCTTGGCGGGCAGCCGCACGCTCGCGTCGGCCTTGAGCTGCGCGGCGGTCAGCAGCCTGCCGTCCATCTCGGCCGGGCGCGTCCCGGCGTCGGGCGCGGTGCCGCCGCCGGTGCGCAGCACGGCCAGGGCGGCGGCGTTCTTGCCCTCGGCGAGCGCGGTGAGCGGGAAGACGCCGTCCTTGGCGGTGACCAGGACGTCGTAGCGCTCGCCCATGCCGAGCAGCAGCGCCTGGGTGGTGGCCGGTTCGACCGGGAAGCCGTCGGTGTGGGTGACCGTCAGGTCATGGCCTCCGAGGGCGACCCGGTAGGCCGTGTCGCCGCCCGCGTTGATCAGGCGGATCCGGATCCGGTCGCCGGGCTCGGCGGTGAAGGTCTCGGGGGCGCTCGCCAGGCGGCCGTTGACCAGGTGGAACGGGTGGGCGACGTCGCCCGCGTCGCCGCCGAGCAGCGGGCTCCGGGCACCCATCAGCATCCGGGACGGGCCGGTGGATCCGGTGGGGGCACCGCGCGTACCGCCCGTGCCGCCCATGTCCATGCCGGGCATGTCCATGCCGGGCGTCCCTGACATGTCGTGGCCGGAGTGGTCCGTCCCGCCCATGCCCTTGGCGAGCTCGGCGAGGACGGCGTCCGGGGTGCTGCCGTCGACACCGTCCACCCAGTCGTCCAGGACGACGACCCACTCCTTGTCGTAGCGCAGCGGTTCCTTCGGGTCCTCGACGATCAGCGGCGCGTACAGGCCGCGGTCCTGCTGGACGCCGGAGTGCGGGTGGAACCAGTAGGTGCCCGGGTGGGCGAGCGCGAAGCGGTAGTCGAAGGAGGCGCCGGGCTTGACGTCGGCCTGGGTCACGCCCGGCACGCCGTCCATGTCGTTGCGCAGCGCGAGGCCGTGCCAGTGCAGGGAGGTGGACCGCGGCAGGTGGTTGGCGAGGGTGACGGCGAGCGTGTCGCCGAGGGTGGCGCGCACCTCCTGGCCGGGCAGCCGGTCGCCGTACGCCCAGCTGCGGACGGTTCGTCCGCCCAGGTCGAGGGTGGCCTCGGTGGCGGTGAGCGCGACCTTGCGCTCGGGTCCGGGCTTGCGTTCGGCCTCGGCGGCGGCGACCTCGGGACCGTTGGGCGCGACGAAGCCGGCGGGGGCGGCGGCCGGGGTGCCGGTGCCGTTCATCGAGGAGTGGTTCATGGACGAGTGGTCCATGCCCTTCATCGAGTCGGAGGAGCAGGCGGCGAGCAGGCCGGTCCCGGCGGCGGCGAGCGCGGCGCCGAGGACGGTACGACGGGTGGGAGTGCGCATGGCGGAGTGCACCTCGTGCGGTGGAGTGGGCGTACGGGACGTCGCGTCGGCCGTTCCGTACGCGGGCGCGAGGAAGTGCGCGCGGGCACGGAGCGGCGGGCGCGCGCCTACTGACGCAGCACCGACAGCCGGTTGAGGAGGATCCGCCCGCCTTCGGGCGGCGGCAGCGCGCGGACGGCCCGTAGCAACCGGGCCCGCACCTCGGCGGCGGCGTCGCCACTGCGGCGCAGCAGCGGGCCGACGATCAGGAGCACCAAGGTCCAGCCGGCCAGGACGGCGAGACAGACCGTCATCGGATCCATGCCGCCGGCGGCAGCGGGGTCGGCGGTCACGCTCGCGTGTGTCATCGGGACGGCTGCCGCGTGGTGCTCCGGCATCCGTTGGACCGCCGCCACCTCCGCTCCGTGACTGCCGTGGCCGCCGGTCGGGTGGCCGAGCGTGTGCATCGTCACGACACCCAACAGCAGGGCGGCGAGGAGCAGTAGACGCAGCACCGACGGAACCGGCGCACCGTTCGGCCGCGGCCGCTCCATGGTTCGCCTCCCGACCGTCTCCGGCTGCCCTGTACCCCCGCAGGGTATCCAGAAGTGCGACTGGACGCTGAGCCGGGGTCAAACCTGTTCACCCTCTTGGCAGGTGCAATTTCACATTGCTATGTTACGGCTCACCCGAGGGCGGCCACAGCCCCCCAGCGTCCGCCCCGGCCCCCGGCAGTCCCGGTCCGGAAATCCACCGCACTGCCGCCTCGCACCGCCCTGCCACTTCCCCCTCCAGGAGAGCCGGTGTCAACTTCCCGCCTTGCCAAGCGAGCCCTGCTCGCCGCCGCGACGGCCGCGACCCTCACGCTGCCCACCCTGCAGAGCGCCCAGGCCGCCGCACCCACCCCCGCCCCCTCGGCGACGGCCACCAAGGCCGCGCCCGCCCAGACCAAGCCCAGCCAGACCAAGCCCAGCCAGACCGACCCCGATCAGCGCACCGCCTACGACGACGCCGACCACCTCGGCACCGCCGCCGCCAAGCCCGGCGCCCCCGCCCCGGCCCCCGGCGGCGGCTCGCTCGGCAGCACCCTGATCCCCGGCCTGCTGCCCGACCACGTCGGCGCGCCCGCCCCGACCGCCGACCAACTCGCCGCCACCCCTGCCGGCGCCGCACCCCACACCAGCGCCGGGGTGCCCTGCACCGTCGACGGCTTCACCGGCCTCAACCCGGATCAGCTGGTCGCCTTCCTCGCCGACCCGGCCGTCACCGCCGACGGCTGCCTGCGCTCGGTCATCTGGACCTGGGACGCCCGGTTCGCCACCACCATGGACAACGCCCACGTCCAGGCCGTCGCCCACCGGATCGCCCAGCTGTCCGCCACCGACGACGGCACCGGCGCCTCCCACCTCTACGAGCTGTGGACGTACCTGCACGCGACCGTCTACCACGCCTTCAACCACCACGAGCTGAACGTCGGCGACCCGGCCACGCTCACCGCGATCCAGCAGGCCGTCACGACGTACGCGGGCAGCGCGCACGCCTTCGACGGCACCGACCTGGCCGCCGACATCCTGCGCGAGACCGCCATCACCGCCGGCGCCGACGGCCTGCGCCAGCACAACCTGGGCCTCGCCAAGCGCATCCTCGCCTCGCTCGCCCCCGGTACCGCCCTCGCCGACAACACCCACTGGGGCAACGCCGTCCTGCAGGCGCTCAACCTCAACTACCTGGGGATCTACAACCAGGACCCGGCCTTCCTCGCCGCCGTCGCCTCCGACGCCGACTACCGGGCCGCGTTCCGCGCGTACGCCTCCTGGGGCCACCTCAAGGGCACCCGGAACGCCTGGGCCGCCCGCGACGCCGTCGGCGAGTACGGCCGCTTCGGCCAGGTCCCGGCCCTGCACGACGCCGCCCTCGCCGACCTCGGCCCGCTGATCGACGCCACCAAGACCACCTTCGGCGAGTGGTCCGACCCATGGGCCAAGGCCATCGGCTGGGCCAACACCTACGGCGTCTGCCAGCAGTACGGCGTCTGCATATCCGACCTGGAGGCCCGGCTCTTCCCCCACACGTACACCTACGACAACGGCGCCATCGAGGTCCGCACCGCCCTCGACAAGGCCACCGTCGACCAGATGTACTACGCCAGCAAGCAGGTGAAGAGCCAGTACTTCCGCGTCCTCGGCACCGACCAGCCGCTCGCCGACGACATCAACACCACCCTGCACATCCACCTCTACGCCTCGCGCGCCGACTACGAGGTGTACCACCCGATCCTCACCGGCTACAGCACCAACAACGGCGGCATCTACATCGAGCGCGGCGCCACCTTCTACACCTACCAGCGGCGCGTCCCGCAGGACTCCACCCTCACCCTCGAGGAACTGTTCCGCCACGAGTACGTTCACTACCTCAACGGCCGCTGGGCGGTGCCGGGTTACTTCGGCGACGAGCGCTGGTACGCCAACGACAAGACCACCGCGATGGACGAGGGCACCGCCGAGTTCTTCGACGGCTCCACCCGCGACCAGGGCATCCTGGTGCGCAAGTCCCTGGTCCGCAAGCTCGCCTCGGACGAGGCCGCCGGCATCCCCCGGATGACCATCGCCCAGATCCTGCACTCCAGTTACAACGACACTCCGGCGTTCCACTTCTACAACTACGCCGGCACCTTCTTCGAGTTCCTCTGGCAGAAGCACCCCTCACTGATCCGCGAGATGTACGGCTACCAGCGCGCCGACGACCCGGCCGGCTTCGACGCCTGGCGCGACCGGATGGGCTCCGACGCCGCCCTGCAGACCGAGTACTACGCCTTCCTGGACGCGCAGATCAAGAACGTCGACAACCTCTACGTGCCGTCGACCTCCTTCCTCGACAACGGCTCGCTGGACCTCGCCGAGGCCGGCGACGTCCAGGACGCGTTCGCCGACGCCACCGGCGCCACGCCGAACTGCAAGGACAACGGCGACTGGGCCAACAAGCCGATGCGCTTCATCTGCACCGGCAAGATCACCGCCAACCTCTCCGACTCCGCGAACCCGGACAAGGTCTTCAAGGACATGTCCGACACCGTGGACTACTTCATCCTCAGCCGTACCAAGGACGTCGAGGACGCCAACAACCTCAACGACATGAACTGCACCTTCGGCAAGGTCGACGTCTGGACCAACGGCAAGGCGGGCACCGCCGACTACACCTGCGAGGGCCCGTTGCGCCGGTGACGGAGCTCAACTGAGGGGCGCGGTACGGACGGTGGGGTCCGTACCGCGCCCCTTGCCGCGCCCCTTGCCGCTCCCCGCCGCCGCTCCCCGCCGACTCACTCCGCCCGCGCCTGCCGGACGGCGGCTGCCACATGCTCGCGGAACCAACGCTGGCCCGGGTCCGCCGAGTTGCGCGGATGCCAGGCCATACCCAGCTCAAGCGGGGCGAGTTGGAGCGGGATCGGGAAGGTGCGCAGGCCCAGCGCGGCGAGGGTCTCCGGCAGCCAGTCCGCCAGGCCGAGCGAGACCAGGTCACTGTCCCGGGCCAGCAGCATCGCACTGGTGTGGCTGGGCGCCACCACCGCCACCCGGCGCCGCAGCCCGCGCTCGGCCAGCGCGGCGTCGATCGGCCCGAGCCGCTTGCCCCGCCGGGAGATACCGATATGGTCGGCGGCGGCGAAGCGCCGGGCGGTGATCCGCCCCTCGAACAGCGGGTGGCCGTCGCGCGCCACGGCCACCACCGGCGCACTGACCAGCGACCGGGTGCGGATCTCCGGGTCCAACTGCTCGAGCACGCCCACCTCGACGTCCACCAGCCCCTGGCGCAGCGCCGGCCCGCCCTCCAGTGCCTCCGGCAGGAACACCACGTCGACGTTCGGCGCCTCCGCACGGATCCGCTCGGTCAGCGGTCCGGCCACCCGGACCAGCACCAGGTCGCTGGTCTGTACCGTGAAGGTCCGCTCCAGGTGCACGGGATCGAAGCCCGCCCCGGGCCGCAGCACGTTCTCGCAGCCGCGCAGCAACGCGCCCACCTCATCCCGCAGTTCGACCGCCCGCGGTGTCGGCACCAGGCCCTGACCGGCCCGCACCAGCAGCGGATCGCCGACTGCCCGGCGCAGCCGGGCCAGCATCCGGCTCACCGCCGCAGGCGAGGTGCCGAGCCGCTCGGCGGCCCGGGTCACGCTGTTCTCCTGGAGCAGGGCGTCCAGGACCCGCAGCAGGTTGAGGTCCATTCGATGCTCCTGAACTGTACTTTTGCGTCTACGTCAATGATCCCGTGCCAATCCTTGCATGGTGTAGCCGCCCCGGACCGCGGAGAGTGGAACCCGTCCACACCGTCCACTCGACATCCGTTCCAAGGAGCACCCGTGCCGAACAACCCCCGGTCCCACCTCGCCGGCGACGTCCTCGCCGCCGTCAGCCAGAGCGGGCCGACCGTCTCCTTCTTCGACGCCGCCACCGACGACCTCCTCGACAGCATCGAAGTCACCGCCCAGCCGCACGAGTTGTGCTTCGACCCGACCCAGCGCCTGCTCTGGTGCAGCAGCGCGTACCACTCCGGCTACTACAACGCCCACAGCGGCCACTGCACCAAGCTGACCGTCATCGACGCCGACACCCGCCGGATCGTCGAGGTGATCGACCTCGCCCCCGAGCACGGCCCGCACGGCCTGGCCCTGGACCCGGCGCGCCGCCGCCTCTACGTCAGCGTCGAGGCCTCGGCGGACCGCCCCGGCGGCGTCGTGGTCATCGACACCGAGACCCGCCGCCCGATCGGCCGGATCGACACCGACGCCCCCGGCCCGCACTGGTTCGAAATCTCCCCGGACGGCCGCACCGGCTTCGCCACCAACAAGGAGGCCCCGTTCGTGTCCATCGTGGACCTCGACCGCGGTGTCCTGACCGCCAAGGTCGAGGTCCCCGGTAGCGAGGGCCTCGCCGTCTCCCCCGACGGCACCCGCGCCTACGTCGCCGCCCCCTACCTCGGCTTCGCCGCGAAGCCCGACTCCACCCCCGGCATCCGCGTCATCGACGCCCGCTCGGCCTCGGTGACCGCCACCCTCCCCACCGAGCACCCCGTGCTCCCGGTCCACCTGACCTCCACCGGCAAGCTCCTGGCCGGCGAGACCCGCGCGATCCCCGACCCCGACTCCCCCCTCGGCCGCCAGGCCCCCGGCCTCCTCACCGTCTTCTCCGCCGACACCCACCGACACCTCGGCTCCGTCGACATCGGCCTCTTCCCCCTCACCATCACCTCCTCCCCCGACGGCCGACTCGCGTACGTCTCCAGCGTCGTCTCCTCCACCGTCGACATCATCGACCTCGACACGCTCACCGCCGTCTCCCGCCTCACCCTCCCCAAACTCGCCGAACCCGGCGCCCACGGCCTCGCATACCTCCCCCGGCGCTCCTGACGCACCACCGGACTCCGGGCGCGGCCCGCGCCCGGAGTCTTGCCGCCGCCCGAGTCGGGGGCGCATCCTGAGTCGCACCCGTCGTTCCGGGGAGACAGGATGAAACGCAGCTTCGGTGCGCTCTGTTCGACGGCCGCGCTGGTAACGGCCCTGACTGCGGCCGCCGCGTGCGAGCCGATCCCCGCCCCCGGCCCGATCCGCCACGCGGTCCTGCTCCCCGAACCCGCCCCGCCGTCCGCGCAGTGGATCGTGGACCTCATCGCCTCGCTCAACACACCGCCCCAGTGCCCGAAACCGACACGACCGACCCTGGTGGTCCTCGACAGCGACGGCCAGTACCGGGCGATGGCGTTCTGGCTGGTGGACAACTTCGACGTCTGCTACGCCATCATCAACCACACCGGCGAGGCGCCCACGACCATCTGGTTCACCGCCATCAAGGACCTCATCCCCCGTACCCCCATGCCGACCGACACCACGGCAGGCGTGGACGCCTACGCGTTCACGGCCTACCGCGGCCAGGTGGACGACATCAACGTCTCCGGCGACACCGACCACATCGTCAGCCCCGTCCACCACAGCACCATCGACCTCGGCGCCGACGACCTCGTCACCTTCGCCGAATACCACTACCGGATCCCCCCGACCGGCCGGCCCCTCTCCATCACCCTCTGCACCCCCACCGGCAGCTGCCGCGATGCCCACTGACGGTGATCACCGACGGCAACGACATCCAGGGGATCGCCGTCGGTTCCGATGACTCTCCGTCAGCGAAACGGCAAATCCATCCCCCAAACAGCAGATGTCAGTAGCGGCCAGCAGCCAGTGGCTGGGGTGTGGGCCGACAAGGCAACCGGCAAGGGCCCGGTGCGGCGTTCGAGTCGTCGCACCGGGCCCCTGAACTGCGGGGGTCAGTTGTTCTGGTAGAAGCCGAACATGTCGACGATCAGGTCACTGGTGCCGCCGGCCCCGTTCCAGAAATCGATGATGTTGTTGGCACCCGTCGGCGTCTGGACCAGGTTCGGCACCGTCCCGCCGGCCGTCCAGTTCAGCGAGGAGACCGACGGCGGCGACAGCGGCGCGAAGGTGTTCTGCGCGTACTGGGTGAGCGTGTTCGGGTCTGGGGCGACACTCAGGTGGCCGTCCGACGTAGTGTTGGTCATCGTTGCGTTCAGCGCGAACGCGGTGATGTCGGGCTGGCCCGACACCGGCATGTAGACGTAGCTCCAGGGGGCGACCGGGCCGTACTGCCACTTGGTGGTGTCACGGGTGTCCAGCAGGCGGGTCGGGGTGACCGGCAGGTAGGCGCTCCTGCCGGCGGGGCTGTAGTAGCCGACCACGTCAACGATCACGTCGGAGGAGGCCCCGGCCGCGTTCAGCACCTGGATCGTGCCGTCCGAACCGACGGGGACGACGACCGAGTTGGCGACCGTCTGCCCGGCCGTGAAGTTC
Source organism: Kitasatospora sp. NPDC056531 (assembly GCF_042794375.1). NCBI lineage: Bacteria > Bacillati > Actinomycetota > Actinomycetes > Kitasatosporales > Streptomycetaceae > Kitasatospora > Kitasatospora sp. NPDC056531. Next base: position 22,378 of record NZ_JBHTTU010000011.1, on the reverse strand, counting down.
AGGTTCGACGCGTTGGGCGCCTGCTGGCCGCCCGGGTAGACGGTCAGGTGACCGGCGGTGCCCGGGTTGGTCACGGTCACGTTCAGCGCCACCGCCGTGATGCCCGAGGTGGGCAGCTGACCGCCCGCCGCACCGGCGATCCGGACCGGCAACGCCTGCCCGGCACCCACCTGCGACTGCGGTGCACCGGTGCCGTACCTGGTGTCCACCAGACGCGAGGGCGACAGCGGCGTGTACCCGGCGGCCGACGACCTCACAAAGTACCCGGTGATGTCCACCACCAGGTCCAGCGAAGGACCGGCGTTGACCAGATCCACGTACCCGCCGGCCCCGACCGGAGCCACCACCATGTTCGGAACCGTCTGCCCCGCCATGTAATTGACGTTCGACGTGGTCGGCGCCGCCGAACCGTCCCCGAACACCGTCACGTGCCCGGCACCGGTGGTGCCCGTCACCGTCACGTTCAGCACCGCGGCCGTCGCACCCGCCGGAATGCCGTTCGCACCCGCCACCTGCACCCGGGTCGTCGAGTAGGCCCCGACCTGAGGCGTCCCGCTGCCGTCCCGACTGTCCAACAGACGCGTCGGACCGAACGCCACGTACTCCGAACCGGACGTGGTGACGGTGATGCTGTTGGTCACCGCGTTGCCGAACTGGTCGGTGACGGTGACCTTGGCCGTGTAGGTGCCGAGCTGCGGATAGGTGTGCGGGCTCTCCGGCGGGCTGTCCGGGCGGCCGGTGGCGTGGGTGGTGGTGCCGTCACCCCAGGCGATGTCATAGGTGAGCGTCTGCACGTCGCTGGTGGCGTTGATGCCGACGTACACGGAGTAAGCGGTGTTGTCCGTGCCGGTCAGCGCCACGGCCAGGTTGGGGTTGGCGTCGAACTCCTCGGCCCCCCGGCTGGTGTGGGGGCTGGTCCCGAAGAAGTCCGAGCCCAGCGCCCCGGGCGCGGCCGGGTTGGCCGAGTTGATCGCGGCGGAACCCACCTGGGGCTGGATGTCGACGAGGGACGACGTGTTCGGCCGCAGCCCGGTCGAGGTCGCCTGCTTGGTGTCGTTCGTGTCGTGGGCGCCCTGGGCCACAGCGGACTGGAAGCCGGCCAGGGTCGGGTACGTGGTGCCGGCCCAGCTGTAGGGCGCGGTGGCGTCGTTGCCGTAGACGTAGAAGTCGTTGTAGTCGGCCGTGGTACCGGCGGCCGACCCGGGCGAGACGGTGACGTCCGGAGCCCAGGTCAGCCCGTATCCGGAGCAGTTGGACTGGTACGTGCCCATGTAGTCGGTGCTCGGGTTGGCGTCCTCGATGAGGTTGTTCTCGACGCTGACGCCGGACGAGGTGCCTTCGAGGTCGACCGCGGAGCCGCAGCCGCGCTGGATCGTGTTGCCGACGACGTTCAGGCCGTTCACGCCGGTCGCGGTGATGCCGGCGTCGGCCAGCACGTCGCCGGCGAGGGATACGGTTCGCGCCCCGGAGGCGACGCTGATCGCCCGGGCCCCGGTCCGGGAGAAGCCGGTGTCGACATAGGTCCGGCTCACGGTGACGTTGCTGGAGGCGCCGTCGATGGTGAGGGCGTCGGCCCCGGTGGGGTTGTTGCTCGTGCTGACGAAGCTCGAGTCGATCGTCACCCCGGTGGACCCGATGACCTCGACCGCGGTCGCATTGCCCCACGAGGTCAGCATGAGGTTGCTGACCGTCACGTTGGAGACGTGGTCGAGCACGAGCGCGGGCTTGCCGCTGTTGGCGTTGCCCGCGCTGACCCATGCCTGGGGGCCGGTACCGACGATCGAGATGCCGGACGTCCGGACCGTCACGGACTCCTGGGAGGAGGACCCCGTGGACGACAGGACGTCGACGGTGTCACCGGGCTGCGCGGCGTTCACCGCGTCCTGCAGGAGGCAGTAGGGGCTGGCCTGGGTGCCCGTGCCGGACTCCTGGGTGCAGGGCGCCCCGGCGAACGAGGCGTACAGCGTCCGGCCGGTACCCGTGGTGACCGGACCGGGCGCGGCCGGGGCCCCGGAAGGCGCCGGTGGCAGCGGTGTCAACCGGACCGAGTTGCTCACCGGGCTGGAGAATCCCGGAGTGTTCGGCAGGACGAACGGCATGTAGGCGGGGTGCGGCACGGCGCTCCCACCGGACGATCCGGCCGCATGGGCCGTTCCCGGTGAGAGTGCGAGACCGGCCGCGAGAACCGCGGCCGACGCGACAAGACGGCGGTAGGACACTGGCCCCTCTGTCAGGTACGTGAAGCAAAGCAAGAGATGAGGCGGTCAGGCTACCGACCCCCGCCGACAACCTGTCCGGGGCCCCACCCGCTGTCCTGGGGTGCCCCTTCGTCGAGGCGATCGGAACGCTGCGCCCGCGCACTGACCTCGGCGCTTCACGGTGATGGCGGTGGGAGGTCGAGGGAGAGTCCGGTGCCGGCGAGGAAGCCGTCGAGGACGTCAGCGCGGCACTGGAGGCGCTTGAGGCGGTTGCGAACGAGGGCTTCGAGTTGGTCGACCCTACTGGCGGCGGCGACCCGGACCGATCCCTGAGGTGCAACCCCTAAGGGCGTAGACACGCGCGCCGGCGGGCATGGCACGGTCGTAGTGCAACGCCATCAGTCGTGAGAAGGTACCGGGCATGAGTGCAATAAAGTTCATCCTCAATGTCATCTGGTTGGTTTTCTGCGGCATTTGGATGGCTCTTGCCTACGTGCTCGCCGGAATTATCTGCTGCCTGCTCGTGATTACCATCCCATTTGGCATTGCCTCCTTCCGGATCGCCGGCTTCATACTGTGGCCGTTCGGGCGGACAACCGTCGAGCGGCGCGACGCCGGGGCCGCGTCCTGCATCGGCAACGTGATCTGGTTCATCTTCGCCGGATGGTGGCTGGCCCTCGCGCACCTGGCCACCAGCATCCCGCTGTTCCTGTCGATCATCGGGATCCCCTTCGGCTGGGCGAACCTCAAGATGATCCCGATCTCGCTGATGCCGCTCGGCCGCGAGATCGTCTCCACCGACCGGGAGTGGGGCACCTACTAGCCGCCACGAACACTGATGGCCGACGAGGACCTTCGCCCTCGTCGGCCATCAGTGTCTGCGCGGGTCAGGCCCGATCAACCCAGCCTCAGACCGGCTTCCCTGACAGCGTCCTTCAGCGTGACCCGCTTCAGGCTCAGTGACACCTTGTTGTCGATAAGCGAGGCCGGGATCAGCACATCGGCGGCACTGAGTCCGTCAAGGAACTTTCCGAGGGACGACAGCTTGAGATCCCTGACGTCGAGGTCCACCAAGGCATCCTGAGAAAGGCTACGCCGTCCTACCTCAATGTCTGGGCCGCAAAAGCATTGGCACCTTTCTTCGTCGTAGATCCAAACGCAGCCACAACTACCCTCTTCTGGGCACTGGGTGCCACAATTGCAGAGAACTTGGATTCCCACTCGGTCAGCTCCTTGTCGCGCCGGCGCTCCGTGAACAGCGCCGCAGGTCGACACATGGCAACCAAGGTTGCATGGCTGCGCCTGAACTGCGAGTTGTCGCCGGTTAGTTCACCTCAGTGGCCCATGCGCGGTGTCGCATGGGCCAGGCGCCCAAAGTTCCACGGTGACGTCGAGGAGCATGATCCCACTCTCCCGCCGGGCACCCGGGGCCGCCTCCCGCGCGCTCCGAAGGTACTGGGAGGCCCTAGAGGCCGAGGATGCGGACGGCCAGCGCGCGCATCTCGACCTTGCGGATCTTGCCGGTGACGGTCATCGGGAACTCCTCGACCACGTGGACGTAGCGCGGGATCTTGAAGTGGGCCAGCCGCCCCGTGCAGTACTCGCGCACGGCCTCGGCGGTGAGCTGCCCGGCGCCCTCGCGCATCCGGATCCAGGCCATCAGTTCCTCGCCGTACCTGGCGTCGGGGACGCCGATCACCTGGACGTCGAGGATGTCCGGGTGGGTGTAGAGGAACTCCTCGATCTCGCGCGGGTAGAGGTTCTCCCCGCCGCGGATCACCATGTCCTTGATCCGCCCGGTGATCGCCAGGTAGCCGTCCTGGTCCATCACCGCGAGGTCCCCGGTGTGCATCCAGCGGGCCGCGTCGACGGCCTCGGCGGTGCGCTCGGGCTCGTTCCAGTAGCCGAGCATGACGGAGTAGCCGCGGGTGCACAGCTCGCCGGGTTCGCCGCGCGGGACGGTACGGCCGGTGGCCGGGTCGACCACCTTGACCTCCAGGTGGGGGCCGACCCTGCCGACGGTCGAGACCCGGCGCTCGATCGAGTCGTCGGTGCGGGTCTGGGTGGAGACCGGCGAGGTTTCCGTCATGCCGTAGCAGATGGAGACCTCGGCCATGCCCATCCGGTCGATGACCTCCTTCATCACCTCGGTCGGGCAGGGTGAGCCGGCCATGATGCCGGTACGCAGGCTGCCGAGGTCGTAGCGGGCGAAGTCCGGGTCGGCGAGTTCGGCGATGAACATGGTCGGCACGCCGTACAGCGAGGTGCAGCGCTCGGCGGCGACGGCGGCCAGGGTGGCGCCGGGTTCGAAGGAGGGGGCCGGGATGACCATGCAGGCACCGTGCGAGGTGGCGGCGAGGTTGCCCATCACCATGCCGAAGCAGTGGTAGAAGGGCACCGGGATGCAGATCCGGTCCTGCTCGGTGTAGTTGAGCAGCTCGCCGACGAAGTAGCCGTTGTTGAGGATGTTGTGGTGCGAGAGGGTCGCGCCCTTGGGGAAGCCGGTGGTGCCCGAGGTGTACTGGATGTTGATCGGGTCGTCGGGGGCCAACTCGCCCTGGCGCTCGGCGAAGAGCGCGAGTAGGGCCGGGTCGGCCTCGCGGCCGGCCGACAGGAGGGCGTCCCAGGCAGGGCTGCCGAACAGCACCACCCGCTCCAACTCGCGGCAGTTCGGCCGGACTTCCTCGATCATTGCGGCGTAGTCCGAGGTCTTGAAGCGCTCGGCGGCGACCAGCACTCGGATCCCGGCCTGGTTCAGTACGTACTCCAACTCGTGCGCCCGGTAGGCCGGGTTGACCGTGACCAGGATCGCGCCGAGCTTGGCGGTGGCGTACTGGGTGAGGGTCCACTCGGCGCAGTTGGGGGCCCAGATGCCGACCCGGTCACCCTTGGCGAGCCCGAGCTCCAGCAGGCCGAGCGCCAGCGCGTCCACGTCAGCGGCGAGTTGGGCGTACGTCCAGCGGCGGGCGGTGCGCCGGTCGACCAGGGCGTCGCGCTCGGGGAAGGCGCGCACCGCGCGGTCGAGGTTCTCCCCGATGGTGTCGCCGAGCAGCGGGACGTCCGAGGTGCCGGAGGCGTAGCTGCGCGGGGCGGGCGTGGTCGGCACGGGCTGGCTCCTGGGTGCGGAGGTGCGGGACGGGGACCATGGTCGCCCTTCCCGGGCCCGCGCCGCCACCCCCGAACGGGGGTACGGACACGGCACCGGGGCCGCCCGTCGGGTTCGACGGACGGCCCCGGTGCTGATGTCACCCGTTGATGCAGACGATGCTCCCCGCCTGGCCGAGGATCCCGCCCAGGTTGAACGTGTTGCCGCAGATGTTGGACTCGAAGTTGATCGGAATCTGGATCTGGTTGCCGGAGAGAAAGCCGGGCGAGTTGGTGGCGATGCCGTTGGCAGTCGCGTCGCCGGCCGCGGCGGTGCCGGCGCCCGCGAGGACCGCCACCGCGGCGAGCGCGGTGGCGGCGAGGGTGGTGCGAATACGCATTGCGTCACTCCTTGTGAGGGTGGCGAAACAGCCGTGTGACCATCACACTCACACCGATCGAACTCCACCGCAGGCCGGGAGCGTCCGAATTGGTCAATCAGAGGGCGTGTCGCCCTCCCGCACCCCCGGTGCGGGCCCGGCGGCCCCGGCCACGCTCAGTGATCGCAGCAGCTCCCGGGCCGCTTCCAACCCGGGTTCGGCCGCCACCGCACGGTGCAGCAGACCGAGCGCGAGCGCCCCGTCCCCGGCCGCCAGGGCGTCCAGTGCCCGGTTGTAATCGATCCGACCGGCGTAACGCAGCCGGAACAGCACGCTCAGGTCCTCCCGGCAGGACGGGCAGCCGAGCGTCTGCGGGTCCGCCGGCACCCGGCACAGCGGGCACTGCACCTCGAGGAGGCTCACGGTGGTCATCGCGGACCGGCCTCCTCCGGGCGCACCGGGCCGAGCGACTCGGCGGCCGGCTCGCTGCCGAGCTCCCGCTGCGCCTGCGCGTACAGCGCCAGCAGGTTCGACATGTGGGTGTTGACCGCCTCCATGTTGGGCGCCTCCACCGCCTCGTCCAGCCCGCGCAGCTCTGCCATGATCCGCTGGGCCAGGGCCGGCGAGACCATGTTCTGGTTGACGTAGACGTTGCACATGGTGAGCATCCGGAAGGTGTGCCCGAGCGAGTCGCACAGCTCGTCCGCCTTCTGGGCCGCGCGCATCGCGCCCTCCCAGTCGGCGGCCTCGCGGCGCAGCCGCAGCTCGGCGGCCACCGAGCGCAGCCGGTCCAGGTCGCTCGGGTCCAGGTGCTTCTCGCAGTAGTGGATGAACAGGCTCAGGTACGCCTCCGAGCCGCGCACCCAGCGCTGGGCCTTCAGCTGGCGCTGGGCCCGCTCCAGGGCCTCGTCCACCGACTGGCCGCGGGTCTGCCCGGCCGCCAGGTCGTCCAGGGCGTCCATCAGCCGCTGCGCCTCGCGCATCTCGGCCTCGGTCAGCTCGCCGCCCCAGCGGTCGGTGAAGGTCTCGATCTGCCGCTGCTGCTCCTCGACCTGCACCTTAAGCTCGGGGTCGAGGGTGACCCGCTCCAACTTGACGGTCTTCTCGCCGCCGCCCTGGATCCGCACCGACAGGGTGATGGTGCGGTCCCGGTCCAGGCCGAAGGAGACCTCCACCGGGGTACGGCCGCCGAGGCCCTCGGGCAGCCGCAGGGTGAGGTGGCCGATCAGCTCGTTCTGCTGGGCGACCTCGTGCTCGCCCTCGTAGACGGCGATCTCCAGGCGCTGACGGCCGCTGCCGGAGACGACGAACTCCCGGCTGACCGGCGAACTGGTCGGGTAGCTGGTGTTCTTGGGGATGATGACGGCGAGGCGGCCGTCATTGAGCTCGATGCCGAGGTTCTTCGGGGTGATGTCGAAGGGGTTGGTAACCTGCATCAACTCGCCGCAGTCCGAGCAGACTTCAGTGCCGGGCGGGTTGACCTTGGAGCAGGAGGCGCAGCGCAGGCCGACGTCCTCGGCGGCGGTGGAGGACACCTTGGTCTGGCCGGGGACGGCCGAGTTGAGCGGTTCGCCGCACAGTTCGCAGGCGGTCACGCCGGGGGCGGCCGGGGTGCCGCAGCGCGGGCAGTTGTCGCTGCGCAGCACGGTGGTGGCCTGCGACTGCCTCGGGACGGTCGCACCGGAGGTGGCCGAACCGGCCATGTCCTGGCCGCACTTGGGGCAGTCGGCGGCCTCGGCGCCGACCGGGATGTGGCAGGTCGGGCAGGAGACGCGGTCGCCGCCGAGCAGGGAGGTCGCGCAGTTGGCGCAGTTCGAGGCCGACAGGTCCCCGGGGGCCCGGCACTCGGGGCACTCCACCTCACCGACCAGGGCGGACTGCACGGCCGCGCCGAGCGCCACGCACTGCATCGGGTTGACGCCGCGCTTGATCCGGTGGTTGCCGAACACCTCGCCGAGGCGCCGGGCGACCAGCGGGATCGAGGTCGAGCCGCCGACCAGCACCACCTCGTCGATGTCCCCGACGGTCAGGTTGGCCTGCATGATGGCCTTGTGGGTCAGCTCGATGGTCCGCTCGATCTGGGCCTCGATCAGCTCCTCGAAGCGGGCGCGCTCGAACTCCGTCTCCAGCACCAGCTGTCCGGCGCCCAGGCCCGGCAGGATGACCTCGGAGGACTGCTGGTTGGACAGCTCGATCTTGACGGTCTCGGCGGTGGAGGCGATCTTAGGGCGGTCGCGCAGGTCGGGCTGGTATTCGGAGCCGTATTCCTCTCGGATGTCCTCCAGCAGCGCGGTGGTGATCGCGCGGTCGAAGTCGTCACCGCCGAGCAGGTTGTCGCCCTCGATGCCGAGTACCGAGACCGAGCCGGGCACCAGCAGCAGGATGGAGATGTCGAAGGTGCCGCCGCCCAGGTCGTAGACCAGGACGGTCCGTCCCTCCTCGCCGGCCTCGCCGGCGAGCCCGTACGCGAGCGCGGCGGCGGTCGGCTCGTTGATGATCCGCAGCACGTGCAGGCCGGCCATCCGGCCCGCCTCCTGGGTGGCCGCGACCTGCCGCTCGCCGAAGTAGGCGGGGACGGTGATCACGGCCCGGTGGAAGGGCTCGCCGAAGCGCTGCTCGGCGTCCTCCTTGAGCCGGTGCAGGATGATCGCGGAGATCTCGATCGGGGTGTAGGAGCGGCCGTTGAACCAGACATTGACGTCGCCGTCGGTGCCCGCGGTGACCTTGTAGTCGACCTCCTTGAGGGCCGCCTGCACCTGCGGGTCCTTGAACTTGCGGCCCATGAAGCGCTTGACCGAGCGGATCACGTTGGCGCCGTCGATGGCGGTGCGGCTGCGCGCGGTGGAGCCCACCAGCAGCTCGCCCTTGCGGCCGCTGCCGACCACGGAGGGCGTGGCCTCCTGGTTCTGCCGGTTGAAGATGATCTCCGGCTCGCCCCGGCGCAGGTGGGCCACCACGGAGTTGGTGGTGCCCAGGTCGATGCCGAGTGTGCGGTACATGTCGTTCCCCTCTTGCCCCTCGTGGTCCTGGCTACTTCTTGCGCTTGCCGCGCTTGCCCGGCTTGCCGACGGCCCTGACCTGCCGACGGACCCGGGGCGGGACCGGCCTGGCCCGGGCTTCGACGGGCTCGACGGTCTCCGGCTCGACGGTCTCCGGCTCGACGGTCTCCGGCTCGACGGTCTCCGGCTCGACGGTCTCCGGCTCGAGGGCCGACGGCTCGGCGCCGGTCCCCTCGACGGCCTCGGGTTCGACGGACTCATCGCGCCCGAGCTCCGCGATCCGCGGGTCCGCTGCAGGCGGCAGCGCCGACTCCGGTGCGGCGACCACCACTTGGGCCCGCCGCAGCACCTCCTGGTCCCAGAAGAACCCGGTCACCACCGTCTGCACCACCGTCTCCGGCGCCACTCCCGGCCGTACCTCGATGCCGACGATCTCGGTCAGCGCCGGGTCCGCCGCCAGCCCCTCCAGTCGCATCGGCCGCACCCCGGCCTTGGCGAGCCGGCCGAGCAGCCGTCGGCGGGTGGCCTCGATGCCCGCGCCGCGCCCGAGCGCCACCAGCTCGCGGTCCAGGCCGAGGGCGGCGAGCGCGTCGTCCACCTCGACCAGGACGCCCAGCAGTTCACGCTGCTCGGCCCGGGCGGCCTGCTTCTGCTCTGTCAGCTTGCTGCCCAACAGCGAGGCACGGAAAAGCAGTTGGCTGAACTTGGCGTCCAGGTCGACGGACTCGACGCCCGGCGGGACCTCCAGCCGCTGGTGACCGTCGAGCAAGGATGCGGTCAGTGCGTCGGTCATCAGAACCCCCCATCACAAATTGACGATGCATCATGTAACGCGTAACGACCACCACCCACGTGAAGCGGGCCTTCAAGTTCCGCTTCTATCCCACCAATGTGCAGGCAGCTGAGCTGTCGCGCACGTTCGGGTGCGTGAGGAAGGTCTACAACATGGCGCTCGCGGCCCCTACGGAAGCGTGGACGCAGCGTCAGGAGCGAGTGAACTACAACGCCACTTCGGCGATGCTGACGGCGTGGAAGAAGACCGAGTCGCTGGCATTCCTCAGCGAGGTCTCCTCCGTGCCGCTTCAACGGGCACTCCGGCACTTGCCGGGGGCGTCCTCCAACTTCTGGCGGAAGCGGGCGAAGTACCCCCGGTTCAAGTCGAAGAAGAAGTCCCGTGACAGTGCCGAGTACACCACGTCCGCGTTCCGGTACCGGGACGGTCGCCTCACGCTGGCGAAGATGGCCGAGCCGCTGGACATCGTGTGGTCGAGGCCGTTGCCCGACAGTGCGAGCCCGTCCACGGTGACTGTCAGCCGGGATGCGGCCGGACGCTGGTTCGTCTCGATGCTGTGCGACGACCTCGGCGTCAAGCCACTCCCCCGAGTGGACACGGCGGTGGGGATCGACGCCGGTATCACCAGCCTGGTGACGCTCTCCACCGGACAGAAGATCACCAACCCGAAGCACGAACGCCGCGACCGGGAACGCCTGGCCAAGGCCCAGCGGGAACTCGCCCGCAAGGCCAAGGGCTTCGCCAACCGGGAAAAGGCCCGCAGGAAGGTCGCCCGCGTCCACGCGAGGATCGCCGACCGGCGCAGGGACTTCCTGCACAAGCTCACCACTCGACTCGTCCGTGAAAACCAAACGGTCGTGATCGAGGACCTGACGGTCCGCAACATGCTCAAGAACAAACGCCTCGCCCGCGCCGTATCGGACGCGAGCTGGGCCGAGCTGCGGACCATGCTGGAGTACAAGTGCGCCTGGTACGGCCGCGACCTGGTGACCATCGACCGGTGGTTCCCCAGCTCCAAGCCGTGCTCGGTCTGCGGCATCATCGCCGCGAAGATGCCGCTCAATGTCCGCGAGTGGGAGTGTGACTGCGGAGCAGTCCACGACCGGGACGTGAACGCAGCACGCAACATCCTGGCCGCCGGACTGGCGGTAGCAGCCTGTGGAGACGGTGTAAGACCTCAACGGAGCACTCCGGACGGGCAGTCGTCGATGAAGCAGGAAGTCGTCCCACCGCAGCGCACACGCGCAGCGGCTCAGCCGCGAGGCTGAGGGGAATCCCTCTCGCTCACGGGAGGGGCAAGTCAATCTGGAACCTCGATCTGCGGCAGGACGGACAGGTCGGCCGCGTAGCGGGCCGGGACGGGCGGTTCGGGGTCGGCCCCGGCGGGTGCGGGCTCGGCGAAGTCCGCGGCCAACTCGGCGCGGTGCAGGGCGAGAAGGGCCGGGGCGGGCGGCAGCGGCGGGCGCTCGATCACCAGCAGCGGTTCGGCCAGCGCGGGCGCGAGGAGGTCGGCGGCCTGGTCGACCGGCTCCGGCGGGAGCGGCTGCTGGAGGTCCGCCTCCAGTCGGCGGTCCGGGTTGCGCAGCAGCGCGGCGGCGTCCTGGATCTGCTGACGGGTGAACCGGCCCGCCTTCAGCGCCTTCCCGACCGAGAGGTTGATCTCGCGCACCCCGGCCGTGAGCGGGATGCCCAGGACCTCGTACGGCGAAGGTTCGTGCAGTGGCATGACGGGCGGTCCCTCTCCTCACGGCTCGGACGGGTCGAACGGTCGGAACTCACGAGTTCCGGCCGGGAACTGACGACTACTCGAAAGGCGCACGGTCTACGACGACGGCGACTCCCGCGCGGTTGCCGGTCACCGGAGCCGGTTGATCCGCGTCTGCAGGGCACGCAGCTCCCTGTCCCCCGGGTTGCACTCGATGGCCGTGGCGATCAGTTGACGGGCCTCCCAGTAGCGGTGGGCGTTGGCCTCGGCGACGGCGAAGGAGCTGAGGACGATGCCGAGTTCGCTGTTCAGCTTCGCGGTGTCCTCCGGCGAGCCGGACAGGCCGAGTGCCTCCTTGAGGAGCCGAGTCGCCTCCCCGTAGCGGCGGGCCTCGTAGTGGCCGATCGCCTCACCGCGCCAGACGCTGACCATCAGGCGCCGGATGTCGGCCGAGTCGTCGTAGGACCTGGCCTTCTGCAGCATGGCGGCCTGGGCGGTGAACGGGCTGTCCTGCATGTTGTCGATGATGTGGTTGGCCAGCAGCACCGCGACCCGGCGCGGCGCCTCGCGCGCGACGTCGCCGTCCCACTCCGGGTCGGCTCGCAGTGCCTCGGCCATCAGCTCGACGGCGGTGTCGTGGTCGTCGGCGAAGGCGGCCAAGCGGGAGAGCTGGCGCATGACGAAGGCTAGGCCGAGCCGGTGGTCCGGATCGGGGCTGAGCTCGATCAGCCGATCCCACATTTCGGCGGCCTCCATCAGCTCCTCGGCGGAGGCGTCGGGGCGGCTGAGCTGGCCTGCCCGGTTGCCGAGGGCGGCCTGCAGGAAGTGCTTGGCGGTCGGGTCCCCGGGGACGAGGTCGAGGCTCTTCTGCAGCAGGGCGAGGGCGCGCGGGTAGTCCTTGTCCTCGTTGTTGATCTTGCGGGCCCACTGGGCGTAGGTGGCGCCGAGGTCGCCGCGCACCTCGCGGTCGTCCGGGGCCAGCGCGAAGGCCTTCTCCAGCAGCGCGGCGGCTCCGGCCTGGTCGTCGTCGCTGCCCTTGAGCAGGGCGCGGGCGGCCCGGACACCGGACTCGGCGGCGATGCTGGCCGCGTCGGCGGGCAGCACGGCGCCCGGGACGGTCCGAGCGCGGGTGAGGCATTCCAGGGCCTCGCGCCAGTCCTGGTTGCGGTGGTGCTCGCGGGCCTGGCTGACCAGGGACTCGCCGAGCAGCGCCTGCCAGCCCTCGCCGCGCTCGTGCTCGGCGACCGCGTCCAGGGCGGCGACGGCGGCGGCCTGGCGGCCCTGGAGGCTCAGGTAGCGCTGCGGGCCGAGCTCGCCGAACAGGCCGAGGGCCCGGGTGAGCGCGGGCGCGTCCGGGCCCGCCGGGCGCCGCCAGGCCCCTACGGCCTGCTCGAAGGCGGCGGCCCAGGCGGCGAGTTCGGGCTCGGCGCGCAGCAGCCCGTCGAGGGTGGGGCCGACGGCGAGGCGGCGGGCGGGGCGGCCGGGCAGGGTGATCCGGACGTCCTGCTGGGCGAAGGCGTCGGCGGCGTGGGCCTCCATGCCCAGGCGCAGGGTCCAGGCGGTGACCTCGTCGCCGCTGCGTCCGGCGGCCCGGTCGAGGGCGCGCAGGTCCTCGTGGAGGCGGTCGGTGAGCGCGGTACGGGCGGCCGCCGTCCGCTGCTGTTCGGGGGTGCGGCCGGTGATCCGGGCGGCCTCGGTCCACAGGTCGGGCTGGTGCAGGGCGGCGACCAGGCAGCCGAGCGTCCAGGCCCAGACGTCCTGGTCGTCGGCGGTCACGGCCAGCCGGTAGCCGGCGAGGCCGAGGGCGTGCAGCAGCCGGGGGTGGGCCGGGTCCTTGCGCAGCAGCGCGCGGTAGGCCCGGTAGGCCTCGTGGTGGCGGCCCTCGACGGCGTGCTGGTGGGCCTCGTGCTCGGCGAGCAGGACCAGCGCGCCGGCCGCCTGCGGGTGGTCGGGGGCAAGGGTGAGGGCCTGGCGCAGGTCGCCGGCGGCCCGTCCGGGCTGTTCGGCGACGAGGGCGGCACCGGCCCGGCGGACCAGCACGGCGGCCCGGGCGGCGGTGGCGGTCTCCGGCAGGTCGGCCAACGCCTCGTCCAGGCGGCCGAGTTCGGCGCGCAACAGGGCGAGGTCGAGCCGCAACGGCGCGGCGGCCTCGCTGTCGCCGAGCGCCTCGGCCCAGGCGGCGAGGACGGGTTCGGCCTGCTCCGGGGCGCCGGCTCGACGCGCGCAGTCCAGGACGGCGCGCAGGGCCGGGCCGGTGCAGCGGACGCAGCGCGGGGAGGCGGCCCCGGCGGGCGCGTGCAGGTGGGCGGCGCAGGCCTCGCGGCCGCAGCCGCCGCAGGCTCCGGTGGCGGGCCCGGCGCAGACCGCGCAGTCGCCGGTGGGAGCCGGCTGAGGCGTGGCGGGGGCGGTCAGGAAGTGGCGGTACCAGTCCAGCGCGGTGGCCCAGTTGCCGGCCCGTTCGGCGAGCAAAGCGCGTAACCGGGCGAGCGCCGGGTCCCCGGTCGGATCGGGGTCGAGCGGGCCGAGCAGGGCGATGGTCTGGACCGGACGGCCCGCCAGCAGGGCCACGGCGGCCAGGTGGTAGCGATCGCGCAGCCCGGCGGTGGCGTCGAGGAGGGCGTTGACCTGCTCGGGGGCGCCCTCGGCCAGGGCGAGGGCGGCGCGCAGCCGGGACTGCCGGTGGGTGAGGGCGCCGGGCAGGGCGTCGGCCAGGGCGAGCGCCGCGGCGGCGCGTTGGCGGGCTTCGGGGCGGTCGCGGCCGGTGACCAGCAGGTGGACGGCCTCGCGCAGGGCGGCTTCGCGCAGCGCGGCCCGGTAGCCGGGGGCGGCGGGGTGCTCGGCGGCGGCCTGCTGCCACAGCTCGCGGGCGGCGACCGGGTCGGCGGCCAGCCGGGTGCGGGCGAGCCGGTCGCGGGCCAGGGCTCGACGCTCACTCAGCTCGGGGTCGTCCAGCTGCTCCCAGCGGGCGAGGGCGCCGGCCTGGTCGTCGGTGCGGGCGAGGGCGAGGCCGTGGTGGAAGGCGGCGATCCGGCTCCAGCGGGAGTCCGGTTCGGTGTCGGCCTCGGCGCGCAGGATCGGCTCGGCCTCGGCGGCCTGGCCGGCGGCTATCAGGGCGGCGCCGAGCCGGACCCGGGCGGCGCGCCAGTCGGGGGCCTGGCCGAGACCGGCCCGGTAGTCGGCGGCGGCCTCGGCCGGGCGCTCGGCCCGCTCGTGGACCAGGGCGAGGCCGAACCGCGCGGGGGCGAAGGAGGGTTGGACGGTCAGGGCGGCGGTGAACTGCTCCCGGGCCTGGTCGTCGGCGCCGAGCAGCAGGGCGAGCCGGCCGAGGGCGTAGCGCGGGCGCGGATCGCTCGGGCTCTCCCCGGCGGCTGCCGCGAGGTCGGCCCAGGCGGCGTCGGTGGCGCCGAGCCGCTGGCGGGCCAGGCCGCGGAAGAGCAGGCTGTCGGTGCGCAGCGCCGGGCCGCGCCCCCACGGGGAGGGCTCGCCGGGGCCGCGGCGCAGCGCCTCGTCGAAGGCGGTGACGGCGGGTTCGTCGCGGTGCAGGGTGAACAGTTGGGCGCCCCAGCGGAACCAGAGTTCGCCGCTGCCGCCGGGGGCGGCCGCGGCGAGCAGGGGTTCGGTCTCGGCGGCCCGGCCGGCGGCGCGCAGCAGGGCGGCCCGGGCGAGCACCGGCCAGTCCCGGCCGGGCAGGGCGGCGAGCGCCCGGGCGGTGGCGTGGTCGCGCTGGTCGGCGGTGCCCTCGTGGCACAGCCGCTGCAGCCAGTGCTGGGTGCGGGCGGCGGCCTCGGCCTCCTCGCCGGGGTCGGCGCCGGCGGCGGTGGCCTGGAGGAAGGCGAGCAGCGGCCCGAGGTCGCCGTCGGGGGCCTGCATGCGTTCCTCGGCGAGGCGGCGCAGGCTCCACCGGGGCAGTTGCCGGGCGGGGTCGGCGAGCAGCGGGAAGGCCTCGCGGTGCAGGGCGAGGGTGGCCTGCTGGTCGCCCGTGGGGATGGTGGCCTCGGCCTGGCCGAGCAGGGCGAGGCCGCGCTGCGGGCTCAGCTCCGCGGGCCCGTTGGCGAGTTGGCGGGCCAGCCGGGCGTAGCGGCGGCGGGCCTGCGGGGCCTTGCCGGCGGCGAGTTGTTCAGCGGCGGCGGCGAGGGCCTTGGCAACGCCGGTGGCGTCCAGGGTCGTTCGCCTGCGCGCCAGTACGACGGCGGCCACACCGGCCAGTGCCACCACGACCAGCAGCACCGCGATCAGCAGCATGCACCGTCCCCCTGTTGTTCAACAGTCGTCCGTGTCATGATCAACAGTCCCCGCACGATCATGAGTTGACGTGATTTCGTGATGTTGCTCGGGCGCCATCAGAATAGGCCCTCCTCGGGGCGGCCGAACAGGAACCCGGACTATCCTGGGCAGCGCATCAGCAGCGGTGAGAAGCGTCGGGGGTCGTGTGTCCGAGTCTCGTTGGGTGCCCGGGCTCCGTTTCGGGCCCGAATTCGACCCCGAGCAGTACGAACTGCTGGAGTTCCACCACCGCGGCGGCGAGGCCGAGGTGTGGCGGGCCGTTCGTACCGGCCACAACGGGATCAAGGAACTGGTCGCCGCCAAGATCATGCTGGAGCGCGACCCGTCCGAGGTGCGCCGCTGGCTGGGGCGCTGGGACGACGTCTCGCACAACGCCCACCGCCTCGGCGTCAACGACCTGGTGGTGCCCAGCTTCCTGCTCGGGCCCTCCCCGCACCGGCCGGGCACCGTGCCCTCGGGCGGGCTGCTGGGCTACCAGATCTCGCCCTGGGTCGAGGGCGTGCCGCTGCACACCTGGGCGCGCAGCCAGCGCGGCGGCCAGACGGCGGTGGCCGAGGTGCTGGCGCGGCTGTGCCGGATCGTCGACGAGCTGCACCGCAAGCGCTGGGTGCACCGCGACATCTCCCCCGCCAACGTGCTGGTGGACGGCCAGGGCCAGGTCAAGCTGATCGACCTGACCTTCCTCGCCCCGCTCGACCACACCCTGACCGTCGCGGTGTTCACCCCCGGGCACGTCCCGCCGGAGGCCGAACAGGTCGGCGGCTTCCCGACCACCGCCAAGGACCTCTTCGCGGTCGGCACCCTGGCCCGCACCCTGCTGCTGCCCGACCACGGCCGGCTCGACCACCGGCTCGCCGCCGAGCAGGCCCGCGCCGAACTGCTCGCGGCCGGCTACGGCGAGGAGTTGGCCCGCTGGGCCTGCGAACCGCTGGCCCGGGACCCGGACCGCCGCCCCTCCCCGCTCGGTCCGTGGGTCGCCCGCGGCCGCGAACTCCTGCGCGCCCACCGCCCGGTGGCACGCACCGCGGGCCTGGCCGTCCTGCCCGACCGCGCCGGCCGGCCGCTGGTGGTCACCGGCGGCGCGGACGGCACCGCGCTGGCCGGCCCCGGCCGCACCGGGCAGCGGCTGCCCGCCGGCCAGAGCCCAGGGACGGTACGGGAGTTGGCGGCCGGCTGGGCCGGTCGCCAGGGCGAGCTGGTGGTCTGCGCCGAGGACCGGGCCGGCACCCTCTGGGTCGGCACCGCGACCGGCTGGTGGGAGGCGGCGCGCGGGATCAGCGGCCTGGCCGGGGCGGTCAACTCGGCCGGGGAGCTGACGGCGTGGACCGCGGCCGGCGGCGCCCTGCGCTCCTACCGCTGGGCGCCCGGCCTCACCCTGACCGGCCAGGAGCACCCCGGCTGCCCCGCCGACCGGGTGCTCGCCGCCGAGGAGGAGCGCCCCGGCGCCTGGCTGGTGCTGGTCGAGCACCGCGAGCGCGTGCTCAGCTGGCGCCCGGGCGCCGGCCAGCCGCCCGTCCCGCTCGGCCCGCCGGGCGCCCTGCGCGCCGGGGCGCTGGCCCGTACCTCCGCCGGACCGCAGGCCGCCACCCTGCGGGCGGACGGTTCCGTCCAACTGCACACCCTGGGTGCTCCCGGGACCGGCGCGGAGATCGGCGACGGGGAGCCCGCCCTCGGCATCGCCATGGTCGGCCACCGCGGCGGGCCCACCATCGCCCTGGCGGGCGCGGGCGGGGTACGGCTGCGGCTGCCGGCCGGCGGCGCCTCGCGGCGGCCGCGCTGGTGGCGGCCCACGCTGCGCCCGGCCACCCGGGTCGCGCTGGCCGTGGGGGACGACTGGCGGCTGTGCCTGGCAGCGGTGGTGGAGGGCGAGTTGCAGGTGTGGCAGGAGGACGCGGCGTACCGCTGGCAGGCGGTGGAGCTGCCGGAGGAGGGCTGAGCCCCGCCGGGCACGGTGCGTCCGGCTCGACGCCCCGCTACGCCTCCGGGCAGCCGTGGAGGAGTTCGGCGAAGGCCTCACCGGCGGAGTCGGACGGGAGGATCCGCAGCGCCGCGTCGCAGTCCGGCGTGCTGATCACGTAACGCTCGGCGAGGTAGGAGAAGTCGTCCCAGGGCTCCCAGACGTGGGCGCGCAGCAGGACCCGCCCGCAGCGGTTGCAGCCGATCCACGGCACCAGCACCAGGTCGGCGAGTTCCGGCTCGCTCCAGCCCGTCAGCACCTCGGCCTCGTCGCGGTCGCCGTCGAGCAGCCGCACCGGGGCGGGCGCGCCGTCACCCGGGCAGCGCAGGAGGCCGGGAGTGAGCCGCTCGCGCTCGCCCCACTGCTCGGCGAGCACGGAGATCTGCGCCCGGTCCGTACCGCCGACCGGGACCTGGCGGGCGAGCAGGCCCTCGACCAGCAGGCCGAGCCCGCACTCCTGCTCCCCGATGTCCCAGCAGTCCTTGACCTCCTTCGAGGCGGGGTCCGGGAGGAGATCGGCGAGCCGGTGCCAGAGTGCGGTGTCTTCGTCCATGGGTCGGACCCTAACCCCCGACCGACGTCCCTCGGCCGACCGGGGCCTCCGGCAGCACGTGCACCGGCCCGGCGGCGCTGACGTACGTCTCGCCGCCCACCGACCACGGGCGGTCGGCGGAGGCGATCAGGGTGTCCGGCAACCCGGCGGCTTCGGGGCGGAGTTCGACGCGGTGGTCGTGGCCCCGGAAGTCGCCGCCGATCACCTTCGCCGGGACGGCTCCCGCCACCGGCTCGGCCGTGAGCCGGAGTTGGCCCGGGCGGAGCAGCGCGAGGCCACGGCCGGGGGCGGCGGAGGAGGAGGCCAGCGGCAGGGCGCCGAATGATGTAAGGGCCTCAACTCCCTTGATCTCGGCGGGGATCAGGTTCGCCTCGCCCAGCACCCGGGCGACTGCGGTGTCCGCCGGGCGGTGGTACAGCTCGTCCGGGCTGCCGGACTGGGCGATCCGGCCGTCGCGCAGCACGGCGATGGTGTCGGCGAAGGACAGCGCCTCGTCCTGGTCGTGGGTGACCAGGACCGCCGTGGTCCCGGACTGCCGCAGGGTGGCGGCGACTTCGCGGCGCAGCTCGGCGCGCAGCGCGGCGTCCAGGGCGGCGAAGGGTTCGTCCAGCAGCAGCAGGCTCGGTCGGGGCGCCAACGCCCGGGCGAGGGCGACGCGTTGCTGCTGGCCGCCGGAGAGCTGGTGCGGGCGGCGCTCCCCCAGTCCGGGCAGGCCGACCAGGTCCAGCAGTTCGCCGACCCGGGCGCGGCGCTGCGAACGCGGGAGTCCGAAGCCGATGTTGGCGGCGACGCTCAGGTGCGGGAAGAGCGCGCCGTCCTGCGGGACGAGGCCGATGCCCCGATGTTCGGCGGCGAGCCGGTTGCGGCCGTCGTCCAGGACGCGGCCGTGCAGCACGACCTGCCCGGCGGCGGCCGGGTGGAAGCCGGCCAGCACCCGCAGCAGGGTGGACTTGCCGCAGCCGGAGGGGCCGAGCACGCACGCGAGGGCGCCGTCCGGCACGGTCAGGTCGATGCCGTGCAGGACCGGGCTGCGCCCGTGCGCGGCGTGCAGGTCGACGACGGAGAGTCCGGTCATGGGGTGCTCCCGGGAGGGCCGAGGGTGCGGCGGGTCAGCAGCAGGACGGAGGGGACGGACAGCGCGACCATCAGGGCCGCGTACGGCGCCGCGGCGCCGTAGGCGAGACCGCTGGTGTAGACCCAGAACTGGGTGGCCAGGGTCTGGGTGCCGGTCGGGCGCAGCAGCAGGGTGGCGGTCAGCTCGGTGGAGGCGGTGAGGCCGACCATGGCGACGGCGGCGCCGAGGCCGGGCAGGACCAGCGGCAGGGTGACCCGGCCGAGGACGGCGAGCGGCCGGGTGCCGAGCGAGCGGGCGGCCTCCTCGACGCCGGGCGGGACCTGGGCGAGGGCGGCGCGCACGGCCGTCAACGCCAGCGGGAAGAACAGCACGACGTACCCGGCGATCAGCATCGGCGGCTGCTGGTACAGGGGCTGGGCCCAGCGGACCGCGAAGTACACCACCGAGAGGGCCACCGCGATGCCGGGCAGCGCCCGGGTGAGGTAGGCGACCCGCTCGACCGCGCGGGCCGGCCGGGTGCCGCGCCGCCAGCCGTACAGGGCGACCGGGACGGCGGCGGCGGTGGCGACCACGGCCGCGCCGAGCGCGTACCCGAGGGTGGCCAGGGTGGCGCCGAGGACGGAGGCGGAGGGAAGGGTGGTGGAACTGCCCTTGATCAGCCAGTACGCCAGCGCGTACAGCGGCACCCCGAGCGAGACGCCGACCAGCGCGGCCAGGGCGGCGAGCGCCGGGACGGTCCAGCCGCCGAGGCGGACGGGCGGGGCGGGGCGGGCGAGGGCGCCGTGCCGGGTGACCCTGGCCCGGCGGCCGGCCCAGGCCTCCAGGCCGACCAGCAGCAGGGCGAGCGCGACCAGCACCAGGGTGAGCAGGGAGGCCGAGGCCGCGTCGAAGCCCAGCTTGTACTGGGTGAACACGGCGGTGGCGAAGGTGGTGTACCGCAGCATCGCGAAGGCGCCGTACTCGCCGAGCAGGTAGAGCGAGACCAGCAGCACGCCGCCGGCCAGCGCGGGCCGGGTGAGCGGGAGGGTGACCCGCCACAGGGTGGCGAGGCGGCCGCGGCCGAGCGAGCGGGAGACCTCCTCGGCGGCGGCGTCGCCGTGCCGCAGGGCGGCCGCGACCGGCAGGAAGACCAGTGGGTAGAGCGAGCAGGTCATCACCAGCACCGCGCCCCAGTAGCCGTGGACGGAGCGGAACAGCGACACCCAGGAGTAGCCGCGGACGAACTCCGGTACGGCCAGCGGCAGGGCGAGCGCGACGGTCCAGGCGCGGCGCCCGGGCAGGGCGGTGCGCTCGACCAGGTAGGCGGCGCCGAAGCCGAGGACGGCGGTGGCCAGGGTGACGGCGGCGGTCAGGCCGAGGGTGTGCCCGAGCAGGGTGGCGATCAGCGGGCGGCCGAGCAGCCGCCGGGTCTGGTCCCAACCGGCCTGCGCGGCCTGGGCGATGACGAAGCCGAGCGGCGAGGCGACCACCGCGACGACGGCGACGGCGACGGGGGCGAGCAGGCCGGTGGCCCGCCACCGCCCCCGCGGCCCGGCAACGGGGGTCGTCACTGGAGCAGACCGGCATCCTGCAGCAGGGCCAGGGCCTGCTTGCCGTCACCGAGCTGGGCCGGGTCGGCGACGGTGCCGATGCCGTCCAGCGCGGGCAGTTCGGGCTTGCCCTTCACGCCGTCGACCAGCGGGTACTCGTAGCTCGCGGAGTTCGCGATGACGGTCTGGGCCGGGGCGGAGGCGAGGTAGCCGAGGAAGGCCTGGGCGGCGGCCTGGTGCTTGCCGTGCTTGAGGACGGCCGCGCCGGAGACGTCGACCAGCGAGCCCGGGTCGCCCTTGGGGAAGTAGTGCAGGGTCGCGTGGGTCTCGGCGGCGCCCTTCTCGTCGCGCATCCGGTAGAAGTAGTAGTGGTCGATGACGCCGCCCTCGACCTCCCCGCTGTTGATCGCGGCGGAGAGGGTCTCGTTGCTGTCGTAGACCTTGGCGTTGTCCTTGAGGCCCTTGAGCCACTGCTTGGCGGCGTCCTCGCCCTTGGCCTTGAGGACCTGGGTGACGACCGGGGCGAAGTCGGTCTCGCTGGGGGCGATGCCCAGGCGCCCCTTCCACTCGGGCTTGGCCAGGTCGAGCACGGAGGCGGGCGGCGCGGTGTCGGCGCCCTTGCCGGTGGCGGCGAGGAAGGCGGAGGTGCGGGCGGAGACGCCGACCCAGTCGCCCTGGCCCGAACTGTCGTTGGCCGGGACGGCCTTGAGGGTGTCGGGGGCGACCTTGGCGAGCAGGCCCTTGTCGCCGAGGACGGTGAGCGCGGGCGGGTTCTCGGCGTAGAAGGCGTCGGCCGGGGAGGCGTCGCCCTCCTGGAGGATCTGGTTGGCCAGCTCGGCCTCGTCGCCGGAGCGCAGCTCGACCTTGATGCCGGTGCGCTTGGTGAAGTCGTCGGTCAGCGCCTTGACGGTCTGCTCGTGCTGGCCGCTGTAGAGGGTGATGGTCTGGCCGGCCAGGGCGGTGCCGGAGGCCTCGGGGGAAGCGCTGCCCCCACCCGAGCTGCCGCAGGCGGTGAGGGCGAGCGCGCAGGCGGCGAGGAGGGACAGGGCCGCGAGGGGCCTGGCGGTTCCGGGCATGGTGAGGGTCCTCCGAGGAAGCGGGTTCGGCCGTGCACGCCTGCGGCAGCCGCAGGGCATCGACCTGGCGACACGAGAACCTAGGGCAGGAAAGGCTTGCCTAACAAGTGTCGGAGCGTCACATCTCGGTCCGGTCGCGATGAGGTAGGATTTCGGTGAGTGCCGCCCCAAGCCCACGCAAAATACCTTCAAGCGCAGGTCAGGGTGGACGTGCCCGAACCAGGCGGATTCCGGCGGTCGAGCCGGGGCGACGATCCCGATGACGATCTTGACTACGGCGCGTGACAGCGATCGGCGGTACAAGGAGGGCCCGGACGCGCCGGGGCCCCGGAACCGGGCAGCGGTTCCGGGGCCCCGGGGCCGTCGGGGAGGGGGCTCAGCGGAAGCGGCGCAGCCGGAGGCTGTTGCCGACCACGAAGACCGAGGAGAAGGCCATCGCGGCCCCCGCGATCATCGGGTTGAGCATCCCGGCCGCCGCCAGCGGCAGGGCGGCGACGTTGTAGCCGAAGGCCCAGAACAGGTTGCTCTTGATGGTGCCGAGGGTCTTGCGGGAGAGCCGGATGGCGTCCGCCGCGGCCAGCAGGTCGCCGCGGACCAGGGTGAGGTCGCCGGCCTCGATCGCGGCGTCGGTGCCGGTGCCCATCGCCAGACCCAGGTCGGCCTGGGCGAGCGCGGCCGCGTCGTTGACGCCGTCGCCGACCATCGCCACGACCTTGCCCTCGGCCTGCAGCCGCTTGACGGTGTC
>NZ_JBHTTU010000010.1:140696-175288 GCF_042794375.1 Kitasatospora sp. NPDC056531 | reverse complement strand
GGGACCACCATCAGCGCGCTGACCAGCAGCAGCCCGACCACCCGCATGGCGACCGTGACGGTGACCGCGGCCATCACCGCGAGCAGCAGGTTGAGGGTGCGCACCGGCAGGCCGGTGACCCGGGCGAAGTCCTCGTCCTGGCAGATCGCGAAGAGCTGGCGGCGCAGGCCGACGGTGACCGCGATGACCACCGCGCCGAGCACCGCGATGGCGGCCAGGTCCTCGGGGGCGACGGTGAGGATCGAGCCCCACAGGTAGCTCTCCAGCGAGCCGGCCCCGGCCTGGGCGGAGAGCGAGACGAGCAGCTTGCCGCAGGCCATGCCGCCGTAGAAGAGCATCGCGAGGGCGATGTCGCCGCGCTGGTTGCCGCGCGAGCGGACCAGCTCCATGGTGACCGCGCCGAGCACGCAGACCAGCACGGCCATCCAGACCGGGCTGGTCTGGAAGACGAAGCCGAGGCCGACACCGGTCATCGCGACGTGGCCCATGCCGTCGCCCATCAGGGCCTGGCGCCGCTGCACCAGGTAGATGCCGACGGCGGGGGCGGTGATCCCGACCAGCACGGCGGCGAGCAGGGCGCGCTGCATGAAGTCGTAGGAGAGCATCTCGGTCATGCGAGCAGCCTCGGCGGGGTGAGGTCGGCGTGCGGGTGGACGTGGTCGTGGCCGGGCAGCGCGTGCAGGCCGGTGTTGGGCACGGGCGGGCCGTCGTGGGCGACGCAGCCGTCCCGCAGCACCACGGCGCGGTCGATCAGCGGCTCCAGCGGCCCGAGTTCGTGCAGGACGAGGAGGACGGCGGCGCCGCGGGCGACCTCGGCGCGCAGGGTGTCGGCCAGCACCTGCTGGCTGGCGGCGTCCACGCCGGCCATCGGCTCGTCCATGATCAGCAGGTCGGGGGTGCCGACCAGGGCGCGGGCGATCAGCACCCGCTGCTGCTGGCCGCCGGACAGGTCGGCCACGCCGTCCCCGGCCCGGTCCAGCATGCCGACGGCGGCCAGCGCGCGGTCCACCGCCTCGCGGTCCCTGCGGCGGAAGGGCAGCAGCCGGTGCTGCGGCAGCCGCCCGGTGGAGACCACCTCGCGTACGGTCGCCGGGACGCCGGAGGCGGCGGTGGTGCGCTGCGGGACGTACCCGATCCGGTGCCAGGCGCGGAAGGAGCCGTACGGGGTGCCGAACAGCTCCAGGGTGCCCTGCTCCAGCGGCACCGAGCCGATCACGGCCTTGACGGTGGTCGACTTGCCGGAGCCGTTGGCGCCGAGCAGGGCGACGACCTCGCCGGGTTGGACGGTGAGGTCGACGCCGCGCAGCACCGGCCGACCGCCGCGGGCGGCGACGGCGTCACGGAGGCGGACGGCCGGGGGTATCGGGTGGGTCATGGTGCTGCGTCCTGTCAGCTGGTGGCGGCCGGGGTGGTGGCGGGGGCGCCGCCGGGGGTGCTGGCGGGGGCGCCGAGGGCGGCCTGGAGGTTGGCCAGGTTCTGCTTCATGACGGTGAGGTAGTCGTCCTTGGAGGGGTCCTTGACGCCCTCCAGCGGGTCCAGGACGGCGGTCTTGAGGCCGAGGTCCTTGGCGACGGTGTCGGCGAGCTTGGGGCTGACCAGGGTCTCGAAGAAGATCGTGGTGACGCCGTTGTCCTTGGCGGCCTTCTGCACCTCGGCGAGGCGGGCCGGGGTGGGCTCGGACTCCGGGTCGACGCCGTTGACGGCGACCTGGGTGAGGCCGTAGTGGTCGGCGAGGTAGCCGAAGGCGGCGTGGCTGGTGACGAAGGTCTTGGTCCTGACGTCCTTCAACCCGTTCTTGAAGTCCTGGTCCAGGGCCGTGAGCTTGGTGAGCAGCTCGTCGGTGTTCTTCTTGTAGTCCTCGGCGTGCGAGGGGTCGGCCTTGGCGAACTCGTCGCCGACGCTCTTGGCGATCGCGGCGTAGCGGGCCGGGTCGAGCCAGATGTGCGGGTCGCCGGCCGGGCCCTTGGCATGCTGGCCGCCGCCCTCGGTGCCCTCGTCGAGGTGGTGGTCGACCAGCGGGCTGGCGGCGGTGGCGTCGATCTTGGCCTTGCCGGAGGCCTGGTCGACGGCCTGGTCGACGGTGGGCTGCAGGCCCTTGAGGTAGATGATCGCGTCGGCCTTCTGGACGCTCGCGACCTGCTTGGCGGTGAGCTCCAGGTCGTGCGGCTCCACGCCGGGCGCGGTGAGGTCGGTGACCGAGACGTGGTCCTTGCCGATCTGCTGGGCCAGGAACTCCATCGGGTAGAAGGACGCGACGACGTTCAGCTTGCCGTCCGTGCCCTTGGCGCTGCTGCTGCCGCCGCAGGCGGTCAGGACCAGGGAGGCGGTGAGGGCGGTGGCGGCGAGGGCTATGGAGGTGCGGGTCCGGCGTCGAGGCAGTCCGATCATCATGACAATCATTCTCATCTCAATTGGAAATGATTGTCAACTCACTCGGATGGGTGAACGCCAGGTGGCGATGGGTGGGGGTTGGCGGACGATACCGATTTGAACCCCGTACCCATATGGCCGGTAACCTGAGGTATTCGGGTACGTGCAACCAGCCGTGCCCTGACCGTGCCGTACGTACTGAAGAGAGCACTGTGGCCGCCGACAAGATCGACACGATCGTCAGCCTGAGCAAGCGCCGTGGCTTCGTCTACCCCTGCAGCGAGATCTACGGCGGCACGCGTGCCGCCTGGGACTACGGACCGCTGGGTGTCGAGCTCAAGGAGAACATCAAGCGCCAGTGGTGGCGTGCGATGGTCCAGGCCCGTGAGGACGTCGTCGGACTCGACTCGTCGGTCATCCTCGCGCGCGAGGTCTGGGAGGCCTCCGGCCACGTCGCCACCTTCAACGACCCGCTGACCGAGTGCCTCTCCTGCCACAAGCGCCACCGGGCCGACCACCTGGAGGAGAAGTACGAGGCCAAGCACGGCTTCCCGCCGCCGAACGGCCTCAAGGACGTCAACTGCCCCGACTGTGGCACCAAGGGCCAGTTCACCGAGCCCAAGGACTTCTCGGGCATGCTGAAGACCCACCTCGGTGTCACCGAGGAGGCCAGTGGCCTGGCCTTCCTGCGCCCCGAGACCGCCCAGGGCATCTTCACCAACTTCAAGGCCGTCCAGACCACGTCGCGCAAGAAGCCGCCGTTCGGCATCGCCCAGACCGGCAAGAGCTTCCGCAACGAGATCACCCCCGGCAACTTCATCTTCCGTACCCGCGAGTTCGAGCAGATGGAGATGGAGTTCTTCGTCAAGCCGGGCGAGGACGACCAGTGGCACGAGTACTGGCTCCAGCAGCGCTGGGACTGGTACGTCGACCTCGGCCTGCGCACCGAGAACATGCGCTTCTTCGAGCACCCGAAGGAGAAGCTGTCCCACTACGCCAAGCGCACGGTGGACATCGAGTACCGCTTCAACTTCGGTGGCAGCGAGTTCTCCGAGCTGGAGGGCGTCGCCAACCGCACCGACTACGACCTGCGGGTGCACAGCGAGGCCTCCGGCCAGGACCTCAAGTACTACGACCAGGAGAGCGGCGAGCGGTACTTCCCGTACGTCATCGAGCCGGCGGCCGGCCTCAACCGCGCCATGCTGGCCTTCCTGATCGACGCCTACTTCGAGGACGAGGCGCCCAACGCCAAGGGCGTCATGGAGAAGCGCGTCGGCATGCGGCTCGACCCGCGCCTGGCCCCGGTCAAGGTCGCCGTCCTGCCGCTGTCCCGCAACGCCGACCTCTCCCCGAAGGCCCGCGGCCTGGCCGCCGACCTGCGCACCGCCTGGAACGTCGAGTTCGACGACGCCGGCGCGATCGGCAAGCGCTACCGCCGCCAGGACGAGATCGGCACGCCGTTCTGCGTGACGGTCGACTTCGACACCCTTGAGGACAACGCGGTGACCGTCCGCGACCGCGACAGCATGTCGCAGGAGCGCGTGTCGCTCGACCAGGTGAAGGCCTACCTGGCCGCGCGCCTCATCGGCTGCTGAGTCCGGCTTTTCGGGAGCCCCCGTTCGCCCCTGGTGGGGCGGGCGGGGGCTCCCTGCTGTTCGTGGGGGCCGACGGCGGCCCCTGGCGGGCCTCCTCCCCTTACCGCCGACCCCAGCGGGAACGCGGGGCGGTGGGCGGGGCGGTCGGCAGTCCGGCGGTGCGGAGGGCGGCGAGGGTGGTGCGGTGGCGGGTCCCGTCGGCCAGCAGGGCGGACAGCAGTCGGCCGTAGAGGTCCGGGGTGCCCTCCAGGGCCGCGGCCAGGCGGACCAGTTCGACGGGTGGGCGCAGGGCGGCCAGCTCGTTCAGCAGGAGGGTGGCGAGCGCCGGGGGCAGCTCGGTGGCGAGGGCGGTGAGGTCGGCGGTGGGGCGGCCGGCGGCCTGGCGCAGCAGGGTGCGGACGTCGGCGGGACGGTCGTGCTGCTGGAGGCAGGCGGCGAGGGAGGTCAGCTCGGCGGTCGGGGCGGAGCCCCACTCCCAGAGCAGGGTCGCGGCGTCGGCGTGCTGCCCGGCCCGCTCCAGTGCGGCGAGGAGGTCGGGGACGGCGGCCGCCGGGTAGGCCCAGAAGGCGTGGAACAGCTCGGCGGCCTCCTCGGCCAGCCCCAGTTCGCGCAGCTCGGCCAGCATGGCGACGGCGTGGTCGGGGGCGCCTCGGGCGGCCCTCCGGGCGAGATGGAGCGAGGCGCCGGTCGGGCCGCGCTGGGAGAGCATGCCGACCAGCAGGGCGGCGTCGGCGGGGGCGAGGCGGGCGGCGGCCTGGTTCAGCAGCTCCTCGGCCTCGGAGGAGGCGCCGGTGCGGTGGAGGGTGGTGATCCGTTCGGTGATGCCGCCGAGGTCGGGCCTGCTGGGCGGCGGTGGTGGTGGGGGGGCCTGCCTCGGCCGGGGCTCCGGTTCCTCCTGGGGGTGCTGCCACTGTCTGAGCCGGAGCTCCAACTCCTCCAGCTGGTCGCTCAGTTGGAGGCAGCGGGCGCCCAGGCCCTCGCGCAGGGTGCGCGCCTGGGCGAGTTGCCGCAGCAGGTCCCCGTCCGGGCGGTGGCGGCCCGGGGTCGCGCGTATCGCCTCGTTCAGGCGCCGTTCGCGCTGGCCCGCGTAGCGGCTGGCGCGGAGTAACTCGTCCAGTTCCGCGCGGAGTTCGGCGGCCTGTTGCTCACCCTCCGGCGGCTGGCCTGCGGATTCTTCCGTCGACCGCATGCGCATGATCGCCCCAACCTGTCCATCCAGACCCTGACTGCGGGACATCCTGGCGTCGTTATGTGGCTGGGGAGTTAAGAGCGCACGACCAGTCGTGTCCGAGTGGTGTCAAGGAGCGCGCAGAGGGCGGTCGTTGCGAGAAGTGCGCCGGTCGCGCTCCGCAGCGACCGCCGCCCTTGCCTCACTGCGCCAGTCGGGCCCGCGCCTCCATCAGTGCGAAGCCGAGCAGGTTCAACCCCCGCCACTCCAGCGGGCGTTCGGCGCGGATGTCGTCCGCGGCGAGCCCGATGCCCCAGATCCGGTCCAGTGGGCTGGCCTCGACCAGGACGCGGCCGCCGGTGCCCAGCAGGTATTCGCGCAGCGCCTCGTCCTGGCTGAACTTCGCGACGTTGCCCTCGACGACCAGCTCGAACCGGCCCGCCGTCCATTTCTGGTCGTCGAAGCCCTTGACCAGCCGGCCCAGCTTCTTGGCCTCGGCGGGCGTGCGGGCCTCCAGGACGCGCTGTTCGATGGCCTCGTCCCCGAACATCCGGGCCTTGCCGGCCATCATCCAGTGCTCGGCGGACGCGTACGTCACCCCGTCGACGGTGAACCGCCCGGGCCACCACTGGCTCAGGCACTCCTGCCGGGTCCCGCCGCCCTTGCGCTGGGTGTGGCCCCAGAACATCACCCACTTCGGCCGGGCCCCGGTGGCCATCAGGGCGGCCAGGTCCTCGCGGTTGCGGACATCGGCAAGGTCCCCCACATGCTGCTTGCTCATATCGTCATTCTGACACAAAGCCCCGGCGGTGGCCCACCGGGTTTTTGAGTCGGGCCGCCGATGGGCTGGTGCGATGATCGGGCGGACGGAACGGGCGGCGGCGCGGAGGGCGTGATGGCGGGGGACGTGATGGCGGGCCGGTTCACCGACCCCGGGCTCCGGGTGTACGACCTCGCCGAGGAGGTGCTGGTCCGCTGCCCCGGCTGCGGCGGCTGCGCCGTCGTGCTGGCACAGCTGGGCGGCGTGAGCGAGCAGCGCACGCACGCGGGGTGGGTGCTCACCCGTCGGGGGTTGCGGTGCGGCGGCTGCGGGCACGCCCGTGACGAGTTCCAGGGCCGCCGGGCCTACGGCGGGTCCGTCGACCCGTACTTCGGGCTGCCGCTGTGGCTGGTCGCCGACTGCTGCGGCGGGCGGCAGCTGTGGGCGTACAACCCCGCCCACCTCGACCTGCTGGAGGGCTACATCGCGGCCCGGCTGCGCGAGCGGGACGCCACCCGCGGCCTCCCGACGAGCCTGCTGGAGAAGCTGCCGGCCTGGGTGAAGTCCGCGAAGCACCGGACGGAACTGCTGCGGACGATCCGCCGGCTGCGGGCCTCGATTCCGCATGAGCGGCGGCTACCGTGGGAGCGTGATGGAGAACCAGCGGTATGACGTACGGGCGATCGGCCGGGTGGAGTCGCCGTTGACGGACCGGGCGGGCGCCCCCAAGCAGGGCGACGAGGGCGGGCCCGACGCCTGGCTGGTGTTCGACCCCTCGGTCGAGCGGGGGCTGCGGGACCTGGCGGCCGGGCAGGAGGTGCTGCTGCTGACCTGGCTCGACCGGGCCGACCGCGAGGTGCTCGCCGTCCACCCGCGCGGGGACCACTCCCGGCCGGAGACCGGGGTCTTCGCCACCCGCTCACCCGACCGCCCCAACCCCATCGGCCTGCACCGGGTCGCCATCCTCGCGGTGGACGGCCTGCGGATCCGGGTGAGCGGCCTGGAGGCCATCGACGGCACGCCGATCCTGGACGTCAAGCCCGTGCTGCCCCGGAGCCGCGAGCGCTAGGGCCCGCTGGTCGTGTCACCCCGCGCGAAGTGAGTAGGCGCGGGCGACAGCGGCGAAAGCGGCCTTGGGGGTGGTGCGCCCGTCCGGCCAGGAGCGGACCAGGCCGTAGCCGACCGTGTCGAGATCGTCCAACGGGTCGTCGGCCGCCGGGTAGACGGGGGTCACATAGGTGAAGACGAACGCGCCGGCCAGCCCCGCGGCGGTGAACAGGTCGAGCATCGAGGCGAGTTCACGGGCCTGGGCCGCCTCGTCGCGGACCAGCCCGGGGCGCGGCCGACGAGAGCCGTTCGAGCGGTCGACCAGTGTCCAGGCCAGGCTGCCGTGATCCGCCGCTCCGGTGAAGGTGGCGCAGCCGAACTCGGCCGCGACCACCGGCTTTCCGTGCTGGTGCAGCGACTCGAGCGCCGTTTGGAGGGTGGTGGCGTTGGTGGCGTCCCGGTAGGCGTCGACCGCCACGATGTCGAACGGTGTCCAGTCGACGTCCTCCCAGATGCCGGCCGCGTAGGTGACCGGGCCCGCGAAGTGCCGTCGCGCTGTGGCGACCGCGGTGGCCAGCAGGCGGTTGAACCGGACCGGCGGCGGACCCGCGGCGAAGAACTCCGGCGGCCAGCCCATCGGGTCCGCGAGCGAGGCCAGTCGAGCGGCGATGTCCGCACCGGGTACCAGACCGGCCATGAAGGCGCTCAACTCGCAGCCGACGACCAGCGTGACGTCGCCGCCGGCACGGTGGAGGTCCCCGGCGACCTCGGCCGCGGCGGCGATCGCCCCCAGCGTCGTCGCCTCATCGGCGTTCGGCAGCATCGGGGAGATCCACACCGCCAGGCCCAACCCGGTGGCCGTCTCCGCGGCCAGCCGCAATCTGGTGACATCGTCGCCGGTGATCCGCACCGCGGTGCAGTGCAGCTCGTCGGCGATGGCGGCGAGCTCCTGTCGCATCGTCTCCACCGTGAGATCCGGTCGAGTGACCGAGCCGTCGACGGTCGGAGTGCCTACGTCATAGGTAACACCCTTGATCTTCACGTCCACTTTCTACCGGACCGTGATCGGTTTCGGTCGGAGAACTGAGGATGACCGTCCAGGGTTGGGTCGCGGCGCCCGGCTTGTCGAGCCGGGCGCCGTGACGGCAACCTTCAGCCGGTGAGGGTTCCGTTATCGGCGGCTGCGACCAACTCCAGGAAACGCAGCCCGAGTTCGGTGACCTCATCGGCCGTCCAGTCCTGGGCCGGGCCGTCGAGGCTCACCTCGGCCACGGCGAGGCCGGGGGCGGCGTCGGTCCACTCCGGGACGAACCAGATCCGCTCCTGCTCGGCGAGGGCGAGCACGGCGGCGTTCAGGGCCTTCGCGGAATGGGGCAGCCAGAGCTGGAACTCGTGGGTGGGCGGTACCTCCGGGTAGAGGCGGGCGCCGGGGAGGGCGGCCAGGGCGGGGATCAGCGTCTTGGCGTGGGCGGCGTAGCCGGGCAGCCGGGGGAGCGCGGTGTCCAGGCCGGAGAGCGCGGCGAGGGCGGCGGGCCACTGCTGGTAGATCTGGCCACCGTAGCGGTGGCGCCAGGTGCGGGCGTAGGCGGTGAACGCCTTGTCGCCGGCGAGAGCGGCGCCGCTGATGCCGCCGAGGTCCTTGTAGTAGGACACGCAGACGCTGTCGGCGAGGGCGGCGATCTCGTCGAGCCGCTTGCCGAAGTGGGCGGTGGTGTTCCAGAGGCGGGCGCCGTCGAAGTGCACCCGGGCGCCGGTTTCGCGGGCGGCGGCGACCAGTTCGGTCAGTTCGTCCCAGGTGGGGAGGAGGAAGCCCGGGTCGCGCAGCGGGAGTTCGACCACCAGGGTGCCGAAGGGCTCACCGAGCGCGCGCAGTTCCTCGGGGGTCGGCTGGCGCTGCTCGGTGGTGGGCCAGAGGCCGCACAGGCCGGTGAGCTGGGTGTGGGCGTGGCGCTCGTGTCGCTCGATGTGGGAGAGCGGGTGGAGGGCGATGGCCTGGTTGCCGGTCCGCTCGGCGTGATGGCGCAGGGCCACCTGCTGGGCCATGGTGCCGGTGGGGTTGGTCAACTGTTGTCATCACCAGAATTCCTCAATAATCCAGGCATTTCATCCGGCTGTTGTTGGCTGGCGGTACGGTCGCCTGGTGATCGTGACGCAGGCGTACCGCTTTGCGCTCGACCCGACGGAGCGTCAGGTCGTCGCGCTGTTGCGGCACGCCGGGGCGGCCCGGGTGGCCTATAACTGGGCGCTCGCGCGGGTGAAGGCGAATCTGTCCCAGCGGGAGGCGGAGAAGTCCTATGGCATCGAGGATCTGACGCCCTCGTTCGGCTGGTCGATGTATTCCCTGCGCAAGGCGTGGAACCAGGCCAAGGACGACGTCGCGCCGTGGTGGGCAGAGTGTTCCAAAGAGGCGTACACCACCGGTTTGGAGCAGCTCGCCACGGGGCTGAGGAACTGGTCCGACTCCCGGAAGGGCAGGCGCAGGGGCCGCCCGGTGGGCTTCCCTCGCTTCAAGTCGAAGAACAGGGCCGTCAAGTCCTGCCGGTTCACCACCGGCGTCATCCGTCTGGAGGGGCGTACGCACGTTGTGCTGCCCGTTCTGGGCCGGATCAAGACGCACGAGTCCACCCGCAAGCTGGCCCGCCGGATCGAGAACGGCACCGCGAGGATCAAGTCCGCGACCGTCCGTCTGGACGCCGGGCGCTGGTATGTCTCGTTCTCGGTCGAGGTCGAGCGGCCCGATGCGGCGCCGGGGCGGCCGGACGCGGTGGTCGGCGTCGATCTCGGTGTGAAGACCCTCGCGGTGTTCTCCGACGGCCGGCCCCCGGCAGGGAATCCGAAACACTACGACCACGCTCGAAGGAAACTCCGCCGCCTGTCGCGCACCGTCTCCCGCCGCGTCGGGCCCGATCGCCGCACCGGCGCACAGCCCTCGAAGCGATGGCTGCGCGCCAACGAGCAGCGCAACAAGGTCCACCACCGCATCGCCGACCTGCGCCGCGACGGCATCCACAAACTCACCACCGGGCTGGCCCGCGAGTACGGCACGATCGTGGTCGAGGACCTCAACGTCGCCGGGATGGTGAAGAACCGCAGGCTCGCCCGGGTCGTGTCGGACGCGGGGTTCGGCGAGATTCGCCGTCAATTCGCCTACAAGACCGTGTGGAACGGCGGCCGGCTCGAAGTCGCCGACCGCTGGTTCCCCAGCTCCAAGACGTGCTCCCACTGTCGGGCAGTGAAACCCAAGCTGCCACTGCGGGTACGTACGTTCAGCTGCGAAACGTGCGGGCTGGTCATCGACCGCGATGAGAACGCCGCGCTCAACCTCGCTTCCCTCGTGAAGCACCACGTCGCCGGGAGTGGCCCGGAGACACGAAACGGACGTGGAGCCGACCGTAAGACGGGACCCGGTCCCGCTGGTGGCCGTGAAGCGTCTACCTTGCACCGGCCCTCCAAGCCGGGTCAGACGAGGACCTTTGCCCAGCAATGGGCAAATCCCTGAGATTTACTGATCTCTCAAGGAACGGAAGAAGACCGCGTCCTCCTTGCCCAGCAGGGCTGCGGTGCGCTCTTCGAGCTCGGTGACGGGGCGGCCGTTGCCGTAGATGTCGGGGTGGAGGTTCGAGCCGACTGCGGCCGCGAGGGCAATGAGTCGCTCCTGGATGGTGAGGGGGCGACTGCCGGAGAAGAAGCGCGCGCTGGCTCGGCGGGCTGCACGGAGCCGACCCCAGTCGATCTGATCATCGGTCATCCGGCGATTGTCGGTTTGGTGGCGAGGTCGGACCAACCGTTTTCCGGCCTGGTCCACTGCACGTAGGCCGATCCTGCGGAGCACCTTCGTCGGCCTTGTGTCGGCCGGATACCGTGGCAGCATGGCGGAGATCCTGCGACACCCTCGACCTGGATTCATGTGGGACTGGTGGGCGGTCGATGCCGAGGGCTTCCTCGTGCAGCTCAGCTGTGGTCCCGCTCCGGAACCCCTGCTGGCGCATGTGGACCGTGTCGACGCCGCAGCCGCCTGGGCGGAGGAGAACCGCCCCACGTGGTTCAACCGTGATCCCCTGCCGCCGCTCCACGCGTTCAGCTGCAACGGCGAGTTGCCGATCTACACCCGGCATGGTGTCCCGGACTCCCCGTTGCGCTTGTCCGACGCGTCGGCAGCCATCGCGGACGTTGCGGCCTTGGTTCAACTGAAGCGGGCAGTGGGAGACACCTGGACGATCCGCCTCGACGAGGGATGGGTCTAGGGGGCGAGGGCCCATCCTGTCCGGGGTCCTCCTCAGCTCCTCAGCTCCTCGGCTCCTCGGGCTGGGCGTCCGCGCTGAATGGCGCTGCTGAGTGCGGAGTTGACCAGCAGGGTCACCGCGCAGAGGACGAGGAGGAAGAGCAGGTTCGCCCCGCCCGGGTCGTCGCGGCGCAGCGGGTGGGCGGCGAGAGCCCCCGCGCCCGTCCCGGTCGCGAGGGCGAAGGCTGCGGCGGCGACCAGGGAGGCGCGGGGACGGGTCGGTGACGTCATGAGGCGGCGCGTCGGGGAGGCGGGCCGACGTGCTCGGGGCGGGCGGTCCACTCGATGCCGCCGTGCGGCGGGCGGAGGTAGAGGCGACCGCCGACGAGGTCCATGACGACGCCGAGCCGCTTGGTGCGGCGGTCGTAGACGAGATCGCCGACGGAGACGGCGGGTGCGGTCATGACGGGATCCAGCTTTCGAGGCGGACGCTGATCAACTTGCCGTTGGCACCCACGACTTTGGCGGGGAGGGGGGTGCCGCCGTCCGTGGTGAGGAGGATGGTCGAACCTATGGCGGGGTACCAGGCTTGCTGGTTGGCCTGCTCGCGTTGGGCGCGGACGCCGAGGCGGAGGACGTCGACGATCTGACGGACGACGGAGGTGGGAGCGGCGCCGAGGTCGATGAGGACGATGCCGGTGGCGGAGGCGCAGTTCCAGTCGATGCCGGGGGAGGGGAGTTGGGCCCCGGCGTAGGCGAGGGTGGCCTTGAGGTCGTCGAGCGCGTCGGCGGCCTCGCGGCGGTCCTCGGCGGTGATCTTTCTGAGCATGGAAGCCATGGCGCTGCTCCTGGTGAGTTCGGGGATTTCCCCCACCAGATTGCTTTCACATGGCTACGCTGTGAAGCCGGATCGTCACTGCATGTTGCTCTGTATAGGAGAGCCCGATGCCCCCGAAGCCGCAGGTTCCCCGGGGAATGACCCCGCGCGAGTACTACGGTTCCGAACTGAAGAGGCTGCGGGAAGAATTTGTGCCCCGCATGACGCAGGAGAAGCTGGGCGAGCTTGTGTTCGTTTCCGGCGGCTACATCGGACAGTTGGAGCAGGCGGTCCGGGTGCCGCCGATCGATCTGTCCAGGCGGATCGACAAGGCGCTTGATACGGGCGGCGCACTGGAGCGGCTGCACTCGCTGGCGGGCTTCACGAAGTTCTCGGACTACTTCGCACATGCCGCCGATCACGAGGCGCGGGCGCTGACGATCAGTGAATATGGCGGGCAGTTCATCCCTGGCGTGTTGCAGACTCCCGAGTATGCGCGCGCGTTGTTCCTGGACGCTGGATCCCGCTGGACCGACGAGCAGATTGTCCAGAACGTTGCCTCGCGAACGGACCGGGGGCGGCGCATTACGGCGCCGGATGGGCCCGAGCTGTGGTTCATTCTCGACGAGGCAGTACTTCGAAGGGTGATCGGAAGTCGTCAGATTATGGCCGCCCAGTTGCGGCATATGGAAGAACTGGTCAGGCGACGCCGAATGGTACTTCAGGTTGTCCCATTCGAGGCTGGGTGCCATGCACTCTCGGGCCTGGTTTGTCTGATGACGTTCGATGATGCTCCGCCCCTCGCCTACAGCGAGTCGGCTTACGCCGGCCAACTGTTGGACGATCCGCAGATGTTGGTCAAGTGCCGTCGCGCATACGATGTGGCTCGGGCCACTGCGTTGTCCGCTCGGGCATCTCTGGCCTTCATCCAGTCGATCGCAGAGGGATACGAGCATGGCGGGAACGGATCAGCAGCCAACTCGATGGCGCAAGAGTAGCTACAGCAACGACGACAACGGGTCGTGCGTGGAGGTCGATGACGCCCGCCCTGGTCGCGTGCGTGACTCGAAGGACCCGGAGGGCCCGTCCCTCACCTTCGCCCCCGCTGCCTGGCAGTCCTTCGTAACCGCCGTCCGCGCGGGCGAGTTCGGCGTCACCACCATCTGACCTCGCGGCCTTGGGCGTTGCGCCCAAGGCCGCAACCACCGCCGGAGGCATCCCGCATGGCCAGGCGCGACTACGAGGACGACCCGGACGCCCCCAAGCCCAACAGCCTGGTGCCCGCAGCATCCGCAGTTGTAGTGGACGGCCTCGGCCGCGTCCTGCTCCAGCGCCGCACCGACAACGGTATGTGGGCCCTGCCCGGCGGGACCATGGAACTCGGCGAGTCCATCGGCGACTGCGCCATCCGCGAGACCCGCGAAGAGGCCGGCATCGACATCGCCATCACCGGCATCGTCGGCGCCTACACCAACCCCGCCCACAT
The DNA here is from genome assembly GCF_042794375.1 of Kitasatospora sp. NPDC056531. Taxonomy (NCBI): domain Bacteria; kingdom Bacillati; phylum Actinomycetota; class Actinomycetes; order Kitasatosporales; family Streptomycetaceae; genus Kitasatospora; species Kitasatospora sp. NPDC056531. Next base: position 161,823 of record NZ_JBHTTU010000010.1, on the reverse strand, counting down.
CCTCGCCTACGACGACGGCGAGGTCCGCCAGGAGTTCTCCATCTGCCTCCTGGCCACTCCCGCCGGCGGCCGACTCCGCACCTCCGACGAGTCCTTCGAGGTCGGCTGGTTCACCCCCGCCGAGATCGACGCGCTCCCCATCCTCCCCGGCATCCGCAAGCGCATCGCGGACTGGCGCGGCGGTCGCATCCCGGTCGTTCGCTGAAGGCTGTCCCGTCATCGCCCTCCTCGTCCAGGCCCGTCCGAGGTGGCCGAAAAGCCACTGGCGCCAGGGTTGTGAACTGCTGTGGATTGAGGTCGTTTTGGTGCCCATAGGTGTCCATGAGTTTGTTGTCGATGACGGATTGTCGGATCGATGGGACGACTGTCGGTGGTGTGTGTGAGGGTGGTGGCACTGACTGGGAGGGGGATGACGTGACCGGGCCGAAGAGGAAGCTCCGGCGGATCGACGCGCCGTTCGTTTCCCTTGGCCCGTCGGGTGTGACGGTCCGTGACCGTCTCAGGGGTCTCACGCCCGAGGATGAGGAGGTGCTGCGGCTGGTCGGCGGGCATATGGGGGCTCTGGCGTCGAGGGACCTGAAGGCGCGCTGCGCGGACGGACTGGAGCACGGCAAGGAGACGTGGGCCGCACGTAAACGTGACCTGACCGTGGAGTCGTCGTCGCGCTGGGCCGGGAGCGTCACCAAGGCCACGCACGACCAGTGGACGCTGTCGCGTCGTGGGCAGGCCGCGTACCTGGACTCGTTGGACACGGGCATCCGAATGCTGCGCCACCGGCTGTCGCTGCCGGTTGGGGAGAAGGGCGCCAAGCGCGCGCCCGGTGGCTACCGTTCCACGCATGAGTGGTTCGTCAAGTCCCGTCGGCTCGCGGCGTTGGAGGAGCGGTACGCGGCCGCCCGGGCCGATGGTGAGGCAGGTCGCGTGCATGTGGTGCGCGGCGGGCGGAAGTTGCTGAACACCCGGCACAACCTGGCCGCCGCCGGTCTCACCGAAGCCGACTGGCGAAAGCGGTGGGAGGCGTCCCGCTGGTTCCTGTCCGCTGACGGGGAGTCGGGCAAGCGGTTCGGCAACGAGACGATCCGTGTCACCCCGGACGGCGAGGTGTCGATCAAGCTGCCCGCGCCGCTCGCCGAGTACGCCAACGCCACCAGCGGCCGGTACGTCCTGGCCGCGAAGGTGGCGTTCGCGCATCGGGGCACCGAGTGGGCCGACCGGATCGAGGGTAACCGGGCGGTGGCCTACCGGATCCACCTGGACGTGGCCCGTGGCCGCTGGTATCTGGACGCTTCCTGGGCCCGGCCGGTGGTGCGGACGATGCCGCTGGAGGCGGCCCGTGCGGGCGGGATGGTCGGGGTGGACACCAACGCCGACCACTTCGCTGCCTGGCACCTCGACCAGTACGGCAACCCGGTCGGCGAGCCCCGCCGGTTCCGCTACGACCTTTCCGGCACCGCAAGCCACCGCGACGCGCAGATCCGCCACGCCATCAGCCAGCTGCTGCACTGGGCCAAGCGGTCCGGCGTTACCGCGATCGGCCTGGAGAACCTGGACTTCACCGCCGAGACCACCCGTGAGAAACACGGCCGCAAGAAGCGGTTCCGGCAGCTCGTCTCCGGCATCCCCACCGGCAAGCTCAAGGCCCGACTGGTATCCATGGCCGCCGAGCTGGACATGGTCATCGTCGCCGTGGACCCCGCCTACACCTCCCAATGGGGCGCGCAGCACTGGCAGAAGCCGCTCACGACACCCACCCGTAAGACCACCCGACACGACAGCGCCGCTGTCGCGATCGGGCGACGCGCCCTCGGACACCCGATCCGGCGACGGACGACACCGCCCCCCGACGACCAGAGAGATCGTCGTGGGCATCGGACCGTCCAGGCCGGAACGGGCGGCCGAGGGCGTGAGGAAACCCGCCGCCCCGTCACGGACCGTAGCCGCGAGCTGCGCGCCCGAACGGGGACCACGAGAACGCGGGCGACCAGCGCACCCAAAACCGTTCGGGATGCGCGCAGTGCCGGAACGTGGGTCCAAGACTCACTCCTGCTCACTGATTAGGAACGGTTCGGACGCTGTGAGTGTGTCTCCGCCCGGCTGTCCGGGATCCGGCCTGTCGCCGTGCGGTGCAGTCCGCCGGCCGCTGGGCCGCGCCGACTTCGGAGGGGGGTCCGCGTCATGCTGTCTCGCCGTACGTCCCTGACTTCCGCCATCGCGGCCCTTGGCGTCGGTGCCGCTATCGTTCTGGCCACGCCCGCTTCCGCCGCCTCCGCCGCCCCCGCCTATGGCGATCGCTGGATCAAAACGAGGCACTGCCAAGGCGATCAGAAGATCGAACTGCACTCCTACGACGGCGTCATGCACGATGCGCAGAGGGTGGTCTCGGCCACTCCCAGGAGCTACTGCCTGTACACCCTGAAGGGCAACGGAAGGACGGTCTGGACTGGCCGTGGGGGTGCCGATTCCGGCTGGCGGTACGACGGCCCGGGCCACCACATGTGCGCGTACGTCACTGACCTCCTCATCGGCCTACCGAAGACCGTCGAAGGCGTCTGCAACTGAACTCGCCACGCGAGGGTCGGCGGCGCGAGGATTGGCGGGGCCACCGGCCCGGGCGGGGAATTTCCCGTGACGAGGCAACCGAACGACAGTTCCTCGGTGTCTCTCCTGTGACCGGGTATGCGGGCCCGGCGGGCACAGGAACCGGCTTCGAACGCAATGACTCTGACGGGCACCCCCTTCCTCATCCTCACGATCGTTCTGTTCGTGGGCTCCATTGCGCTGGCCATGGCGCAATGGCTGGGCAAAGGAAGGTTCTTCGGGCGGGCGCGAACCCCTGAACAGCGGCGCACGCCGCTGCGTGCGCTCTCGTACCTCGGCACAGTGGTGCTCTGCCAGTTCACCGCCGTGGCCATGGTCTTCGTGATCGTCAACAACGAGAACCAGCTCTACGACAACTGGGGCGACCTGCTGGGCAACGCCAGCCACGTCCGGGCCGTGCCCGTGCCCCCGAAGGACGAGGGCCTGGCCGGCGACCGGGGTGCCGCCCCCGCCGGCTCGCCCGGCACCGCCGCGCCCAAGGTGCCCCAGACCTTCCATGCGCCCGACTCGGACGCCGTGCCCAGGAACGTGAAGCAGGCCGACCTCAAGGGCCGGCTCTCCGGAGTCGACGGCGAGGTGCTGGTCTGGACGCCGCCGCAGTACGACGACCCGGCTTACAAGGACAAGACCTTCCCGGTGGTCGAATTGCTCGTCGGGTTCCCCGGGTCGTCCAGCGCTTGGTTCGGCGATGCCATGGAAGCGACCAAGCAGCTGGAACCACTGATGAAGTCCGGTCAGGTGACCCCGTTTATCCTGGTCGTACCGCGCGTCACCCTCCTCGGCAATACCGACACCGGGTGCGCCGACGTCCCCGGTAAGGTCAACGCCGACACCTGGCTCTCGCGGGACGTCCCGCAGATGATCGTGGACAACTTCCGGGCCGACACCACCCCGGACCGCTGGGCCCTGTCCGGCTACTCGGCCGGCGCCCACTGCGCCCTGCGCCTCGCGCTCTCCCACCCGAACCGGTACCGCGCCGCGATCAGCATGTCCGGCTACAACGACCCGGCCGGCGAACCGGCCTCACTGACCGCCAAGGACCCGAAGCTGCGCGAGACCTCCAACCCGCTCTACATCCTCACCCACGCCCCGACCCCGCCGAACGTCGCGCTCTACGTGACCGGCAAGCGGGGCGACGGGCTGGAGGACGCGACCGCCCTCCAGCAGGCGGCGAAGAGCCCGACCACCGTCACGCCGTTCGAGACCACCGGTGCGCACCTGACGTCGACCTGGAAGCCGCTGGTCGTCCCGACCTTCAAGTGGCTGACCGGAATCATCCCGCCCCGCTGAGCCCGCCAGGGCCTGACGAGTCCGCTCGCCGGGGCGGGGCTCAGCGGCGCCGTCGCTCCGGGAGCAGTGCGCTGAGCGTCGCGGACACGATCGCCCCGAACAGCAGCCCGCCCCACGGCATCCCGCCGACCGGGCGATGCGCCACCACCTCGTAGGCGAAGCAGCCAAGTCCTCCGCACACGAGGAAGAGCAGGAAGGCTCGAATCGCGAGCCACCATCTCGGGCGGCCTATGTCCGAATGCATGGGAGGCAGTATCCACCCGCTGCGGAAGCCAGCCGCGTCGGGCCCATAGCCCTCGGGGACGTCGAAGGTGCGGAGGGGGGCAGGTCCGGCGCCTGATTCCGGTTCGCCGGCCCCGCCCCTCCTGGCGCAGGACGCCCGCGGCCTCCAGCCGGGGGCAGTCGCACCGGCCGGTCGCCGCGGCAGCATCGCTGTGACGCAGGTCACCGAAAAAGGGTGACAGGCTGTTGTCGCGAACAGTCGCGACCATCGACTCATGACGATCACCGACGAGGACTGCCTCTCCGAGACCCTGGCCTTCAACGAGCAGTTCGAGGCCGCCGCCGCCCTCCGCCCCCCGCGCGGGCAGGCGCCCGACGCGGCCCTGATAGCGCACCTGCGACGCAACCGGCTCGGCGGCGACACGCCCCCGGTGCGACTCCCGCAGGGCCAGGACCGCCTCCTCCCGTCCGGGGTGAGGGCCCGGACGTTCGTGCCGGAGCGCGTCGACGGCGTGTACCTGCACATCCACGGCGGCGGCTGGGCGTTCGGCTCCGCCGACGGGCAGGACGAGAAGCTCTGGAACCTGGCCTCCGAAGCCCGACTCGCGGTGGTGAGCGTGGACTACCGCCTCGCCCCGGAACACCCCTTCCCCGCCGGGCCCGACGACTGCGAGGCCGCCGCCCGATGGCTGGTGGACCACGCCGAGGCCGAGTTCGGCACCCGGCGGCTGCTGATCGGCGGCGAGTCGGCCGGCGCCCACCTGAGCGTCCTGACCCTGCTGCGGCTGCGCGACCGGCACGGCATCACCGGCGCGTTCCGGGCGGCCCACCTGGCCTTCGGCCCGTACGACCTGTCGATGACGCCGAGCCAGCGGCTGTTCGGATCCCGCCGCCTGCTGAGCAACTCCGACTCCCTGCACGGCAGTTACGAGCTCTTCACGCCGGGCCTGAGTCCGGACGAGCGGCGCGATCCGGAGATCTCACCGCTGTGCGCCGACCTGACCGGCATGCCGCCCGCCCGCATCATGGTCGGCAGCGAGGACCCGCTGCTGGACGACTCGCTGTTCCTGGCCCAGCGGTGGCAGTCGGCCGGGGCGCCCGTCCAACTCGCCGTCGTCGCCGGGGCGATGCACGGCTTCACCCTGTTCCCGCTGGCCGTCACCGCACGCGAACAGCAGCGGGAGCGGGACTTCCTGGCCGGCGCGGGACGGTAGCGTCGGTCGCATGAACCGCACCCCTCGGCTCTACGCACTGGTGGAGGAGCTGCGCGCGGCGGCGCCGCGATCGTTGACGGTCGCCGCGCTCGCCGCGCGGTTCGAGGTGAGCGCGCGCACCGTGCAGCGGGACCTCCAGGCGCTGATGGAGTCGGGCGTCCCGGTGCGCGCCACCACCGGGCGGGGCGGGGGCTGGTCGATCGACCCGGCGATGACCCTGCCGCCGATCCGCCTCACCCCCGAGGAGGCCTCGGCACTGGTCGCCGCGCTCGCCGCGGCCGACACCTCGGCCCCGTACGCCGGCGCGGTCCGTACGGCCTCTCAGAAGATCGCCGCCGCGATGACCGGCCCCGCTTCGACGGCGGCCCAGGAACTCGCCGCCCGGATCGTCGCACTACCCACCCGGACCGCGGAATCGGTCCGCACGGGGGTGGAGCGGGCCCTCACCGACGGCACGGTGCTGCGGCTGTCCTACGCCGACGCCGCCGGGCGGGAAAGCGACCGCGCCGTGGAACCGGCCGGGCTGCTCACCGCCGACGGCAAGTGGTACCTCATCGCCTGGTGCCGTACCCGCCGGGCCGGCCGGGGCTTCCGGCTGGACCGCATCACCGCCGCGACCCCGACCGCCGAGCCGGCGCCGCCCCACGACCTGGCCGCCCTGCTACAGGGATCTGCCGCCGCCGGCGCGGCCCGCCCCGCGGCACTGGCCTCGCTCACGCCCTGAGGGGCGTCGGCGTCGCTCGTGCCCTGAGCCGCGCTCAGCTGTAGTACTTGTGCAGGTCGTCGGTGACCAGCCCGTTGCCGTGGTGCATGGACGCGCTGGAGTAGGTGGTGCGGATCCGGGCGGCCTGGGTGGTGCGCTGCTGCTCGATCAGCAGGCCCTCCGCCTCGTCCGTCCAGCGCCGGCGGGCCCGTTCCCGGTGGATCAGGAACGCGGTGATGCCGACGACGGCAGAAACGAGCGCGACCAGGAATGCGATGACAAGGCCCATGGCTCCCCCTCCCCCGACCTGGATCATCGCACACGAATCGGCCTCCCGGTAAGGGGCGCAGTCCGGGCCCGCTGCGCGAGAAGTCGGCCCGGCCGACTTCTGCGCACGAACAAGGGGGTCCGGCGCGGGCTTCTGGGTCTCGATGCGATGAAGTAGCTTGAGGGTCATGGCGGATGAGGGTGCAGGAGCTGTCCCGGTGGCCCTCTCCCGGAGGGCGGTGCCCGCCCTGATGTTCTCCCAGGGCGTGAGCGTGGCGGGCACGCAGGTCACTGCACTCGCGCTGCCGACGCTGGCGATCCTGCTCCTGGATGCCGGGCCGCTCGCCGCCTCCCTGCTGTTTGCGCTGGAGTACGGGGTGCAGGGCCTGACCGGTCCGTTCGCCGGGGTGCTGGTCGACCGGGTCGCCTCCCGCCGGCGGCTGCTGGTCACCGTCGACCTCGTCCAGCTCCTGTTGGTCGCCACCGTGCCGCTGGCGCACGCCGCCGGTGCGTTGACGCTGGTCCACCTCTACGGGGTGGCGGCCGTCTCCGGCGCACTCGGCGGGCTCTCCGCGATCGCCGTGCCGACCGCGGTGTCCGACTTCGTGGCCAAGGACGGCCTGGTCGCCGCCAACGCCAAGCTGGCCGGGGCCCGTTCGGTCGGCCAGATCGCCGGGCCCGGGCTGGCCGCCGCGCTGGTGCAGGCCGTGGGAGCGGCCACCGCGATGGTGGCGGACGCGGTCAGCTACGGGCTGTCCGCCGTGGCCCTGAGCCTGCCCAGGCTCCAACGGGACGCCGAAGCGACAACGCGCCCGACCGCGCGGCCGGGGGTCGTCGAGTCCCTGCGGGAGGGCCTCGGGGTGCTCCGCGACCAGCCGGTGCTGGCCCGGCTCGCCGTGGCCGCCGCCGCCCTCAACTTCGGCGGGGCCGGGCTCGGCGGCCTGTACGCCTACTTCGCGTACCAGGTGGCCGACTTGGGCCCCGGCGAGGTAGGCGTCACCACGGCCGCCTTCAGCGTGGCGGCGGTGACCGCCGTCCTCACCGGCAAGAAGGTCATCGCCCGGGTCGGCCTGACCAGGGTGATTCCGGTCTTCGGCCCGCTCGCCGCGGCCGCTCTGTTCCTGATCCCGGCGGCCTCGCTGGGCTTCGCGCTGCCGGTGCTGATCGCCTACCAGCTGGTGTTCGGCTTCTGCGCGACGGTGTGGGCCGTCAGCTCGGTGACCCTGCAGCAGCTGCTCTCCCCGCCGGACCAACTCGGCCGGGTGCTCGGGCTTTCGCGATCGATGGGCCAGCTCGTCATACCAGTAGGCGCACTGCTGGGCGGCGCCTTGGCCGGCGCGGTCGGCACCGCCGGGGCGCTGACCGTCTTCGCCTCGATCGCCCTGGCCGGCACCCTCGTGGCGGTGACGACCAGCCCTCGGACGGTGCCGCCCGAGGCGATCGGGACGTGACCACGCGAGGTCCAGCCTCGGTGGCACCGAAGGGGTTTCGTGGCCCGCTCGGTCGAGCACACCCGCTGGAGGACACAACAGTTCGAGCGAGGCCGAGACGAAGGAGCGCCCATGAGCAGCCCCACCCGTCGCGACGTCCTGCGCTGGGGAGCCGCTGCCCTCCCCGCCGTCGGCGGGCTCCTGCGGCCCGTAACAGCCCGCGCCGCCACCGCCGTTGACCCGTCCGCCTGGATGGCCGCCCTGGGCGACCCGACCCCGCTGACCGCCCTCACCATCCCCGGCACCCACGACTCCTGCTGCACCGATCCGTGGCACGGCACCGAGTGGTCCCACACCCAGAACTGGGGCCTGCCCGAGCAACTCCAGCGCGGCATACGCTTCCTGGACATCCGCTGCAACGGCCTGGCCGGCACCGCCGACGAACTCGGCATCTATCACAGCGACGCCTACCAGTACCTGCGCCTCCAGGACGTCCTCGACCAGTGCCGCGCCTTCCTCGCCGCCCGCCCCGGCGAGGTCGTCGTCATGCGGATCAGGAACGAGTACGCGGGCGGAAACCGGCTCGAAGCCCCCGAGTTCCAGCGCCGGATCAACCACTACCTGGACGGCCTCGGCTACCGCCCGCTGTTCTGGACCGACCCCTGGTGGCCCACCCTCGGCCAGGCCCGCGGCCGCATCGTCCTCGCCGCCGACTTCGCCAACCCCTGGTCGGTCATCCAGTGGTCCAGCGCCGCCAACCCCTGGTTCGCCACCCAGGACACCTTCCAGGGCATCAGCCTCGCCGCCAAGTCCCGGGCCGTCATCGACTGGTTCGACCGCGCCTCCGGCGACCAGGCCTCCCCGCGGATGTACGTCAACTTCACCAGCTACGCCAACGGCGGCTGGCCCAAGGTCAACGCCGACGCCATTCTCCCGCCCGTCCGCGACTACCTCGCCGCCCGCCGCCAACAGTTCACCCACCTCGGCATCGTCCCGATGGACTTCCCGGACTTCCACACCGACGTGCTGCAGCTGCTCCTCGACAGGAACTTCACCGCCCACTGACCGTCCGGGCAGTAGCCTCCGGCCATGGCTGCTTCCGCCCCGCTGACCCTGCCCACCCGCTACGACGGCGACCCCGACCGCGTCGCGCTCGTCCTCCCCGGCGGCGGCTACTCGCCCGCCCGGCCACTGCTGCACTTCGCCCGGGCCGTCCTGCTCCGGCACGGCTGGACGGTCCAGGAGCTGTGGTGGCAACTCCCGGCGGAATCCACCGACCTGGCGATGGAGGAGTGGATCGCCTGGGTGGAACGGCAGGCCGCCGAGGCGGTGGACGCCGAGCGCGGCGCCTGCCGCCTGCTGGTAGGCAAGTCCCTCGGCTCCTTCGCGTGCGGCCTCGCCGCCGACCGCGAGCTCGCGGCGGCCTGGCTGACGCCCATCCTCACCCTCGACCAGGTGGCCCACGCCCTCGGACGGGCCCAGGCGCCGACCCTGCTCGTCGGCGGGAGCGCCGACCGGCGGTGGGACCGCCGGATCGCCGACTCGACCGGGCACGAAGTCCTGGAACTCCCCGGCGCCGACCACGGCTTGGAGCGTGACGAGGATCCGGTCGGCTCGGTCGACATCCTGCGGCAGGTCGTCGAGCGACTGGACCGCTTCGTCGGCTCGCTCGCTGACGGGTGAGGCTCAGACCTCCTGGGAAACCGGGGTGTCCGCCCATGAGGCGAGGCTCGGCTAAAGGGCGGGCGGAGCCGGCGCGGTGACCAGCCGGCCGCCCCGGGCGATCCCGAAGCGCTCGCCGGTCGCCACCCGGGCGGTCAACTCGTCGGTGTGCTCGTGGAGTTGTCGTGCGGAGATCGCGGTTGTCATGCGGTCCAGGCTGACGTGCGTCGAGCGGGAAGACGGGCGCCTCGCCTCGACTTCACGCGAACGGGTGTCACCCTCGCCCGGCCCATCCCCGCCCGGGAAGCCCGTGCCGCCGGGGCGGCCGCCGCCACCGCCAGGGCGAGCGCCAGCAGCGCCAGCGCCGACCAGGGCAGCGACTCGGGCCCGCCGTGGTCGAGGAGGAGTCCGCCGGCCGCCGCCGCGGTGGCGATGCCGAGGTTCCAGCAGGTGACCAGGAGGGACTGGGCGAGGTCGGCGGCGTCGGCGACGGCGGTCTGCAGGAGGGTGGCGGCGCCGCCGAAGCCGAGGCCCCAGATCACGGCGGCGGCGTGGACTGGCCAGGCCGTAGAGCTGATCAGGGCGGCGGCGATGACGATCGCCGCGAGGGCGAGGAGCCCGCAGGAGGCGAGGGTGAGGGCGCGCAGGTGCCGGTCGATGAGGGCTCCGGTGGCGGCGGTGCCCGCCAGTGTGCGGGGCCTGGTCGGCGGCTGGCTCGACGGCCTCGGCCGGTAGCCGCGCACAGAACGGCCGCACAGAACGGCCTCGCGATCGGCGGAGAACCGATCGCGAGGCCGTGAGCCGTCGCCCGGGGCCCCGCAGGGCCCGCCGGGCTCAGCCGATGGTGCGGGGGAGACGGGTGGTCAGGTACAGGATGGTGAAGGAACCGACCAACTGGATGCCCAGGCACAGGGCGAGCGCCCGGTCCATGCCGAGGGTGGGGGCGAGGGACAGGTAGAGCGTGCCGAGGGTGGCGACGCCGAGGGCGAGGCTGGACTGCTGGCTGGTGGCGAGGACGCCGCTGCCGACGCCGGCCCGGGCGGCGGGGACCTTGGAGAGGACGACCCGGAACAGCGGGGTGCCGATCAGGCCCTGCCCGATGCCGGCGAGGGCGACGCCGGGGGCCATCCGCAGCGGGGAGAAGTGCGACCAGTCGGCGAGGATGGTCAGCGCGAGGGTGGCGAGGCCGACGGCCTGGATGACGGCGCCGGCGCTGAGCACCCGGCTGCCCCAGCGGCCGATCAGGCGCGGGCCGGACAGCGAGGCGCAGAAGTAGCCGACGGCCATCGGGACGAGCGCCCAGCCGGCCGCGACCACACCGAGGTGGAGGCCCTGCTGGATGGCGACCGCGATGTTGAACATGAAGCCGCCGAAGCCCGCGAAGTAGGGGAGCGCGATGCCGAGGCCGCGCCGCATCTCGGGGATCCGCAGCAGGGTCGGCGGCACCAGCGGGGTGTCCCCGCGCTGCTCGGCGCGGCGCTCGACCAGGGCGAAGGCGACGGCCAGCACCGGGAACAGGGCGAGCAGCAGCCAGGACCAGAGCGGCCAGCCGGCCGCGCGGCCCTCCATCAGCGGGATGAGCAGGGCCAACAGGGTGGCGGTGAGCAGGACGGTGCCGAGCACGTCGACCCGGGCGGCCTGGGTGGCCTTGCTCTCCGGCACGTACCGGACGGCCAGGACCACGGCGAGCAGCGCGAACGGCACGTTCACCAGGAAGACCGAGCGCCAGCCGGTGCCGAACAGGTCGGCGGCGACCAGCATCCCGCCGAGCACCTGCCCGATCACCACGGATATCCCGCCGACGGCGCCGTAGATGCTGAGCGCGCGGCCGCGCCGGGCGCCGTCGGTGGCGGCGGTGATGGTGCCGAGCACCTGGGGGATCAGCAGCGCGGACGAGGCGCCCTGGGCGGCCCGGGCGGCGACCAGCGACCACGCGTCGGGGGCGAGGCCGCAGGCCAGCGAGGTGAGCGCGAAGGCGGCGGCGCCGGCGACGAAGAGCCGGCGGCGGCCGAAGATGTCGCCGAGCCGCCCGCCGAGCACGAGCAGGACGGCGAAGGCGATGCCGTAGCCGGCGGCGACCAGCTCCAGGACGGCGGGTCCGGCGGCCAGGTCCTTGTCGATGGTGGGCAGGGCGACGTTGACGATGAAGAAGTCGAGCATCGGGAGGAAGGCCCCGAGCAGGACGGTGACCAGTCCGGCGGTGCCGAGGGAGGGCCCTGCGGTGCCTGACGACGAGGTGTGGGGGGCGGCTGTGGGGGCGGTCCGGCTCGAGGCCGGGGCGACGGCGAGTGGTTGAGTCACGGGTCATACGATCCGCCTCGCCATACCCTGGTACCAGAGTGTGGTTATCCAGGTATAAGAAGTACCTGGCAACAGGATGCGGACTGCCGCATGCTGGGACCATGAGCCTGATGACCCCCGTCGCGCAAGCCCGTCCCGGCTCGGCCGCGCCGCACCGCAGCACCCTCGGCGACGCCCGTCGGCACGACCTGGCGGCGTTCCTGCGCAGCCGCCGGGAGCGCATCGCACCCGAACAGGTGGGCCTGCCGATGACCGGCCGCCGCCGCACCCCGGGGCTGCGCCGGGAGGAGGTCGCGCAGCTCGCCGCCGTGGGGGTGACCTGGTACACGTGGTTGGAGCAGGGCCGGGACATCCAGGTGTCCACCCAGGTGCTGGACGCGGTGGCCCGGGCGCTGCTGCTGGACCCGAGCGAGCGGGCGCACCTGTTCACCCTGGCCGGCGCGGAGGACCCGGCGCCGATCCAGGACTGCCCCTCGGTCACGCCGAGCGTGCGGCTGGTGCTGGAGCAGCTGGCGCCGTACCCGGCCGTGGTGCTCAACTCCCGCTACGACGTGCTGGCGTACAACGCGCAGTACACCGGCTTCGTCGGCAGGCTGGAGGAGCTGCCGCCCGAGGACCGGAACCTGATGTGGCTGGCCTTCACCGACTCGCACTTCCGCGAGGTGCTGATCGACTACCGGACCGAACGCCTCGGCATGGTGGCCCGGTTCCGCGCGGCGATGGCCGACCACCCCGCCGAGCCGACCTGGAAGGCACTGCTGGCCCGGGTGCGCAAGGCATCGCCGGACTTCGAGGAGGAGTGGCAGCGGCACGAGGTGATGCGGCCGGGCAACGGGATCAAGCGCTTCCAGGTGCCGGGCATCGGCCTGCTGCGCTGCGAGTACACCAACTTCTGGCTCAGCCCCCGGCTCGGAACCCGCATGATCAGCTACACCCCGCTGGACGAGGAGACCCGCGCGCTGATGGACCGGCTGCCGACGAGTCTCTAGGCCCGCCGCCCGCCAGCCGCGTGTCGCCGCCCGCCGCGTATCGCCTCCCGCCCGAGCAGCAGGCACACCGCCGCCAGCGGCAGTTCGACGCAGAACGCCATCACCAGCGCGGTCAGCACCGCGTGCCCCGGCCCGGCGAAGGAGATGTCCACCAGCGCGTCCCCGGCGAGCAGCAGGGCCACCGCCGCGCCCGCCCACAGCGCGGCGGGGCTGCGCCGGAGCAGCAGCGCGTCCAGCGACAGCAGGCCGGCGAACTCCAGCAGGTCGAGCACCACCCACGGGGTCTCGTGGTTGACGGCCAGGATCATCAGCCAGGGCAGCAGCGCGAAGGCCGCCAGCCGCGGTGCCTGCCGCAAGCGCTCCCGCAGGACGTACGCCGGGGCACCCGAGACGACGGCGATGGTCATGCCGCACCCCCGACCACCGCGACCTGGCGCTCCCGGACCCGCTGCAGCGGCAGCCGCTCGGCCGGCCCGCCCGCCGGGTGCTCGACCAGCACCGCGTCGAACGGCCCCTCGGCCCAGGCCAGCCAGAAGCACCCGGCCACCGTGACCACCCGGGCCGCCGAAGCCGTCCGGAACGGACGGGCCGTACGGAACAGCCGCCGCCCGCCGGTGAACAGCACCGAGGGTGCCGCGCCGTCGGCCGGCAGCCGCCCCCAGGCGAACGCGTGCGAGCGGTTCCCGGCGGACGGGCTGCGCCGGGCGCCGCGCACCAGCTGCGGCGTGAGCCGGGCGGCGACCAGGACGTCGGCCAACTCGCCGTACTGGTACAGCTCCAGCGCGGCCCGGCCGCGGCCGGACCCGACGCTGCGGACCGACCAGGGCCCGGCCCCGGTCGGCAGCGTCCCCTCCGGCCCCGACGCCGGGTGGAGCGCGCCCCCGGGAACACCCCCGTGGTTCCCGGGGACGGGCCGCCCGTGCGGCGGAGTGGCGGAGTGCGATGCGGTGCTCGTCATGTCCCCAAGCCTTCCGCCCGGAGGGGCCTCCTGTCGGTGGTGCCCCACACCGAATCGGGGGTGTACCTAGCTACACCCCCATCGGGCACCCCCCTTCATGGCGGCTCTTGATCACCGGGCCCTACGCTGTCCGCCATGCCCTCCACCACGTTGCGCCGAGCGCTCGTCAGGAGCCTCCGCCGCCCGCCGTGGTCGGCCGGGGCCTGGCGGGACACCCGCTTCATAGCGGCCGGAATACCCATGGCCGTGCCGGTCTGGCTGGCGATGACCGAGTCCCCCCTGCTCTTCCCGGTCCTCGCGGTCGTGCTGACCTGCACCCGCTGGCTCACCGCCCTCCAGCGCGGACGGCTGCGCGCCCTCTGCGGTGTGGAGGTGCCGCCGCCCGGCGCGCCCGCGGCCCTGCGGCTGGGCCGGCTGCGGCTCGGCCTGGCTTGGCGTCAGATCGCCTACCACCTGCTGATCGGCCCGGCCCTGGCGCTCTGTGCGCTGGCCGCCGTCTATCTCTGGGGCATCGCCCTGGTGCTGACCACCCTGTACGCCTGGGTCTGGCTGCTGCCGCTCGGATCGGGGCTGCGCAGCGAGCTGGCCGGCCTGGACGTGGTGCTCACGGTGTTCGGTGTGCTGTCGCTGGTGGCGGCGCCCGGGGTGACAACGCTGACCGCCTGGCTGGAGGTCCGCTCGGCGCAGGTCCTGCTCGGGCCCAACCGGGCGGAGAAGCTGGAGCGCCGGGTCGAGGAGATCGCCGAGTCCCGGGCCGGCCTGGTGGACGCGGTGGACGCCGAGCGCCGCCGGATCGAGCGGGACCTGCACGACGGCGCCCAGCAGCGCCTCACCTCCCTCGCGATGAATCTGGGCCTGGCCCGGCGCACCCTCAAGGACTGCCCGCCCGACGCCATGCAGGTGATCGTCGCGGCGCACGAGGAGGCGCAGGCCGCCATCGACGAGCTGCGCGACCTGGTCCGCGGCCTGCACCCGGCCGTCCTGGAGGATCGCGGCCTGGACGCGGCGCTGTCCGGCATCGCCGCCCGCGCCCCGCTGCCGGTGCGCCTGGACGTCGACCTGTCCGCCCCGGTCGCCCCGACCGTCGAGGCGGTCGCCTACTTCACCGTCTCCGAGGCGCTCACCAACGTGGCCAAGCACGCCCGCGCCAAGCAGGTCGAGGTGTCGGTGCGCACGGCCGGGGGCCGACTGCGCCTGGTCATCAGCGACGACGGCGTGGGCGGCGCGGACCCCTCGCGCGGCACCGGGCTCACCGGTCTGCGCAAGCGCGCCGCCTCGGTCGACGGCACGCTGTCCGTTCTCAGCCCCCTCGGGGGGCCCACCACCATCACCGTGGAGTTGCCGTGCGCGCTGTGATCGCCGAGGACTCGGTCCTGCTCAGGGTCGGCCTGGTCAAGGTCCTGGAGGCGGTGGGCTTCGAGGTCGTGGCCGCCGTCGGGGACGCCGTCGAACTGCTGGCCGCCGTCGAGGAGCACCGTCCCCGGGTGGTGGTCGCCGACGTGCGGATGCCGCCGGGCTTCCACGACGAGGGGGTGAAGGCCGCGATGGTGATCCGGCAGCAGTGGCCGGACACCGCCGTGCTGCTGCTCTCCCAGTTCGTGGAGGAGCGCTACGCCGCGGACCTGCTGGCCACCAACACCAGCGGCGTCGGCTACCTGCTCAAGCAGCGGGTGGCCAATGTGGACGACTTCGTGGACGCGCTGCAGCGGGTCGCCGAGGGCGGCACCGCGCTGGACCCGGAGGTGGTGGCCCAGCTGCTGGTGCGCCGCCACCGGGACCCGCTGGAGAAGCTGACCCCGCGCGAGCGGGACGTGCTCTCCCTGATGGCGGAGGGCCGTTCCAACGCGGCGATCGCCGCAGCCCTGGTGGTCAGCGACAGTGCGGTGGCCAAGCACATCAACTCGATCTTCACCAAGCTGGACCTCCCGCCGGCCGACGACAGCCACCGCCGGGTGATGGCGGTGCTGCGCTTCCTGGAGATCACGTGAGCGCGCGGTCCACCAGGGCGTGGCGGATCACCGGGGTGCTCACCGTGGTGTTCGTGGTGGTCATGGGCGGGGCGCAGACCATGGCCCTGGTGGCCCGGCAGTCACGGACCGAGCAGCAGACGTACGTGGCCACCGTCCACAAGCTGCAGCTCGCCACGAGCAGCGCGTCGGTGCGGATCAAGCCGGGTGTGGAGGGCCGGGTCGTGGTGCGCAAGAACCTCGACTGGACGGTCTCCGAGCCCCGGGTGCGCGCCGATGTCGTCGGCGACACGATGACCGTCGGCGTGGAGTGCCGGCGTTCGCTGCCCTTCTACAACTGCGGCGCCTCGATCGAGCTGGAAGTGCCCGCGGAGACCGAGGTCTCCGGCTCGGTGACCTCGGGGGCGGTCGAGGTGTCGGACCTCAGCGGCGGCGTCCGGCTGGACGGGACCTCCGGCTCGATCATCCTGCGCCGGCTGTCCGGCCCGGTCCACGCGAGCACCACCTCCGGGATGACGCAGGGGACGGACCTCTCCTCGGACCGGGCGGACGTGTCCAGCACCTCTGGGGCGGTGGACCTGTCCTTCCGGTCGGCGCCGCAGGACGTCAAGGTGAGCACCGTCTCCGGCTCGGTGACCATGTTCATGCCGAAGGGTGCCCGCTACCGGGTCAACGGCGGCACGGGCTCGGGCAGCAGCAACATCGACCCGGCCCTGGGTGACGCCACCAGCGACAGGAGCCTGGAGGCCGACGTCGGCTCGGGCTCGTTGGACATCGGCTACCGCTCCGATGCGCAGTAGGCCGGGCGGGTGACCCGGGTGGGGGACAATGAAGAGTCCCGTCCCCCTACCCGAGGTCAGCCGCGCATGACAGCCACGCCCGCACCCACCGCGCCCGAGACCGAGTTCGCGCCGCTGGACATCGGCCCGATCCAGGTGTGGCCGCCCGTCGTGCTGGCACCGATGGCCGGCATCACCAACGCGCCGTTCCGCACCCTGTGCCGCGAGCAGAGCGGCGGCAAGGGCCTGTACGTCTCGGAGATGATCACCACCCGGGCGCTGGTCGAGCGCAACGCCAAGACCATGCAGCTGATCAAGTTCGACCCGAGTGAGAAGCCGCGCTCGATCCAGCTGTACGGGGTGGACCCGGTGACCGTCGGCAAGGCCGCCCGGATGATCTCGGACGAGGGCCTGGCCGACCACATCGACCTCAACTTCGGCTGCCCCGTCCCCAAGGTCACCCGCAAGGGCGGCGGCTCGGCGCTGCCGTACAAGCGCAACCTGCTGCGCGAGATCCTGCGCGAGGCGGTGGCCAACGCGGGCGACCTGCCGGTGACCATGAAGATGCGCAAGGGCATCGACGACGACCACCTCACCTATCTGGACGCCGGCCGGATCGGCGCGGAGGAGGGCGTGGCCGCGATCGCCCTGCACGGGCGCACCGCCGCCCAGCACTACGGCGGGACGGCCGACTGGTCGGCGATCGCCCGGCTGCGCGACTCCGTCCCGGCGCACATCCCGGTGCTGGGCAACGGGGACATCTGGTCGGCCGACGACGCGCTGCGGATGATGCGGGAGACCGGCTGTGACGGCGTCGTGGTCGGCCGCGGCTGCCTGGGTCGGCCGTGGCTGTTCAAGGACCTGGTCTCGATCTTCGAGGGCGACGTGGACTACGCCCGACCCGACTTCGGCTACGTGGCCCGGGCGATGGTGCGCCACGCCCAGCTGCTCGGCGAGTGGCTGGGGGACGAGGCACGCGGCGTGATCGACTTCCGTAAGCACGTCGCCTGGTACACCAAGGGCTTCTCGGTCGGCTCGGAGCTGCGGGTGAAGCTCGCGGGCGCCTCCTCGCTGGCCGATCTGGCCGAAACGCTGGCCCAGGTGGAGCAGACCCAGTCCTGGCCGATCGGCGCGGACGGCCCGCGCGGGCGCACCAGCGGCAACAACCGGGTGGTCCTGCCGGAGAACTGGTTGGACGATCCGTACGACTGCGCCCGGCCGGGCGCGGACGCCGAATCGGATACCTCTGGCGGATGATCTGTCCGTAGTGGCGAAATGGGCCCTCCTGGCCCGGTCGCCAGTCGGTCCTGGCCCTCTTGTCCATCCTGGACAGGAGGGCTCCTTTTTGGCGCCCCAATGTCACGGAACGAGCACATTCCTGGACGGAGTGCGACGATCGGCGGAGGTGGTCTACGTTCGACCGGTGGGATGCGCTGGTGACGCTTGCCACACGGAGTTGCGGCTGACGGCCGGTCAGTGGACGAAATGGACAGGTCGGCGGCGGATCGCTTCCCGAAGCCGATCCGGGCTCGATCGGACGATCCGGGTGCAGGAAATCAAGCCGGGGCAACGCGACGGACGCACGACCGCTACCCAGCGTCCGAATCGGGCGATCTTCGGGTTTCGTCGCCTTCAAGACTTGAAGGCTTGCTAGCGTCAGGCGGACGATTTCACCAACAGAGGTGAACGCCTTTATGTGCATTCGATCTAGCGGGTTACCGCTCGGTACCAGCCTCGTGTGGCCTATTCAGGGCAGAGAAGTGCCTTCGAAATGGGTATGTTCTCCGGCGTCAGGGCAACCGCGTACGAGGAGACCGACCCGTGCCGTCCCAGCAGAAGTTTGTTTACTCCTTCACCGAAGGAAACAAGGACCTCAAGGATCTTCTTGGCGGCAAGGGCGCGAACCTGGCCGAGATGACCAACCTGGGCCTCCCCGTCCCCCCGGGGTTCACCATCACCACCGAGGCCTGCAAGGTCTTCCTGGAGACCGGCAGCGAGCCGTCCTCGCTGCACAAGGAGATCAGCGCCCACCTGGAGGCCCTCGAGCGGGAGATGGGCAAGAAGCTCGGCCAGGCCGACAACCCGCTCCTCGTCTCGGTCCGCTCCGGCGCCAAGTTCTCCATGCCCGGCATGATGGACACGGTCCTCAACATCGGCCTCTCCGACGCCTCGGTGGCCGGCCTCGCCGCCCAGTCCGGCAACGAGCGCTTCGCCTGGGACTCCTACCGCCGCCTGGTCCAGATGTTCGGCAAGACCGTCCTGGGCGTCGACGGCGAGCTGTTCGAGGAGGCCCTGGACGAGGCCAAGCACGCCAAGGGCACCGCCAACGACCTGGACCTGGACGCTTCCGACCTCCGGGAACTGGTCGAGGTGTTCAAGGGCATCGTCGAGCGCGAGACCGGCCGGGCCTTCCCGCAGGACCCGCGCGAGCAGATGGACCTCGCCATCCACGCCGTCTTCCACTCCTGGAACGGCGACCGCGCCCGGCTGTACCGCCGTCAGGAGCGCATCCCGAACGACCTCGGCACCGCGGTCAACGTCTGCACCATGGTCTTCGGCAACCTCGGCGAGGACTCCGGCACCGGCGTCGCCTTCACCCGCGACCCCTCCACCGGCGCCCAGGGCGTCTACGGCGACTACCTGTCCAACGCCCAGGGCGAGGACGTCGTCGCCGGCATCCGCAACACCCTGCAGCTGTCCGAGCTGGAGAAGCTCGACAAGAAGTCGTACGACGAGCTGATGGCGATCATGCAGAAGCTCGAGAACCACTACCGCGACCTCTGCGACATCGAGTTCACCATCGAGCGCGGCAAGCTCTGGATGCTGCAGACCCGCGTCGGCAAGCGCACCGCCGCGGCCGCCTTCCGGATCGCCGTCCAGCTGGTCGACCAGGGCCTGATCGACCTGGACGAGGCCCTGATGCGCGTCACCGGCGGCCAGCTGGCGCAGCTGATGTTCCCGCGCTTCGCCCCGACCGCCGAGTCCAAGCAGATCGGCTGGGGCCTCGCCGCCTCGCCGGGCGCCGCGATCGGCAAGGTCGTCTTCGACTCCTACACCGCCGTCAAGTGGTCCCGCTCCGGCGAGAAGGTCATCCTGGTCCGCCGCGAGACCAACCCGGACGACCTGGACGGCATGATCGCCGCCGAGGGCATCCTCACCTCGCGCGGCGGCAAGACCTCGCACGCCGCCGTCGTCGCCCGCGGCATGGGCAAGACCTGTGTCTGCGGCGCCGAGGAGCTGGAGGTCGACACCAAGTCCCGCCGCTTCACCACCGCCGACGGCCTGGTGGTCGAGGAGGGCGACATCGTCTCCATCGACGGTGCGTCCGGCAAGGTCTACCTCGGCGAGGTACCCGTGCTGCCGTCCCCCGTGGTCGAGTACTTCGAGGGCACCCTGCACGCCGGCGCCGACGTCCAGGGCGGACTGGTCCAGGCCGTCCACCGGCTGATGTCGCACGCCGACGGCCGCCGCCGCCTCGCCGTGCGCGCCAACGCCGACAACGCCGAGGACGGCTCGCGCGCCCGCCGCTACGGCGCCCAGGGCATCGGCCTGTGCCGCACCGAGCACATGTTCCTCGGTGAGGAGCGCCGCAAGGAGGTCGAGCACCTGATCCTCGCGGACAACGACAAGGGCCGCGAGCTCGCCCTCTCCACCCTGCTGCCGCTGCAGAAGAGCGACTTCCTGGAGCTCTTCCAGGCGATGGACGGCCTGCCCGTCACCGTCCGCCTGCTCGACCCGCCGCTGCACGAGTTCCTGCCGGACATCACCGAGCTGTCGGTGCGCGTCGCCCTCGCCGAGGCCCGCAAGGACCCGAACGAGAACGACCTGCGCCTGCTCCAGGCGGTGCACAAGCTGCACGAGCAGAACCCGATGCTGGGCCTGCGCGGCGTGCGCCTCGGCCTGGTCATCCCCGGCCTGTTCGGCATGCAGGTCCGCGCCATCGCGGAGGCCGCCGCCGAGCGCAAGCTGGCCGGCGGGGACCCGCGCCCCGAGGTGATGATCCCGCTGGTCGGCACCGTCCAGGAGCTGGAGCTGGTCCGCGACGAGTGCGAGCGGGTGCTCGCCGAGGTCGCCCAGTCCACCGGCGTCCAGCTGGACATCAAGCTCGGCACCATGATCGAGCTGCCGCGCGCCGCGGTGACCGCCGGTCAGATCGCCGAGGCCGCCGAGTTCTTCTCCTTCGGCACCAACGACCTGACCCAGACCGTCTGGGGCTTCTCCCGGGACGACGTGGAGGCCTCGTTCTTCACCGCCTACCTGGAGAAGGGCATCTTCGGGGTCTCCCCGTTCGAGACCATCGACCGCGACGGCGTCGGCTCCCTGGTCAAGCACGCCGTCGAGGCCGGCCGGGCCACCCGCCCCGACCTCAAGCTCGGCGTCTGCGGCGAGCACGGCGGCGACCCGGACTCGGTCCACTTCTTCCACGAGGTGGGGCTGGACTACGTCTCCTGCTCCCCCTTCCGGATCCCGGTGGCGCGCCTGGAGGCCGGCCGCGCCGCCATCGAGTCGGCGGGCAGCGACTCGCGCTGAGAGGGTAGGCATCCCCTACTCAAGCGCGGGTACGACTGACCGCTCACCCTCCCGTCGGGAGGGCGTACACCGGAGCTCGGCGCAGGAGAACCGGCGTACGTAACACGGCCGGGGGGGGGGGGGGGAAAAAGGGAGGGCCCCCCCCCCCACACCTCTTCCCCCCGCGCCACTCGGGGTCCGCCCCCTCTGTCGTCCACCCCCCCCGCGGGGTGCCCAC
>NZ_JBHTTU010000010.1:104059-140686 GCF_042794375.1 Kitasatospora sp. NPDC056531 | reverse complement strand
AAACGCCAACACGCGCGGGGGGAGAAGGGACAGGGAGGGGGGGAGAGGGAGCGGTAGGACACCAAACTGGCAGGGGGGGAAATACCACCCCCCTCCCCCCCCCCCCCGGCCGTACGTCTGCGCACGGCGCCGTGTGGCCTCGGCCACGTGTGCAGCTCGCTCAGCCGGGTGGCGGCGCCTGCCAAGCTGGACCGCATGACCAGAAGCAAGAGCCCGCTCGTCGTCGTGGCCGTCCTGATCCTGGCGGTCCTCGCCGGAGCCGGCTACCTGCTCGCCGGCAAGGGCGGCAGCAGCCACCCCAAGGCCTCCCCGAGCACCACCACCGCCGCCGCGGGCGGCTCCGCCCCCAAGCCCTCGGCCCCCAAGCCGTCCCCGCCGGCCGGCGGCGCCTCGGTCCCGAGCGGCAGCTGGGTCCCCGCCGACCCGGCGCTGGCCGACGTCTGCCGCACCAAGCTGCCCAGCCAGGCCCAGGACACCCTCACCCTGATCGCCAAGAACGGCCCCTACCCGTACAACCGGGACGGCATCGTCTTCGAGAACCGCGAGAGCCGCCTCCCCAAGAAGGCCGACGGCTACTACCACGAGTTCACCGTGGTCACCCCGAGCTCCAACGACCGCGGCACCCGCCGCGTCGTCACCGGCGGCTCCGGCGAGCAGTACTGGTCCCCGGACCACTACGTCACCTTCCAGGAGATCGACCCCCGCTGCTGAGCGACCCCGCCGAGGTCACCGTGCCCGGCGCCAGGTGATGCGGTGGTGCCGGCCGTACGGGCCGGTGGTGACCAGGGCGGTCAGCTCGTGCAGCACCGGTGCCGGGTCGCGGCGGAGTTGGGTCGGGGTGGTGCGGACCACCGGGAGGCCGGCGGCGGTGAGCCGGTTGGCGCGGGTGAGGCCGCGTTCGTGGTCGGCCGGGCGCAGGTGGTAGGCGCGGGAGTCGATCTCCAGCGCCACGCAGGCGTGCGGCCAGTAGGCGTCCGGGACGGCGAGGAAGCGGCCGTCCAGGAAGAGCACCGGGTTCCAGAGCGGCTCGGGCAGGCCCGCGTGGGCGAGCACCTCGCGGGCCTCGCCCTCCACCACCGAACGGGCCCCGGCGGTCAGGTCCTCCACCACCCGGGCCACCTGCGGCAGCGCCAACGCGCCCGGCCGGGCCAGCAACTGGTCCAGCAGCTCGCCGAGTTCGCAGTGCCGCCGCTGCACGGCCTCGGCGCACAGCGCCCGGAGCCGGCGCGGCCCGGTCTCCCGCGGCGCGAGGTCCGCCAGTGCCCGCGCGACCGTGGCGCTCCACAGCCCGTCGTCCCGCTCGAAGCCGCCCGGCATCACCCCGGACGCCCGGTGGACCCGGACGAACTGCCGGTCCCCCACGTGGCGTTGACCTTGAATCAGGACATCCACCTCGGAAAGGTCGCCCGGGTGCCCGGCGCTCGGCAGCCCCGCGTCGGCCAGCACCGCGAACCCGGTCAGCAACACCTCCCCGGGCTGCGGCTCCCGCCCCTTCGGGCCCGCGTACGCCAGCGCGGCCCGCATTCTCTGATGGACCGTCAACCTTCCGCTCTGCAGGCAGATCACCCGTGGCAGCACCTGCTGCCACGGCCCGCCCGGTCGTAGCCGGTGGGCGATGGTGCCGGAGGGCGCGCCGAGCCGGCGCAGCTGCGCCCGGGTGGCGATGTGCTGCTGGTCGGCGCCGAGCGGGACGACGGGGTCGAGGGGGTTCGCGCGGGTCATGCCCCGGTGCTGCCCGCTCGGATCGGATGTATGCGAAACATCCCCCGTCGGGGGCGTCGGCGTAACGGTGTTGACGAAACGGCGGGTCAGCGGCTGAGCTTGGGGGCACATGATGACCGAACCCAACGGCCCCGCGCTCGACGCGCTCAACGGCCTCTCCGTCGGCGACGCCCTCGGCGCGCAGTTCTTCGTCCCGGAAACCGCCCGGGCCCACCACGCCTCCCGTACCGAACCGCCCGGCCCCTGGCCGTGGACCGACGACACCGAGATGGCCTGCTCGGTGTACGCCGCCCACCGCGAACGCGGCACGATCGACACCTTCGACCTCACCCACGCCTTCGCCCGCCGCCACGACTTCGACCGCGGCTACGGCCCGGCGGCCAACCGGCTGCTCCGGCTGATCCGCGAGGGCGGCGACGCCCGGGCGCTGGCCGCCGAACTCTTCGACGGCCAGGGCTCGTACGGCAACGGCGCCGCGATGCGGGTCGCTCCGCTGGGGGCGGCGTACGCGGACGACCTGGACGAGGTCGTCCGGCTGGCCGCCCGTACGGCGGTCATCACGCACACCCACCCGCAGGCCGTGGACGGCGCGATCGCCGTCGCGGTGGCGGCGGCCCTGGCGGTGCGGGCGCGGACCGAGAGCACGACACCGGAGAGGTTCCTTGGCAGGATCGCCCACCACACCCCGCTGGGCGCTGTCCACGACGGCCTGCATGAGGCGATCGCCCTGCTCGCCGAACCGGACCCGCTGGTCGCCGCCAAGGTGCTCGGCAACGGCAGCCGGACCTCCGCCGCCGACACCGTCCCGTACGCCCTGTGGTGCGCCGCCCGACGGCTGACCGACTACCGGGCCGCCCTCCGGGAGGCGATCGTGGCGGGCGGCGACATGGACACCGTGGCCGCGATCACCGGGGGAGTGGTCGCCTCGTACACCGGCACGCGCGGCATCCCGGCCGAGTGGATGGCCGCCCGCGAGCCGCTGCCCGGCTGGGCGTTCCCGGAGCCAGGGTCGGTCACCGGCGGCCGGGGCCGCGCGGACATGCTGCTCCCACGCCCGCACCCGGTCCCCGACGTGGAATGGACCGACGAGCAGTGGCAGCGCATCCGGGCCGGGAGGCACACGGACACGCTGGACGGCCGCTGGGCGGTGCACACCCACGAGGGTTCGGTCAGGATCTGCCGCCCCAGGGACGGCCACCCGGTCTGGGAGGTGGCGGTCACCCGGATCCGCGGCGGCTGGCGCCCGGTCTCGGTGGTCGTCGAGTCGAGCCACCACCGTTGGTCCGTGGCACCGGAGGACCCCCACGGAACGGCTGTCCTCACCTGGGCGCTGAGGAATGCCGTCAGCGGTAAGCGGTCCCCCCTCAGGCCGTGATCATCAGCTGCCCGGCGCCGCTGCCGCCTTGTCTAAGGCACTCCTGGTTGATCGCCGGATCCGGGGCGCTCGGCGAGGTGGCGGCGGCGATCCGCAGCTCGATGATGTCCCGGACGGCAGGCCACTCGGAGTCCAGGATCGAGTAGAACGCGGTCGAGCGCACCACCCCGTCCAGCCCGCGCGAGTGCGCCCGGCGGACGCCCTCGGAGGTGGCCCCGAGCCGCTCGATCGCGGCCCGCGAGCGCAGGTTGCGGGCGTCCGCGCGCAGCGAGATCCGCTGCACGCCCCAGGTCTCGAAGGCGTGCCGCAGCATCAGCAGCTTGGCCTCGGTGTTGATGCCGGTGCCCTGGGCGCGCGGCGAGAGCCAGGTGTTGCCGATCTCGGCGGCGTCCGGGACGGCCGTCGCCGGATCGCCGAACGGCACGCCGGGCACCGGCGGCCACACCATCGGGCCCTGCCAGTAGTCGAGTTCCAGGAACCGGGTGGAGCCGACCACCCGGCCGTCGGCGACGTTCACCGTCGCGAACGGCAGCGACCGGCCCGCGGCCTGGTCGGCGAGCGCCCGCGCGATGTAGTCGCGGGCCGCTTCCAGGCCGTGCGGGACGGGCGTGAAGGCGTAGGTCGTACGGTCCTCGGCGCCGGCCGCGGCGATGGCCTCGGCGTGGTGCGCGGCGAGGGGCTCCAGCCGAACGGTGCGGCCGGTGAGGAAGACAGGTGCTGGCACGGAACCTTGGTCCTTCATCGGTCGTAGGGCGCATCCCGCGCCGGGGTGCGGCACGGGATGCGGTGGACTGGGTTCGCCCCGGCCCGGTTTCCGCTTCCGGGTACCCGTGCGCGCCGGAGGATTCCGGTCGGGTGGGGCGGAGCGGCGGCCCGGAACGGGCGGCGAGGGGTGCCGGAACGGACACGGATCCTCGGACCGGTCCGGCGGGAAGAGCGAGGGGACAGTGTCGTCCGCGAAATGGCCGAGGAGGAAACGAGAGCGCGAAGGGAAGCAGGCGGCCAGCTGAAGGCAAGATGCGTCGTGGGTGTCTGCCAGGGTACCGATCCGGGTCGTGATCGACGGCGTTACGGACGACGTGACGACGACGCGACGATGCGAGGCAGCGAGAGGACGATACCCGCCAGAAGGCGGTGCGTCACTTCGCGGCACGCGAATGGCGGCGCGGGCCGCCGCGGCGCGCCCCGGATCGGCCTGCTGAACACCCGTGACCAGGGGCTTTTCCTTCGGGTGCGATCATGGTCCGGAGTGGTCGGCAACGGCCCTCGGGCGAGCCGCCCGCCGGGTCGTCGGCCGGGTCGTCGGCCGGGTCGTCCGACGGACCGTTCGCCGCAGCGGGAATTCCGGCGCCGCCCGGCACGCTGGAGAGGACGAGAAGCCGGACGGACCGGGACGAGCAGAGAACGGGGATGGGTGCGCGGTGCGTGACTTCCAGGCGTTGTACGAGCTGGATCAGCAGGGCGTTGCCGCGGTGGCCGCGGCCAACGCGGAGCTGCGCGACACCGGAGCCGGCCTGGTGCTGCTCCACCACTTCGAGGGCTTCATGGACGCCGGGGAGGCCGGCGGCCAGGTGGTGGCCCACCTGCTGGAGACGGGCTCGCCCCAGGTGGTGGCCCGCTTCGACCACGACCGCTTGGTCGACTACCGGGCCCGCCGCCCCGCGATGGTCTTCGACCGCGACCAGTGGGCGTCCTACGACCCGCCGGAGATCCTGCTCCAGCTGGTCCGCGACGCCGCCGGCGCGCCGTTCCTGCTGCTCAGCGGCCCCGAGCCGGACGTCGAGTGGGAGCGCTTCACGCGCGCCGTCCGCGAGCTGGTGGAACGCTTCGAGGTCCGCCTCGTCCTGGACTTCCATGGCATCCCGATGGGCGTGCCGCACACCCGCCCGGTCGGCCTGACCCCGCACGGCAACCGGCTCGACCTCGCGGCGGGCTACCCGCAGTGGTTCGAGCAGGCGCAGGTCCCGGGCAGCGCCCAGGCCCTGCTGGAGTACCGCCTCGCCGAGGCCGGGCACGACGTGCTGGGCTTCGCGGTGCACGTCCCGCACTACGTGGCCCGCTCGGCCTACCCGGCCGCCGCCGTGCTGATCCTGGAGGCGGTGCAGTCCGCCACCGGCCTGGTGCTGCCAGGCAAGCAGCTGCGCGAGCGGGTCGGCGAGGTCTACGCCGACATCGAGGAGCAGCTGTCCCAGGGGGACGGCGAGTTGCGCTCGGCGATCCGCGGCATGGAGGGCCAGTACGACGCGGTCGCGGGCGCGGAGGGCCGGGAGAGCCTGCTCGCCGAGCCGGTCGACCTGCCCTCGGCGGACGAGTTGGGCCGGCGCTTCGAGGAGTTCCTCGCCGAGCACGAGCGCGGCGTGGAGTAGGCGGCCCGGAGTAGGCGGCGTGGGGTGAACGGCGCGGCGCGGTTCGGGCCTGCCGGGAGTCATCCGGCGGGCCCGTACGTTGGACTCCGGGGTGCCCGGGGGACGGGCCGCCGTACGGAGCCACCCGCCACTCGTACCCCCGGAGGGACGCGATGCCGAGGACCACACGCCCGACCGTCGCCGTGACGGCCGGGGTGGCCGCCCTGCTGCTGGCCGGGTGCGGCGGCGGTTCGGACGGTTCGGGATCGGGCTTCGCTGGCGCACAGCCCGGGTCGGCAGCCGCCGAGGCGGCCCCGACACCCACGCCGACACCCACCCCGATGCCCACCGGCCCGTACGTGGCGCTCGGCGACTCGTACACGGCGGGGATGAAGATCGCCCCGCAGGTCGGCGAGCCCAGCGGCTGCTTCCGCTCCGGGGTCGACTACCCCGCCCTGGTGGCGAAGGCGCTCGACCTGCCGCCCTCGCAGTTCCGGGACGTCAGCTGCAGCGGCGCGCGCACCGGGGACCTGCGGGCCCCGCAGAAGACCGACGGCGGGCCCAACCCGGCCCAGCTGGACGCGCTGACCCCGGCCACCCGGCTGGTCACCGTCGGGATCGGCGGCAACGACGCGGGCTTCATGCAGGTCGTCACCGAGTGCGCCAAGGACAACCTGATGGACGCGGTGAAGGGCCTGGTCAGCGACGACCGGGCGGACGCGCCCTGCCGGCAGCACTACTCCGCCGGCGGCGGCGACCAGCTGCAGGCCCGGGTGGACGCGACCGGCGAGCAGGTCTCCCAGATCCTCCAGGAGATCCGGCGGCGCTCCCCGCAGGCCCGGGTCTACGTGGTCGGCTACCCGGCGCTGTTCCCGGCCGACCCGGCGAGCTGCGCGCCGGTGCTCGGCAGGACGGTCGCGCCGGCGGACCTGGGCTTCCTGGTGGAGAAGGAACAGCAGCTCAACGGGATGCTCAGGAAGCGCGCGGAGGCCGCCGGGGCGGTCTTCGTGGACACCGCGGGCCCCTCGGCCGGGCACGACATGTGCGCGGGGGAGGACGCCCGCTGGATCGAGCCGCCCTTCCCGGCCCGAGGACTGGCGCCGGTACACCCCAACGCCAAGGGGCAGGAGGCGGCGGCCGCCGCGGTGCTGAAGGCGGTCCGGGGCTGAGCACAGCCCGGGGAGCGGCGCGGGAACCGGGCCGTCCGGGCGCGGGCGGTCAGCGGGGAGGGAAACCGGCACGCCGCCCACCATTCACGCCCTGGCCCGCACCCCTTCGTGCGCGGCACACCCCGCGTGTCGGAGGCGCGGCGTACCGTGACATGCATATGGATGACACCACGCACCGCCTCGCCGCCCCGCTCCCGTACGACCACGCCGCCGAGGCCCGCTGGGTCCCCGAACCGGACAAACGCCCCGGCCGTACGGCGTTCCAGCGCGACCGCGCCCGGGTGCTGCACTCGGCGGCGCTGCGCCGGCTGGCCGGCACCACCCAGGTGGTCGCCCCGATGCGCAGTGACTTCCCGCGCACCCGGCTCACCCACTCGCTCGAATGCGCCCAGGTCGGCCGGGAGTTGGGTGCGGCCCTGGGCTGCGACCCGGACCTGGTGGAGACCGGCTGCCTGGCCCACGACATCGGCCACCCGCCCTTCGGCCACACCGGCGAGGAGGCCCTCGACCAGGCCGCCGAGGCCTGCGGCGGCTTCGAGGGCAACGCCCAGTCGCTGCGCATCCTCACCCGGCTCGAACCCAAGCGCTTCGCGCCCCAGGACGACCGGCCCGCCGCCCGGCTCGCCCCCTGGCCCGGCCGCAGCGTCGGCCTCAACCTGACCCGGGCCGCGCTGGACGCCGCCACCAAGTACCCGTGGACCAAGGGCGCCCACCCCACCGACCCGGCCTCGTCCAAGTACGGCGTCTACGCCGACGACCTGCCGGTCTTCCGCTGGCTGCGGGCCGGCTCCCCGGCCGGGCGCAAGTGCTTCGAGGCCACCGTGATGGACTGGTCCGACGACGTGGCCTACTCCACCCACGACGTCGAGGACGGCCTCCAGGCCGGCCACATCGACCCGGCCGCGCTGCGCGCCCCCGGCGAGCGCGCCGAGCTGTTCAAGGTCGCCGAGCGCTACGCCCCGGACGCCGAGCCGGAGGAACTGGCCGCCGCCCTGGACCGGCTGCTCGCCCAGGACTGGTGGCCGCGCAGCTACGACGGCACCGCGCGCGCCCGGGCCGGGCTCAAGGACCTCACCAGCCAGCTGATCGGCCGTTTCTGCCTGGCCGCCGAGCAGGCCACCCGCGCCCGCTACGGCCCGGGCCGGCTCACCCGCTACACCGCCGAGCTGGTGGTGCCCAGGGACGTCCGGCTGGAGTGCGCGGTGCTCAAGGCGGTCGCCGTCCGCTTCGTCATGCAGCGCGACGAGCAGGCCCAGCTGCGCGCCCGCCAGCGGATCGTGATCGCCGAGCTGGCGTACGTGCTCACCCAGCGGGCCCCCGAGGGGCTGGACCCGGTCTTCGCCGCGATGTACCACGAGGCCGAGGACGACCGCGCCGCGCTGCGCACGGTCGTCGACCAGATCGCCACCCTGACGGACGCCTCGGCCCTCGCCCTGCACGCCAGACTCGTCGGCGCCGCCTGGGCGTGAGCGCGGAACGGGCACCGGCTCCGTACCACGGCTCGAAACCCCGGCCACCCCAGTAGACTTCCGGGGTGGCCGGGCGGATCAGGGACGAAGACGTACAGGCGGTGCGCAGCGCACTGCCGATCGACGCGGTGGTCGGCGACTACGTACAGCTGACCAACGGTGGCGGCGGCGAGTACAAGGGCGTCTGCCCGTTCCACGACGAGAAGTCCGCCTCCTTCTACGTGAACCCCGCCAAGGGCGTCTTCCACTGCTTCGGCTGCCAGGAGAACGGCGACACCATCGCCTTCCTGATGAAGATCGAGCACTTCACCTTCGCCGAGGCCGTCGAGCGGATGGCCGCCCAGGCCGGCATCACCCTGCGCTACGAGGAGGGCGGCTACAGCCCCCGCCACCAGCAGGGCGAGCGGACCCGGCTGGTCGAGGCGCACAAGGTGGCCGCCGTCTACTACCAGGAGCAGCTGGCCTCGCCGGAGGCGGAGATCGGCCGCCGTTTCCTGGCCGAGCGCGGTTTCGACGAGGAGGCTGCGAAGGCCTTCGGCGTCGGCTACGCCCCCGTGGGGTGGGAGCACCTGGTCCGCTTCCTGCGCGGCAAGGGCTTCACCGACAAGGAGATCCTGCTCGGCGGCCTGGCCTCGCAGGGCCAGCGCGGCGGCCTGATCGACCGCTTCCGGGGCCGGCTGGTCTGGCCGATCCGGGACATCGCGGGCGAGGTGGTCGGCTTCGGCGCCCGCCGGCTGCGCGAGGACGACAACGGCCCGAAGTACCTGAACACCCCCGAGACGCCGATCTACAAGAAGTCCCACGTGCTGTACGGCATCGATCTGGCGAAGAAGGAGATCGCCAAGTCCGGCCGCGCGGTGGTGGTCGAGGGCTACACCGACGTGATGGCCTGCCACCTGGCCGGGGTGACCTCGGCGGTGGCCACCTGCGGTACCGCCTTCGCCGAGGACCACATCAAGATCATCCGCCGGCTGCTGATGGACACCTCGCAGTACCGGGGCGAGACGGTCTTCACCTTCGACGGCGACGCGGCCGGCCAGAAGGCCGCCCTGCGTGCCTTCGAGGACGACCAGAAGTTCGCCGCCAAGACCTCCATCGCGGTCAGCCCGGGCGGCATGGACCCCTGCGAGCTGCGTCTGGCCCAGGGCGACGAGGCGGTCAAGCAGCTGATCGACAACCCGGTCCCGCTGTTCGAGTTCGCGCTGAACTCGGTGGTGGCCCGGCACCGGGTGGACACCCCGGAGGGGCGTTCGGCGGCGCTGGAGGAGGCGGCCCCGATCGTCGCCAAGATCAAGGACCGCTCGATCCAGCACGAGTACGCCGTCCGCCTGGCCGGCATGCTCGGCATCCTGGACGAGCCCTTCGTGGTCCGCCGGGTCTCCCAGCTGGCCCGCTGGGACCGCGAGCGCCAGCAGAACCCGCGCGGCGCGGCCGCCCGCCGCCCCGAGCCGGTCCAGCCGCAGCGTCCCGCGCAGCCCGCCTTCCGGCTCAACCCGCGCGACCCGGCCCAGTTCGTCGAGCGCGAGCTGCTCAAGCTGGCGCTCCAGCACCCGGACCTGGTCAGCCCGGCCTTCGACCACTACGGCGACGACGAGTTCCCGACCCCGCCGTACACCGCCGTCCGGCAGGCCATCGCCAAGGCCGGCGGCGCCGCGTACGGGGCGACCCTGCCCGACTTCACCAGTGCGGTGCGCGAGGCCTCCCCGGACGACCGGGTGCGCTCGCTGGTGACCGAGCTGACCGTCGAGCCGGTGCGCTCGCGCCGCAAGGCGGACGCGGTCTACGCGGGTGAGTTCCTGGTCAAGCTGCGCCTGCTCGCGGTGGACCGGCGGGTCAACGAGGTCCGCGCCTACCTCCAGCGGCTCGGCCACCGGGCCGACGCCGAGCAGCTGCACGCGGTGCAGACCGAGCTGTGGCAGCTCCAGCAGTACGGGCAGCAGCTCCGCAGCCGGGGCGCGGCGGCGCTGTAGGCGCCGCTGTTCCACCGGCCCGCTGCGCAGAAAGTCGGCGCACGAGTCTCGGCCACGGAGCGTGGCGTACCGCACACTGGAGGGCGTCCCACCTCCGTACAGCGCGGGTCCGCCAGAGTCGCGCCCGCCCCGAGGGGATGCCCGTGGACCAAGGCCTTGCCGCAGCGACCACCGCCAGTAGACGAACCGAACCCGCCGAACCGGCCGGGGAGCAGGAGACGGACCACAGCCGGGCCGGGGCGGCGCCCCCGGACGGCGCCCGGGTGCCCGCCCAGGGCCTGCCGGAGGGGCACCCCGACAGCCCGGACGCCGACATCGAGTCCGACATCGAGTCCACCGATGAATCCCCCGACGAGTCCGCCGACGAGGACGAGTCCCCCGAACCCGCCGAGGGCGGCGGCCCGGCTGCCGACCTGCTGCGCCAGTACCTGCGCGAAATCGGCCGGATCCGGCTCCTCACCGCGGCTGAGGAAGTCGAACTGGCCCGCCGGATCGAGGCCGGGCTGTTCGCCGAGGAGCAGCTGAACGGCGACCCGCCGCCGCCCGACCCGCTGGCCGGCGAACTGGACACCCTGGTGGTCCTCGGCCGGATCGCCAAGCGCCGCCTGATCGAGGCGAACCTGCGCCTGGTGGTGTCCGTCGCCAAACGCTACGTCGGCCGCGGGCTGACCCTGCTGGACCTGATCCAGGAGGGCAACCTCGGCCTGATCCGGGCGGTGGAGAAGTTCGACTACGCCCGCGGCTTCAAGTTCTCCACCTACGCGACCTGGTGGATCCGGCAGGCGATGAGCCGGGCGCTGGCCGACCAGGCCCGGACGATCCGGGTGCCGGTGCACGTCGTCGAGCTGATCAATCGGGTCGTCCGGGTCCAGCGAGCGCTGCTGCAGGAACGCGGCCTGGAACCGACCGCGGCCGACATCGGCACCGCCCTGGAGCTCACCGAGGAACGGGTGCGCGAGCTGCTCCGGCTGGCCCAGGAGCCGATCTCGCTGCACACCCCGGTCGGTGAGGCGGACGACGTCGCGCTCGGCGACCTGATCGAGGACGCCGACGCCGCCTCGCCCGCCGAGTCCGCGACCTTCCTGCTGCTGCGCCAGCACCTGGACGCGGTGCTGGCCACCCTCGGCGAGCGGGAGCGCCAGGTCGTCCAGCTCCGCTACGGGCTGGACGACGGCCGCCCGCGCACGCTGGAGGAGATCGGGGCGGTGTTCGGGGTGACGCGGGAGCGGATCCGCCAGATCGAGTCCAAGACGCTGGTCAAGCTCCGCGACCACGCCTACACCGAGCAGCTGCGCGGCTACCTCGACTAGGCAGGTCCCTAGGACGCGGACGGAGACGCGGACGGAGGCGCGGACGGGGACACGGACGGGCTCTGCGCGGTTTGGGCTGGGCTCGCCGGGTCACCGGGCGTCACCGGGGCCCCGGCGCCCGGGGGCGGTGAGGCGGGGCCGATCGGGAACGGGGTGGAGGCCACCACCGAGGCCAGGTTGACGACGGTCGTGGTGCAGTCGTGCCCGGCCGGCTGGAAGCCGCAGACCTGGAAGCCGATGCCCGGGTCCGCCGCGTTCAGCATCAGCGAGTAGTTGTCGTAGCCCCAGTGGATCAGGGCCGTCTCACTCTCCCCGGTGCTGTCGGTGATCACCGCGTAGTCCTTGGGCTCGCCCTCGGTGATCGCGGCCCAGGCGGCCTGACAGGTCTGGCTGTAGCGGAGGTAGACGACCACCTTGCCGATGACCTGGGTCTGCAGCGTCCGGGCGTCCTTGCCGCAGCCGGTGCTCTTGGGGTCCTTGTGCGCGCAGCCGACGGCCTGGCAGACGGGCTCGGACGGGACGGGCATCGCGCTGGGGACGGCGGGCGGGGTCGGGGCGTCGGCCGCGGAGGCCTGGCCGTGGTGCCGGGTGGCCCGCAGGCCGACCAGCACCAGCAGCAGCGCCAGTACCGCCGCGCTCGAGACCAGCACCGCCGGGCGCCGCCACCAGGCGGCGGCGGGGCGGTCGGCCTCATCGGCGGCGGGGCCGGCGGTCAGCAGTTCCTCGGCCGCCGACTCCTCGCCCGTAGCGGCGGTGGCAGCGGTGGCGGCCGTGACAGCCGCAGCGGCCCCGGCCGGCTCCTCGACGGAGGGCGCGTCAGCGGCCGGCTCCTCAGCGGCCGGCTCCTCGGCGGCGGGATCCACCGCCAGCCGCCACAGCCGCCGCAGCTGTGCCGCGTCGCACTCCACCGCCCCGACCAGCGCCTCCAGCGCCTGCTCGGTCACCACCCGCTTGCCGTTCAGCCAGCGCTCCCAGGAGGCCCGGCTGTAGTGGGTCCGGGTGGCCAGCTCGGCCAGTGAGAGCCCGGCGGCGTCCTTGATGGCCCGGAGTTCCTCCACCAGTCGCCGGGTGGGTCGGGAGAGCTCCTCGGGCAGTTCTTTCCAGGCGGAAGCCAATGCGGCCCTCCAAGGTTCGCGAGACGGGACACGGGGGTCAGGGCAGGAAGTGCGCGCCCGGCCCGGGCCGTTCGGTGTCTCCCCTTCTCCAACCTCAGCGGCCTGGCGTCTCAAACTCCAGGTCACGGCTTTGAGACGGACGGAAGTGTCTCACAACCCCCCGGAACGCTCGAACAGTCACGTGTTCGTCGTGCAGAGTTCTCTGGCCGGCGCGTTTTCGCCGCTCCGGCCGCTTCGTTCGGGCCCCGGCCGGTCGGCCGCGATGGCCCGACGCCGAGTCCCGGATACCCCCACCGGTCGGGGCAGCCTCGCGGGGGGAGGCTGCCCCGACCGCCGGGACCCCCGGTGGGAGGGTGCTTTCCCGCACCCTCCCGCCGGCTCCTCCGGACAGGCCCTAGTGGTGGAAGCTCTCGCTGACCGGCATCCCGAGTTCCCTGAGCGGGCCGGGCTGGCGCCGCAGTTCCGGCAGCAGCCGGTTGAGGTCGGCCAGCAGCAGGTCGGCGAGGTCCAGGGAGAAGCCGTTGCGGCAGACCACCCGGAGCACCGAGAGGTCCTCCCGGTCCGCCGGGAAGGTGTACGCGGGCACCTGCCAGCCGCGCTCGCGCAGCCGCCGCGAGACGTCGAAGACGTCGAAGGGCACGTCCTCGGTGGTGGTGAAGGCGAACACCGGTACCTGGTCGCCGTGGGTCAGCAGCCGGAAGCAGCCCAGCTTCCCGATCTCCCCGGCCAGGTAGGTGGCGACCTCCCGGCAGGCGCCCTGGACGGCCTTGAAGCCCTCCCGGCCGAGCCGGAGGAGGATGAAGTACTGCGCCGCTACCTGCGCGCCGGGCCGGGAGAAGTTGAGTGCGAAGGTCGGCATCTCGCCGCCCAGGTAGTTGACCCGGAAGACCAGCTCCTCCGGCAGCGACTCCTGGTCCCGCCACAGCGCCCAGCCGACACCCGGGTAGACCAGGCCGTACTTGTGCCCGGAGGTGTTGATCGAGGCCACCCGGGGCAGCCGGAAGTCCCAGACCAGATCCGGGTCGAGGAAGGGCGCCACCATGCCGCCGGAGGCGCCGTCCACGTGCACCGGGATGTCCAGGCCGGTGCGCTCCTGGAGCGCGTCCAGGGCCGCGCAGATCTCCGCGATCGGCTCGTACGACCCGTCGAAGGTGGAGCCGAGGACGCCGACGACGCCGATGGTGTTCTCGTCGCACAGCGCGACCGCCTGCTCGGCGCCGAGGTGGAAGCGCTCGCCCTCCATCGGCGCGGTGCGGGCCTCGATCTCCCAGAAGGTGCAGAACTTCTCCCAGCACACCTGGACGTTGACGCCCATCACCAGGTTGGGCCGGGCGCCGACCGCGTAGCGCTCGGCGTTGCGGCGCATCCAGCGGCGCTTGAGCGCCATCCCGGCGAGCATGCAGGCCTCGCTGGAGCCGGTGGTGGAGCAGCCGACGGCGGAGTCCGGATCGGGGGCGTGCCAGAGGTCGGCGAGGATGGCCACGCAGCGCCGCTCCAGTTCGGCGGTCTGCGGGTACTCGTCCTTGTCGATCATGTTCTTGTCCAGGCACTCGGTCATCAGCCGGGTGGCCTGCACCTCCATCGAGGTGGTGACGAAGGTCGCCAGGTTGAGCTTGGCGCTGCCGTCCAGCATCAGCTCGTCGTGGATCAGCTGGTACGCGGTGTCGGCCGAGACCGGGCCGTCGCCGAGCCGGTGCACGGGCGGGGCGAGCTCCATCGAGCCCAGCGGGTCGGTGATGCCCAGGAACGGACTGACGCTCAGTCGGCGGCCGTCGCCGGTCCCCTTGTGCAAGGCCATGGGATGCTGCCGCCCTTCACGTCGGTGGCCGTGTCCCGACCCACGCTGCCACCGGCCGTCTGGTGACGCATCTTCAGCGACGGACTCCAGCCAACGCCGCCTCCGGCGGTTTGAGGCCTCCCGGGCGGTCTCAGGCCGACGGGCCCGAGGCGGTCTCCGGGTGAATCTGGTCGCGGGCGGCCCGGTACTGCTGGCGCACCGCCGAGCCGATCGCGAGGTCCTGCTCGCCCTGCGGCTCGACCGTCTCGGCGTCCGGCAGCTCCCACTGCGGCGGCTCCGGGGTGCCCGCCAGCGCCCAGGCGGCCTGCCGGGCGGCGCCGCGGGCGGCGTGCGCGCCCGGCGGCGGCACCACGACCGGGACGCCGAACAGCATCGGGGCGATGTGCCGGACGGCGGGCAGCCGCCCGGCCGTGCCGAGCAGGAAGACCCGCTTGATCCCCACGCCCTGGGCGCGCAGTACGTCCAGCGCGTCGGCGATGTTGCAGAGCATGCCCTCGACGGCGGCCCGGGCCAGGTGCTGAGGGGCCATCGCCTCGGCCCGCAGGCCGGTCAGGGTGCCGGCCGCGTGCGGCAGCGCGGGGGTGCGCTCGCCGTCCAGGTACGGCAGCAGCACCAGGCCGTAGGCGCCGGGGGAGGAGCGCAGGGCGAGGTCGCTCAGCCCGTCCGGGTCCAGGCCGAGCATGGCGGCGGTGGAGCGCAGCACCTGGGCGGCGTTCAGGGTGGCGACCATCGGCATGTGGTGCCCGCTCGCGTCGGCGAAGGAGGAGACCAGGCCGGAGGCGTCCACCACGGCCTTCTCGTGCACCGCGAAGATCGTCCCGGCGCTGCCGAGCGAGACCACCGCGTCGCCCGGGCCGAGGCCCAGGCCCAGCGCGGCGGCCATGTTGTCGCCGGTGCCGGCCGAGATCAGCAGGCCCTCGGGGGTGTGCCCGGCGGGTTCGGCGGGGCCGAGCACCTCGGGCAGCTTGAGCTCGTGGCCGAGCGCCAGCTCGACCAGGTCCTGCCGGTACCCGCCGGTGATCGGGGACCAGTAGCCGGTGCCGGAGGCGTCGCCCCGGTCGGTGGTGCGGCGCTTGGGGTGGCCGAGTAGCTGCGAGACCAGCCAGTCGTGCGGCAACAGCACCTCGGCGACCCGGCGGGCGTTGACCGGCTCGAACTCGGCCAGCCAGCGCAGCTTGGCGATGGTGTAGGTGGGGGCGGGCACCGCGCCGATCGCGGAGGTCCAGGCGGCCGGGCCGCCGAGGGCGTCCAGCAGCTTGGCGGCGGCGCCGCTGGCGCGCGGGTCGTGCCACAGGATCGCGGGCCGGACCAGCACCCCGCCCGCGTCCAGGCCGATCATGCCGTGCTGCTGCGCGCTGACGCCGATCGCCCGGACGCCCTCCAGCAGGCCGCCGGTCGCGGCGTCGCCGAGCGAGTGCAGCCACATCTGCGGGTCGGCCTCGCCCGCGCGGAGGTCCTGGTCCTCGGGGACGGGATGGGGGGCCTTCCCGGAGCGCAGCACGGCGCCGGTGTCGGTGTCGCACGCGACGATCCGGGTGCGGTTGGTCGAGCTGTCTATCCCCGCGACGATGGCCATGTCGAGATCATGCCTCAGCCCGGCCCGGGACGCGTCCGGGCCGGGTGAGCCGTTGCCGGTTCGGAACGCCCGGTTGGGCGTTCCTTTGCCGGGGCCCGGCCGCGGGCCCCGGCATCACCGCCCGGTCACGGGCGGAAGGTGCCCCAGCTGTCGTCCTCGGCCGGGGGGCGGTTGAAGTACGGCACCCGGTCGGTGACCGCGGTCGGCAGTCGGTCCCCGACCCGGTGCGCGACCGCGCCGGCCGCCTTCCCGGCGACCGCGCCGGCCCGGTGCCGCGCCCGGTCCGTCGCCCCCTGCACCGCGGGGCTCTGGGTGATCTGCCGGGTGACCTTGGCGATCTGTTCGTAGCGCTGGCGCCCGGCCCGCGAGCCCAGGACGTAGCCGGCCGCGAAACCCACGGCCAACGACAGCTTCCACATGATCGGATCCACCCTCTCCTGGCGGCCTTCTGCCGCATTGCCCTACCCGTTGGTCGGGACG
Organism: Kitasatospora sp. NPDC056531; assembly: GCF_042794375.1. Lineage (NCBI taxonomy): Bacteria > Bacillati > Actinomycetota > Actinomycetes > Kitasatosporales > Streptomycetaceae > Kitasatospora > Kitasatospora sp. NPDC056531. The sequence continues at coordinate 124,357 of NZ_JBHTTU010000010.1, read as the reverse complement.
GCGAACCGTCCGCGTCCCCAGCATCCCCGGGGGCCGTCGCGGGCGCGCGCGGGGCGCGCCGGGACGGCGGTCCGGGGCGGCCGGGGAAAGCGATTGGCGGACCACCCCCCCGAGTGCGCTAATGTATGTCCCGCAGCGAGCGCCGAGGAGCCCGGGAAACGGGAGCCGAAGCGGAAGCCGATCCCCCATAGCTCAATTGGCAGAGCAGCCGACTGTTAATCGGCAGGTTATTGGTTCGAGTCCAATTGGGGGAGCTCAGGAGAAGACTCTTCAGGAGTCCGCTTCCTGTACGTGGTACGGAAGTTGAGTATCGCGATCCCGCATAGCTCAATTGGCAGAGCAGCCGACTGTTAATCGGCAGGTTATTGGTTCGAGTCCAATTGCGGGAGCTGCACCGGGTCCGCCCGGTGACTGCTCAGAGCGAAGGCCCCTCGGACGACCGGGGGGCCTTCGTGTTGTCGCGGCCCTGTTGCGTCCGTCACCCCGGCCGCTGTCGTCCCGGCCGGGGCGCCCGGCCAGCCGACCAGGGGCGCCCGGCTCAGGTGGTCGCCTTCCGGTAGAGGTCGGCGACCCGCTGGTCGAAGGCGACGCTGTACGAGGTGCCCGGGCTGTCGCCGCCCTCCTGGTAGCCGCCGATCACGCCGACCACCGTGCCGCTCTCGGTCACCCACGGGCTGCCGCTGGTGCCGTCGGTGTAGCCGCCGCAGTCGAAGCGCTCCTGGGTGGAACTCTGCGAGCGGGTCTTCACCGAGCAGGTGATCGGCTCGTCGCTCTCGTTCGGGTAGCCGGTCACCGAGACCGCCAGCCCGACGCCCTGGCCCGTCCCGAGCGGGTTGCCGCCGACCGCGTCCTCGATCTGCCGGCCACCGGTCGGGCGGACGGTGATGAAGGCCACGTCGTAGTCCGGGTCGTCGTCCTGCGCCCAGCGCGGGTCGACGGTGATCGACTGCACCGGCCAAGTCCCGTACGGCGTGTACCCGTTGCGGTAGCCGGGGGTGAACACCAGCCCGTCGAGCAGGCCGACCCGCTGGTTCTGCACGCAGTGCGCCGCGGTGACCAGCAGATTGCGCCCGGGGCTGTGCACCACGCTCGCGGTGCACGCCCGGGGGCCCTGCGCGGTGTGGACGGACAGGGTGCCGATCCGGTCGCGGGCCGGGCTCGGCTGGGCGACCTCCGCGTTCGGCGGCTTGTCCGGCCCGCCGCACGCGGTGCCGGCGGCCAGCAGCAGGGCCGCCAGCGTGGTCGCCTTGGCCGTACGCGGGGGCGGTACCGGGCGGGGCGCCATCCGGGGCTCCGTCTCGTTCCTCGGGGCGGGCACCCGGGCCGTGCGTTCCGCCGTTCGTGAGGAAGATCTATCAGGCCGTGCCCGCGGGCGCCACTGCCGGGTGTTCGATCCGGCTCCGGTTCAACCGGTGGCCCGGTCGTAGAGGGCCTGGACCCGGTCGCCGAAGTAGCTGCTGTACGAGGTGTCCGGGCTGTCGCCGCCCTCCTGGTAGCCGCCGATCACGCCGACCACGGTGCCGGTCCTGGTGTTCGGGTCGAAGTCGGTCACCCAGGGGCTGCCGCTGGTGCCGCCGGTGTAGTCGGGGCAGTCGATCCGCAGCTGGGTGGGGCTCTGCTCGGTGGTGGTGTTGGAGCAGGTGATCGGGACGTCGCTGCTGCCCGGGTAGCCGGTGACCCGCACCGGGAGCTGGTAGCCGCGGTTGACGCCCAGCTTGTTGGCGCCGAGCACCTGCTGCACCTGCTGCCCGTTCTGGGCCTGGACGACCGCGAAGGCGACGTCCATGTCCGGGTCGGCGCCGTTCTTCCAGCCGTCGTCCACGGTGACCGCCAGCAGCGGCCAGACGCCGCTGGGGGTGTCGCCGCTGCGGTAGCCGGGGACGAAGACCAGGTCGCTGCGCTGGCCGAGCTTCGGGTCCCAGACGCAGTGGGCGGCGGTGACGATGAGGTTGAGCCCGGCGCTGTCCACCACGCTGGCGGTGCAGAAGTGGTCGCCGTCCGCGTTGCGGGTGAACACCGCCCCGACCAGGCCGTTGAGCACGGTGGGCTTGGCGGTGTGGGTGACCCCGGTGTGCTTGCCTATCGCGCCCTTGAGTCGCTGCCTGCTCCAGCCGTGGGCGTCCGCGGAGCCGGAGGCCGGGGCGGAGGGCGGCGCCGAGGTGACGGTCGGGGCGACCCCGCCCGGCCGCGACGCGGTGGTGCAGCCCGCCGCCGCGAGCACCAGCAGCAGGGCCCCGGCCGCGGCTCCCGTCCCACGCATCGTCATCAGCCCAGGCTGCCCTGGACCGGGCCCCCGGCGCCAGCCGGGCTGCGCCGCCCACAGGGGCGCGTCGCGTCGCGCACCCAGGTACGCCCCCCGGCGCGCACCACGGGTGATCGACCGGCTATGCTGCCCGGGACGGCCTCGCGGGGCCGTCTGCTGCTGCCGTGGCCGACGACCGGCACGCGCGGCGAACCGGGGCGGTAGCTCAGCCGGTTAGAGCAGGGGACTCATAATCCCTTGGTCGTGGGTTCGAGTCCCACCCGCCCCACCTCTGCGACGTGTGACGAGTGTCGTACGACTGTCCACGGGCGGGCTCCTGAGCTGGAGCTTCGCCGCCCGTGATGACGGAGAGTCTAGAGCGCGGCCCCCTCTTCCGGTCGGCGGCGCGCCGGAATTCACCCGCCCGTGGGCATCGGTCCCGGAGCCCCCGACGGTCCTCCACTGCCCCAGTGGCCACTCTTGTACGGCTTTCGTACCGGCCCTGGCGTGCTGTGCGAAAAAAGTGATATCACTTTGACAGCTGAAGCGGGCACCCGCGCAGCGGACATCGCACAGGGGGAGTCGGTCCCATGACCACACCGCGTTTCGCCGTCGAGGACGGCCCCGCCGTCGACCTTCCGGCCCCGAGGGTCACCGAACGGGTCATCACCGGGGCCGCCGGGCTGCCGGTGCTCGGCGGCGCCCTGCTCGGCCTGGTCGCCGGGTTCGCCGCCGTCATCACCGGAGGGTTCCAGGTGTCCGGCGGGAACAAGGGCCCGGGCATCGCCCTGGTGGTCGCCGGGCCCGTGCTGGTGCTGGCCTCGCTGCTGCTGCTGTGCGGGCTGACGGTGGTCTCGCCCGGCTCGGCCCGGGTGGTCCAGCTGCTCGGCAACTACCGGGGCACCATCCGGGCCGAGGGGCTGAGCTGGGTGAACCCGTTCACCAGCCGTCGGCACATCTCCCTGCGGATCCGCAACCACGAGACCGAGACCACCAAGGTCAACGACGCGGACGGCAACCCGATCGAGATCGCCGCGGTGGTGGTCTGGCACGTCGAGGACACCGCGATGGCCGTGTTCGAGGTGGACGACTACACCGACTTCGTCTCCATCCAGACCGAGACGGCCGTCCGGCACATCGCCACCAGCTACCCGTACGACGCCCACCACGAGGGGCAGTTGTCGCTGCGCGACGGCGCGGACGAGGTCGCCCGCAAGCTGTCCGCCGAGATCGCCGCCCGGGTCGCCTCGGCCGGTGTGCGGGTCATCGAGTCCCGGATCACCCGGCTCGCCTACGCGCCCGAGGTCGCCCAGGTGATGCTCCAGCGCCAGCAGGCCGGGGCCGTGGTGGCCGCCCGGCGGCTGATCGTCGAGGGCGCCGTCGGTATGGTCGAGGAGGCGCTGGACCGGCTCGCCGAGCGCGACGTGGTGGAGTTGGACGAGGAGCGCAAGGCTGCCATGGTGAGCAACCTCCTGGTGGTGCTCTGCGGCGACCGGGGCACCCAGCCCGTCGTGAACACGGGCTCCCTCTACCAGTAAGGGCGCGGCGTTGGCGACGGAACGGAAGAAGCTCCTGTTGCGACTGGACCCTTCAGTTCACGACGCGCTGGCCAGGTGGGCTGCGGACGAACTGCGCAGCACCAACGCACAGATCGAGTTCGTGCTCCGCCGTGCCCTCACCGAGGCCGGCCGGATGCCCAGCGGTGCGGCCCGGCTTCCCCGGCGCGGCCGACCGCCCAAGGAGAGCCCGGAGAGCGGCGGTTCCGAGGAGGACTGACCGCAGCGGCCGGGCGCCGCTCATCTTTCGGAGAGACCGAGATGGACCTGCCCGTCAATCTGCCCGAGAAGCTCTACCTGCTCGCCCACGACCCGCGGCGCGAGCGGACCACCCGGCACTCCACGCTCAACCTGCTGCTGCAGGCCGCGTCGCTGACCGAACTGCTGCGCCGGGGACTGGTGCGCGAGGACGGCCGGACGCCCGTCGCCCGGGTCCGCGCCGCCGCCGCGGCGGGCCTGGACCCCTACAGCGCCCGGCTGCTGGACCAGATCCGGGAGGAGCGGCCGCACGGCTGGAGCTGGTGGGTCGGCCACGCCAGGAGCGCCGGGCGTGACCAGCCGGTCCGGTGCGTCCGGGAGGGCCTGGCGGAGGCCGGCTGGATCGACCTGCGCCGGCACAAGGCGGCCGGGCTGATCCCGGTCACCCGGGTCACCCTGAAGGACCCCGGGGTGCGCGAGGCACTGGCGGTCTCCGTCGCCGCCGCGCTGAAGGGCCCGCTCAGCCGGGTGGACCCGGCCGACGCGGCGCTGACGGCCCTGGTCGCCGCCGGACGGCTGCGCTCGGCGCTGAGCCCCCGGCACACCTGGGAGTACCGGGGCCGGATCGCCAAGCTGGCCCCGGCGGCCGGACCGGTCCCGAAGGCGCTCCGGACGGCGCTGGCCTGGCGCATGGCGAGCCACGCGGCGGCGAGCGCGGCCACGGGCTGACGGGCCGCCCACGGGGGAGAGCCGGCCCGTCCGGGAGCCCGGCCATCGAACAGGTGGCCGGGCTCCGTGCTGTCGGCGACCCGTAAGCTGGCCGGGTGCTCGAACCCGCCCTGCTGCCGACCCCGCTGGTGGACTGCACCGACGAGGCCTTCGCCCGGGCCGGGGTGGAGCTGCGGCTCAAGCGGGACGACCTGCTGCACCCGACCGTCCCCGGCAACAAGTGGCGCAAGCTGGCGCCCAACCTGGCCGCCGCCGTCGAGCGGGGCCACGCCCGGCTGCTGACCTTCGGCGGGGCCTACTCGACCCACCTGCGGGCGGTCGCGGCCGCCGCCGCGGCGCTCGGGCTGGAGAGCGTCGGGCTGGTGCGCGGCGAGGAGCTGGCCGACCGGCCGCGCAACTGGTCGCTGCGGGCCGCCGAACAGTCCGGGATGCGGCTGGAGTTCCTCACCCGGGCCGCCTACCGGGAGGCCACCGGCCGGGTCGCGGGGGAGTACGGTCCGCAGGCCCTGCAGCGCCGCTGGGGCCCCTGCCTGGTGCTCCCGGAGGGCGGTTCCAACGCGCTGGCCGCGACCGGTGCGGCCGCGATCCCGGCCGAACTGCCCGACCTGGGCGAACGGGACGTGGTCTGCTGCCCGGTCGGCACCGGCGGCACCCTGGCCGGCATCGCGGCGGGCCTGCCGCCGGGCGCGCGGGCGCTCGGCGTGGCCGTGCTGCGCGGCGGCGAGGGCTACCTGGAGGCGGAGGTCGCCCGGCTGCACCGGGCCGGGTACGGACGCGAGTTCGACAACTGGCGGATCGACCACGCCCACCACGGCGGCGGGTACGGCAAGGTCCGGCCCGAACTGGCCCTCTTCGCCGAGGAGTTCGAGCGCCGCCACGGCATTGCGGTGGAGCGCCGCTACGTCGCCAAGCTGCTCGCCGCGCTGGCCGACCTGGCCGGGGCGGGCGCCTTCCCGCGCGGCACCCGCCTGACCGCCGTGGTCACCGGCCTGCCGGACCCGGAGTAGTGGCTCAGGACCCGAAGGTCAGGTCGGCGCACGGGTCGGTGTCGGCGCCACGGGTGTTCTCGGCTATGCCGGTCGGGATGCCGCTGGGCGCGGTGGTGGGCGCCGCCGAGGGCGAGGACGCCGAGTTCAGCTGGGTGGCGCCGGCCGGCTGGTAGTCGGCGCCGAGGGTGACGGTGACGGAGTCCGCGCCCGGCTCCTCGACCGTACGGGCCCCGGGGAAGAGCGCCGCGACCTGGTCGGCGACGGCCTTCTGTGCCGGGTCGTAACCGATCTCGGTCTGTTGCTTGCCGGGGTTGTTGGGGCCGAGCACGACGTTCTGGAAGCCGCGTGCCTTGAGCGTCTGCGCGCCGGAGCCGGCCAGCCCGGCGCTGCCGACCCCGTTGACCACGGTGATCGGAGCCGCGGCCTGCTCGGGGGTGAGCGGCGCGGCGGCGGTGGGGCTCGCGGTCGGGGTGGGGGAGGCGGCCGCGCCGGTGCCGGCGGTGACCTGCCCGTCCAGGGTGCGGTCCTCCCGCAGCAGCTTCCACAGGGTGTCGGCGTCCGGTTGGATCAGCCGCACCCGCTCCCCGGCGAAGCGCCAGGGGGCGGTCACGAAGGTGACGTCGGAGAGCTTGATGTCCTCCACCGAGCGGGCGAAGTCCACCAGCTTCATCGCGGTGCCGAGCCCCTCGTCCACGGTGAGCGACTTGGTGGCCGCGTCCGCCAGCGGGAGCAGGGTGGGCAGCGAGAAGCCCTGGCCCTGCACCTTCTTGATCATCGAGGAGAGGAAGGCCTGTTGGCGCTTCATCCGGCCTATGTCGGAGTTGTCGCCGATGCCGTGGCGGGCCCGCAGGTAGTCCACCGCGGACTGCCCGGAGAGCTTCTGCAGCCCCTTCTTGAGGTGGATGCCGTACTCGTCGACGTCGTTGGGCACGCAGGCCTCCACGCCGCCGAGGGCGTCGGCCATCGCGGCGGCGCCCTTGAAGTCGACCACGACGGTGTGGTCGATCCGCAGCCCGGTGAGCGCCTCCACGGTGTTCTGGGTGCAGGCCGGGTTGCCCTTGGGGAGCAGGCCGACGCTGAACGCCGAGTTGAACATCTGGTCGTTCCGCGGCTTGCTCCAGGTGCCGTCCGCCAGCTTGCAGGACGGGATGGTGACCAGGGTGTCGCGGGGGATCGAGACGCCGACGGCGTGCTTGTGGTCGGCGTAGACGTGCACCAGGATCGCGGTGTCCGAGTTGCCGACGCCCTCCTCGCCGCCGCCCAGCGCGCTGTTGCCGTCGTCCCGGGTGTCCGAGCCCAGCAGCAGCACGTTGACCGGCACCTGGGCGCCGGGGGAGGCCGGGACGGGGGCGGGCGGGCGCTCGGTGGCGACGCCGCCCGCGTCGAAGGTGGTGATGTTGCTGTCCAGCCTGTGGTAGAACCAGGCTCCGGCTCCCACGACCGACAGCACCAGAACGGCGGCCAGGCCGATGGCGGTCCGCAGGTAGCGGCGCCGGCGCGTGCTGCTGCTCATCCTCCGTGCCCCCCGTCTTCAGGTATCTCGCGTTCGACGTTCGAACGTTAGACGTTCCGGGAGGCCGTTCGGTTACCCCCGGGGGGTGGGGGAATGGATCCGCGAGGCTGTGATGCTGGTCACGCTCCGGGGCCGGAGGCGCCGGTGAGCATCCGGCGGAGCAGGTCGCGAAGCACCGTGCGTTCCTCCTGACCGAGCGCGGCGAGCGGCTCGCGGGCGAAGTTGAGCGACTCGCGCAGCTCCTCGGAGGCGGCCGTGCCGGTGTCGGTGGCGGCGACCAGCTTGACCCGGCGGTCCTGCCGGTCGGCCTCCCGGGTGACGAAGCCGCGGGCCTCCAGCCGGTCGACGATGCCGGTGATGTTGGACGGCTCGCAGCTGAGCGTCTGGGCGATCTGCCGCATCGGCAGGGGGCCGCGCCTCAGCAGGGCGAGCACCTTGGCCTGGGCGCCGGTGAGCGAGCGGGCGGCTGCGGCCTCCTCGTACTCGCGGTGGAAGAGCGCGACCAGGTTGGCCATCAGATCGACGACCTCGCGGGTGATCTCGTCGGACTGCGGCGTGGCGACCTGGGTCGGCTGGGTGTCCATGCCCCAGAGTCTACCTGAAAAGTTGACAAGGTGAACCTTTCATGTTCATCGTTACTTCAGTTGCTCAACCTTTCACCTGTCGAACCCCCCTTCGAGGAGCATCTCCATGGCAGAGCAGGCCGTCCCCGCCACCGCCCGTGAATGGCACCTCGCCGCCCGCCCGCAGGGCTGGCCGGTGTCCACCGACTTCGCCCTGGTCGAGGCCCCGGTCCGGACCCCGGGCCCGGGCGAGATCCTGGTCCGCAACACCCACCTCTCGGTGGACCCGTACATGCGCGGGCGGATGAACGACGTGAAGTCGTACGTGCCTCCGTTCCAGCTCGGCGCGGCCATGGACGGCGGTGCGGTCGGCTACGTCGTCGCCTCCGAGGCCGAGGGCTTCGCCCCGGGCGACGCGGTGCTGCACGGGCTCGGCTGGCGCGAGTACGCCACCCTGGACGCCAAGCACGCCGTGAAGGTCGACCCGGACGCCGCCCCGCTCTCCGCCTACCTCGGCGTGCTCGGCATGCCCGGCCTGACCGCCTATGCCGGCCTGCTCGCCGTCGGCGCCCTCAAGGAGGGCGACAAGGTCTTCGTCTCCGGTGCGGCCGGTGCGGTCGGCTCGCTGGTCGGCCAGATCGCCCGGCTCAAGGGCGCCTCGCTGGTGGTCGGTTCGGCCGGCTCCGCGGAGAAGGTCGCCAAGCTGGTGGACGAGTACGGCTTCGACGCCGCCTTCAACTACAAGGACGCCCCGGTCGCCGAGCAGCTCGCGAAGGCTGCCCCGGAGGGCATCGACCTCTACTTCGACAACGTCGGCGGCGACCACCTGGAGGCCGCCATCGGCGCGCTCGGCGTGCACGGCCGCGCGGTGCTCTGCGGCGCGATCGCCCAGTACAACGAGACCACCGCGCCCGCCGCCCCGCGCAACCTCGCGATGGCGATCGGCAAGCGGCTGCGCCTGGAGGGCATGCTGGTGCGCGACCACGCCGCCCTGCAGCCGCAGTTCGTGACCGAGGTGGCCGGCTGGCTGAAGTCCGGCGAGCTGCGCACCGAGGAGACCGTGGTGGACGGCTTCGAGAACGCCGCCGAGGCCTTCATCGACCTGCTGCGCGGCGTCAACACCGGCAAGATGGTGGTCCGCCTGGGCGGCTGACCGTACGTCAGGACGACTGGCCGCCCCGCCGCCCCCACCGGGCGCGCGGGGCGGTTCGCGTGCACGGCGCAGGGGATCCGGTCGCACTACCGCATTCCGGCCGGATCCGAAAGTGTGTCATCCATCCTGCGGCGCTGCGCGGTACGGTGGTCCCGCCCGGCGATGGGGCCGTTCGGGGGAGAGATCCGGCCGAAGGGTAGACCTCGTTGAGGATTCGACTAGCATTGAGCGAAAGCCTGTCCGTTTTGCTCAATTTAGTAGCTTAATGTCGGCTAACGTGGGTAACTGCGGATCAACTGCAGGCACGAGGCAGCTGGGGAAGGCGACCCTCGTCCACAGCCTGGAGGTCCCGGTGACGACACGTGGAGTTCTCTACATCCACTCCGCGCCCCGCGCGCTGTGCCCGCACGTCGAGTGGGCCGTCGCGGGGGTGCTCGGTGTGCGGGTGAGCCTGGACTGGATCCGCCAGCCGGCCGCACCCGGGCATTGGCGTGCCGAGCTCTCCTGGCAGGGGGAGCCCGGTACGGCTTCGAAGCTCGCCTCGGCGCTGCGCGGTTGGCAGCTCATGCGGTACGAGGTGACCAGCGAGCCCTGCGCCGCGGCGGAGGGGGAGCGGTACAGCAGCACGCCCTCGCTCGGCATCTTCCACGCCGTCACGGGCATCCACGGCGACATCCTGATCCCCGAGGACCGGCTGCGCGCGGTGCTGCTGCGGGCCCGCAGCGAGGGGGCCGACCTGGAGGCCGAGATCGCCCGGTTGCTGGGCAAGCCCTGGGACGACGAGTTGGAACCCTTCCGCTACGCGGGCGAGGGCGCGCCGGTGCGCTGGCTGCACCAGGTGGTCTGAGCCCGGAGGGACGACGAAGGGGCCGGCGCTCGCGGAGAGCGCCGGCCCCTTCTGACGTGTGCGGTCAGCGGGTGCGGAAGGCCAGCACCACGTTGTGGCCGCCGAAGCCGAACGAGTTGTTCAGCGCGGCGATCCGGCCCTCGGGCAGCGGGGTGGCCTCGCGCACGATCTTCGCGTCCACCTCGTCGTCCAGGTCCTCGACGTTGATGGTCGGCGGGGCGACCCGGTGGTACAGGGCCTGCACGGTGGCGACGGTCTCGATGCCGCCGGCGCCGCCCAGCAGGTGACCGGTCATCGACTTGGTGGCCGAGACGTAGATGTGGTCGAGGTCCTCGCCCAGTTCCTTGCGCAGCGCCTTCAGCTCGGCGGTGTCACCCTGCGGGGTCGAGGTGGCGTGCGCGTTGACGTGCACGATCTCGGCCTTGTCCAGCTCGTTGCGCTCGAACAGGTCGGCCAGCGCGCGGGCCACGCCGGCGCCGGTCGGCTCGGGCTGGGCGATGTGGTGGGCGTCCGAGGACAGGCCCTGGCCCACGGCCTCGCAGTAGATCCGGGCACCGCGTGCCTCGGCGTGCTCCAGCGTCTCCAGCACGACCACGCCGGCGCCCTCGCCGAGCACGAAGCCGTCGCGGCCCTTGTCGTACGGACGCGAGGCGCGCTCGGGGTCGTCGTTGTTCTTGGACATCGCCATCATGTTGGCGAACGCGGCGATCGGCAGCGGGTGGATCGCCGCCTCGGTGCCGCCGGCCACCACGACGTCGGCGCGGCCGCTGCGGATCATCTCGATCGCGTAGCCGATCGCCTCGGCGCCGGAGGCACAGGCGGAGACCGGGGTGTGCACGCCGGCGCGGGCGCCGACCTCCAGACCGACGTTGGCCGCCGGGGAGTTGGGCATCAGCATCGGGACGGTGTGCGGGGAGACCTTGCGGGCGCCCTTCTCGCGCAGCACGTCGTACTGGTCGAGCAGGGTGGTCACGCCGCCGATGCCGGAGGCGATGACCGCGCCCAGGCGCTCGGGGGCGAGCTTGGAGGACTCGTCGGTGGCCGGGGTCTCGAAGCCGGCGTCGGCCCAGGCCTCGCGGGCGGCGATCAGCGCGAACTGCGCGGAACGGTCCAGCTTGCGGGCCAGCGGGCGGGGCAGGATCTCGCCCGGCTCGACCGCGGTGCGCGCGGCGATCCGGACCGGCAGGTCCTGGGCCCACTCCTCGGTCAGGGCCGCCACTCCGGAGCGCCCGGCGACCAGGTTCTCCCAGGTGGTGGCGGCGTCGCCGCCCAGCGGCGTGAAGGCGCCGATACCCGTGACGACCACGGTACGGTTTTCAGCGGTCACTGGTTTCTCTTCTTTCACGTTTTGTGCGGGGGTCGGCGGCGAGCCGGGGAAGGGCCCGGCCGGGCGCCCGGTGGGGCGTCCCGGCCGGCGGGTCGGCCTGACTCGGGGAGCCGGGCCGACGGGTCAGCCGTCCGAGGCGTTGCTCACGCCGGACAGGCTGATGACTCGAACGAGTCGATCGCTCAGGCGTTGGCGATGATGTAGTCGACCGCGTCGCCGACGGTCTTCAGGTTCTTGACCTCGTCGTCCGGGATCTTGACGTCGAAGCGCTCCTCGGCGGCCACGACGACCTCGACCATGGAGAGCGAGTCGACGTCCAGGTCGTCGGTGAAGGACTTGTCCAGCTGGACGTCCTCACCCGGGATGCCGGCGATCTCGTTGACGATCTCGGCGAGACCTTCCAGGACCTCGTCCTTGGTAGCCATACTGGCTGCTCCTCTTCGGTGTTGAACGTGTCCGACCGGCGGCCGAACACAGGCTTGTGGATGGGTGGGGCGAAACGCGCCTAGGGGAGCGTAACGACTGCCGCGGCGTACACGAGACCCGCCCCGAACCCGATGATCAGCGCGAGGTCCCCACTGTGGGCCTCGCCGCTCTCCAGCATGCGCTCCATCGCCAGCGGGATGGAGGCGGCGGAGGTGTTGCCGGTCTCGGCGATGTCGCGGGCGACCGGCACCGACTCCGGCAGCTTGAGCGCCTTGATCATGGCGTCGGTGATCCGCATGTTGGCCTGGTGCGGGATGAAGGCGCCGAGCTGGTCGGCGGTGATCCCGGCGGCGTCCAGCGCCTGCTGGGCCACCTTGGCCATCTCCCAGACCGCCCAGCGGAAGACCGGCTGGCCGTCCATCCGCAGGGCCGGCCACTTCTGCTCCTCGCCCTGGCCGTTGACGGCGTCGGGCTTGGCGAAGGCGGTGTCCCAGGCCTGGGTCTGGCTGATGACGTCGGCCTGCGAGCCGTCCGAGCCCCAGATCAGCTTGCCGATGCCCGGCGTGTCGGAGGGGCCGACGATCGCGGCGCCGGCGCCGTCGCCGAAGATGAACGCGGTCGAGCGGTCGGACTTGTCGGTCAGGTCGCTGAGCCGCTCGACGCCGATCACCAGCACGTACTCGGCGTTGCCGCCGCGGATCATGCCGTCGGCCAGGCCCAGGCTGTAGCCGAAGCCGGCGCAGGCGGCCGAGATGTCGAAGGCCGGGGCGGTGCCGCAGCCGAGCCGCTCGGCGATCTCGGTGGCGATCGCGGGGGTCTGCTTGAGGTGCGAGACGGTCGCGACGATCACGCCGCCGATCTGCTCGGGGGCGATCCCGGCCTGCGCGATGGCCTTGCCGGCGGCCTGCACCGACATCTCGGCGACGGACTCCTCCGGGCCGGCCCAGCGACGCTCGGCGATCCCGCTGCGGGTGCGGATCCACTCGTCCGAGGAGTCGATCCACTCCAGCACCTCGGAGTTGGGGATGACGCGGACCGGCCGGTAGCCGCCGACACCGTGGATGCGGGAGTACTGCGCGCCGCTGGCCGGACGGATCTGCGGCTTCGTCATGCCTGGTCCTCCTGGTCCTGCCGGTCCTGACCGCCGTGCTCCGCGATGAGCTCGCGGGCCTTGTCCAGATCGGCAGGGGTCTTCAGGGCGAGCGTGGCCACACCCTTGAGGTTGCGCTTGAGCAGACCGGTGAGGGTACCCGCGGGGGACAGCTCGATCACGGCGGTCGCGCCCAGCCGGCCGAGGGTCTCCACGCAGAGGTCCCAGCGGACCGGGGTGGAGACCTGCGACACCAGGCGCTTGAGGACCTCGGCGCCGGAGTCGACGACCTCGCCGTCCTTGTTGGAGACGTAGCGGACCTGCGGGTCGGCCACGGTCAGGGTCGGGGCCAGCTTGGCCAGCCGCTCGACGCCGGGGGCCATGTGCTCGGTGTGGAAGGCACCGGCCACCTTCAACGCGACCAGCTTGGCGCCGACCGGCGGGTCCGCCCTCAGGGCCTCCAGCTGGACCAGCGTGCCGGCCGCGACGATCTGGCCGCCGCCGTTGTTGTTGGCCGCGGTCAGGCCGTGCTCGGCCAGCTTCGCCGCGACGACATCGGGTTCGCCGCCGAGCACGGCGATCATGCCGGTCTCGGTGACGGCGGCGGCCTCGGCCATGGCCCGGCCGCGCTCGCTGACGAAGGTCAGCGCGTCCTGGGCGCTCAGCACCCCGGCGGCGGCCGCGGCGGTGATCTCGCCGACGCTGTGGCCGGCGACGGCGCCGACCAGCTTGACGAGGTCCTCGTTCGGGAACAGCTCACGGGCGGTCACCAGACCGGCCGCGACCAGCAGCGGCTGGGCGACGGCGGTGTCCCTGATCTCCTCGGCGGACGCCTCGGTTCCGGCGTGCACCAGGTCGAGCCCGGCGACCTCCGACCAGCCGCGCAGGCGGTCGGCGACGCCGTCGAGCTCCAGCCAGGGGCTGAGGAAACCGGGGGACTGGGCACCCTGTCCAGGGGCGACGATTACGAGCACGGTTCAACCCTCTCTCGCCAGGCGCCCAGGGGCGGGTAGGCGACGGTAACGAAGAAAACCATCCGGGATTGTATGGTCCCTACACCCTGGCTCAGCTGGGCTCCCCGGCTGCGGTCAGCCGGCCGAGGGCCAGTGCGATCCGCAGAGTGAACGCCGAACGTACGTCGGAGGGGGCGTACCCCGTGACGTCAGTCACACGTCGTAGCCGGTAGCGGACCGTGTTGGGGTGGACGAAGAGCATCCGGGCCGCGCCCTCCAGGGAGGACGCCTGCTCCAGGTAGACACTCAGTGTCTCCAGCAGCGCGGAGCCGGCCTCGTCCAGCGGTGTGTAGATCTCCTCCACCAACTGGTGCCGGGCGGCCTGGTCCCCGGCCAGCGCCCGCTCGGGCAGCAGGTCGTCGGCCAGCACCGGGCGGGGGGCGTCCGGCCAGGCGGCGCAGGCGCGCAGGCCGGCCGCGGCGGCGTGCGCCGAGCGGGTCGCCGAGAGCAGGTCCGGCACGGTCGGGCCGATCACCACCGGGCCCGGCGCGAACTGGCCGATCAGCGCTCTGGCGGCGTGCACCGGCTCCTTGTCGCCGCCGACCACGACCACCAGGCGCTTGCCCAGCACCCCGGTCAGCACGTTCAGCTTGGCGTACCGGGCGGCCCGGCGGATCGCCTCGACCACCAGCTCGCTGTCACCGTCCGGAGCGCTGCCCATCACCACCCGGACCTGGCTGGGCTGGCCCCAGCCGAGCGCCGCGGCGCGGGAGAGCACGCCCTCGTCGGCGTCGCCGGACAGCAGCGAGTTGACCACCAGCGCCTCCAGCCGGGCGTCCCAGGCGCCGCGCGCCTCGGCGGCCTGGGCGTACACCTGGGCGGTGGCGAAGGCGATCTCGCGGGCGTAGACCAGCACGGACTCGCGCATGTCCGCCTCGTCGCCGGGGGCGGCCACCTCCTCGATGGCCTCCTCCATCACCTCGATCGTGGTGCGGATCAGCTCGACGGTCTGGCGCAGGGTGATAGCCCGGGTCAGCTCGCGGGGGGCGGTGCCGAAGACGTCGGTAGAGATCGCCTGGGCGGCGTCGGGGTGGCGGTACCACTCGGTGAAGGCGGCGATACCGGCCTGGGCGACCAGGCCGATCCAGGAGCGGTGCTCCGGCGGCATCCGCCGGTACCAGCCGAGCTGGTCGTCCATCCGCGCGATCGCGGCGCTGGCCAGCTTGCCCGAGGACTTCTCCAGTCGCTTGAGCGTCGCCGCCCGGCGCTCGGCCCGCTCGGCGGCGTTTCTGCGCTCCTGGGCCGTCAGGCGGGGCGCCGCCCGGCCGGGGCGGTCGCGGCCGGCCCGGGCGGCCGGGCTCTTGCCGGTCGGTTCGGGTGCTGCGGGACTGGGTTCGCTCTGGGAGTTCGAAGAAGCGGCTGGCACAAGGACAAGACTGCCTCACGTGAGTGACTGCTCGTGCACAACCCCCGGCGCTCAGGTGCGGTGGCAAGAGTCACAACCGCGAGTCGGAGGGCGCGCCGGTGCCGAAAGCGAGGAGCGCCGGAGCGTGGGGGCACCTCCCAGCCGCCAGGCTGGGGGAGAACGTCGGCACCGGGTCCGGAGCACCCGGAACGAGCCGACGGGCAGGCTACGGTGGAGCGCGTGACCGACGCTGCTGAACGCCCCCGCGCCGACCTGCGCCGCACCGCCGAGCGCTACCGCTCCACCCCCGCCGAGGGCGTCGAGACCCGACACGCGTTCTCCTTCTCCGGCCACTACGACCCGAAGAACACCCACTTCGGCGCGCTGCTCGCGTGCAACGAGGAACTCCTCGCCCCCGGCGCCGGGTTCGAGGAGCACCGACACCGGGACACCGAGATCCTCACCTGGGTGCTGGAGGGCGCGCTCGCCCACCGGGACTCGCACGGCCACAGCGGGGTGGTGCGCCCGGGGATGGTCCAGCACCTGAGCGCGGGCTCCGGCGTCACCCACACCGAGCGCAACGTCGGCGGCGCCACCGGGCCGGCGCGTTTCGTCCAGATGTGGCTGCAGCCGGACGAGTTCGACGCCGCCCCGGCGTACGGGCTGCGCAAGGTGGAACCGGCGGACGGCGGGTTGACGCTGCTCGCCTCCGGGCTGGAGCGCGACGCCGGGACGCAGGCCCTGCGGCTGCGCCGGAGCGACGCCGCGCTCTGGCTGGCCGTCGCCGGGCCGTGGCAGCCGCTGCCGCGGCTGCCCGAGGCGCCCTGGCGGTACGCGCACCTGACGGCCGGCTCGCTGGGCTACCGGACCATCCCGGGGCCCAAGGGCGGCGGCCGGTCGATGGCCCCGGGCGACAGCGTGCGGATCACCGGCGAGGCCTTCGCCGACCCGACGGCGGGCGAGACCGGCGCCGAACTCCTGCTCTGGGAGATGCACTCGCCGGTCTCGTACGGCTGACCGCCCGCCCCCTCGGGGGAGCGGGCGGCCGCCGGCCGGGCGTCAGGCCTTGTCGTACTCGCCGAGCAGGTCGATGATCAGGTCGGTCGGCTGCCAACTCCGGTTCCAGAAGTCGACGATGCCGGTGGTGCCGGTGCTCGCCTGGACCAGGTTCGACACGGTGGCGCCCTTGGTGAAGTTCAGCACGGAGGAGTCCGGCGGCAGTGGCCGGACGGCCTTGCCGGACATGTAGTCGTCCGAGGAGTTCGGGTCCGGGGACACCGAGAGGTGCCCGTCGCCCTGCGGGTTGGTCACCGTGGTGTTCAGGACGAGGGCCTCCAGCGCCCGGCCGGAGGTCCACACGCCCTGGTTGTAGTAGGCCTGGCCGGCGAGCGGGAAGTTGTAGGTCCGCGTGTCGTGCATGCGCGTGGGCTCCACCGGCAGGTAGGCGGCCTTGCCGTCGGCGCTGTAGTAACCGGTGATGTCCACGATCACGTCGGTCGAGCCCCAGGCGCCGTTGTGGACGGTGATCCTGCCGTCCGGTCCGACCGGCACGATCACCGCGTTGGCGACCGTCTGCCCGGCGGTGAAGTTCAGGTTGGACGTGGTCGGCGCCTGCCGGCCGCTCGGGGACAGGGTCAGGTGGCCGGCGGTCGTCGGGTCGGTCACCGTGACGTTGAGGGCCACGGCCGCGACGCCCTGGGCCGGGAGCCCGCCCTGGCCGGCGATCTGGACGTCGAAGCCGCCCTGGCCGGCGACCTGGCCCTTGGCCGCGCCCAGTCCGGTCCGGGTGTCGACGAGCCGGGACGGCTGCTTGGTGGCGGTGTAGCCGTTGGCGGCGGAGTGGGTGAAGTAGCCCGACACGTCGGCGATCAGGTCCACCTGGCCCGAGCTGCGGTTGGCCAGCTCGACGTAGCCGTCCTCGCCGACCGGCACGACCGCCAGGTTCGGCACGTCCTGTCCCGCCGCGAAGTTGACGTTCGAGGTGTCCGGCCGCGCCTTGCCGGAGGGGTACGCGATGACGTGCCCGGGCGCCGCGGCGTTGGTGACGGTGATGTTCATGGCCACGGCGGTCACCCCGGCCGGGATGCCGGCGTTGCCGGCGACCTTCACCCGGGTCGTGCCGTACGCGGCGACGGGGGCGGCGGCCGGGGCGCCGGTGCCGTCGCGGGTGTCCAGCAGGCGGCTGGGCGCCTGCGGGGTGAAGTCGGAGCCGTCCAGCGTGACGTCCCTGGTGGTGGCGGCGGTCTGCCTGTTGTACACGTCGGTCGCCTTGATCGTGATCTTGTACGAGCCGACCTTGGCGTACCTGTGGTCGAGGTACACGTTCTGCTTGATGCCGTTGGAGCCCTGGCCGGTGGTGCCGTCGCCCCAGTCGACGTCGTACGTGACCCAGCCCTCGGTCTTGTCGGAGCTGACGCCGACTGCCATGCCGACACCGTGGGCGTTGGAGTTGGTCGCGCCCGTGAACACCTCGAAGTACGGGCTCGGCGGTGCGGACGGAGTGGCCGCCTGCGCGGCGGTGGGCACGAAGCCGACGGCTGCCGCGACGACGGCGGCGGAAATCATGACACGGTGACGGTGCACTGGACCCCCCCAGTTTCTGAACTTGATCAAGAACCCTTGGTCCGGACTGTAGGCCCAAAGGTTCGTATCCGTCGGGCAAAGGGTTCGCCCTTAACGGTCCGTTAGCGCGCCTTTCAGTCGGCCAGTTCCGCCAGCACCGCGTCCGACAGCTGCGGCCAGACCTCGACGGCCCAGGGCCCGAAGTCCTGGTCGGTGAGCGCGATGCAGGCCACGCCGGCCTGCGGGTCGACCCACAGGAAGGTGCCGGACTGGCCGAAGTGGCCGAAGGTCTCAGGGGAGTTGGCGGTGCCGGTCCAGTGCGGGCTCTTGCCGTCGCGGATCTCGAAGCCGAGGCCCCAGTCGTTCGGGCGGCGGTGGCCGTAGCCGGGCAGCACACCGCTGGTACCGGGGAAGGCGACCTCGCGGGTGGCCTGCCGGACGGTGGACGGGTCCAGCAGCTTGGGCGACTGCAGCTCGGCGGCGAAGCGGGTCAGGTCGGCCACCGTGGACAGGCCGCCGGCGCCGGCCGGGGACTTGTGCGCGGTGTTGAGCAGGGTGTCGTGCATGCCCAGCGGTTCGAACACCGCCTCGGCGACGTAGCGGTGGAACTCGATCCCGGCGGCCTCGGACAGGGCGCGGGAGAGCGCGTCGAAACCGGCGTTGGAGTAGAGCCGGCGGTTGCCGGGCTCGGCGAAGACCCGGTCCTCGTCGAAGCCGAGGCCGGAGGTGTGGGCGAGCAGGTGGCGCACGGTCGAACCGGGCGGGCCGGCCGGGTCGTCCAGCTCGAACACGCCCTCCTCGATCGCGACCAGCGCCGCGTACGCGGTGAGCAGCTTGGTCACCGAGGCCAGCGGGAAGAGGTGCTGCTGCGGACCGTGCGCGCCCAGCACCGCGCCGTCCGAGCCCCGGACCACCGCCGCGGCGGCGTGGGGCACGGGCCAGTTCTCGATCATCCGCAAGCTCTCCATGCGGTTGACTCTAGTCCGGGCCGTGGGGGTACCGCCCGGCCGGAGGCTGGGGGAGGGTGGCGGGGGCACCCGGCTGGCAGGGTTGCTTGGAGTGCACTCCAACTCGGTAGCGTCATCGCCGTCGCACAGGACAGGGGGAACGATCAATGGCCACACCCGCGCTCGTCGAGGGCCGGCTGCGCAGCTGCTCCGAGGTGTTCAACCGCCCGGTCGGCGATCCGGACCGGACCCCGCGGCACACCATCAGCGAGGTCGCCGCGGCCAGCGGACTGACCGCCCACACCCTGCGCTGGTACGAGCGGATCGGCCTGCTCGACCCGGTCGACCGCGCGGTCGGCGGCCAGCGCCGCTACTGCGACGGCGACCTGCACCGGCTGGCCTTCCTGGGCCGGCTGCGGCTGACCGGGATGTCGGTGGCGGACATGCTCAAGTACGTCGACATGGCCCGCCGCGGCGAACAGACCTACGGGGAGCGGCGGCAGCTGCTGGAAGCGCAGCGCGAGGAGGTCCGGCAGAAGATCGCCGACCTCCGGGCCACCCTGTCCGTCCTCGACTACAAGATCGATCTCTACGCCGGGAAGGTCACCGACACCACCGGTGCTCCCGTCCAATGCCAGTACTACCGAGTAGAGGAAGAACAGAGCGCATGACTCACCCCGTCCTCCCCGTCGTCGAACTCGGCACCGCCGGCCCGCTGGTGGGCGTCCAGGGCCTCGGTTGCATGGGCATGAGCGACTTCTACGGCCCGACCGACTCCGACGAGGCGCTCGCCACCCTGGACGCCGCGCTGGAGGCCGGTGTCACCCTGTTCGACACCGCCGACGCCTACGGCTACGGCCGCAACGAGGAGTTCATCGCCCCCTTCGTCCGGGCCAACCGGGACAAGGTGGTGCTCGCCACCAAGTTCGCCATCGAGCGCAAGGAGGACGACCCGGCCCACCGCGGTATCCGCAACGACCCGGCGTACATCCGGACCGCCGTGGACGCTTCACTGCGCCGCCTCGGTGTGGACGAGATCGACCTCTACTACATGCACCGCCGCGACCCGGCCGTGCCGCTGGCCGACTCGGTCGGCACGATGGCCGAGCTGGTCGCGGCCGGCAAGGTGCGTCACCTGGGCCTGTCCGAGGTGACCGGGGCCGAGCTGCGCGAGGCGCACGCGATCCACCCGATCGCCGCGCTGCAGTCGGAGTGGTCGGTGTTCGCCCGGGACATCGAGCGGGCGGTGGTGCCGGCCGCGGCGGAGCTCGGCGTCGCCCTCGTGTCGTACTCGCCGCTCGGGCGCGGCTTCCTGACCGGCTCGTTCCAGGCCGCCGAGCAGCTCGCGGCGGACGACGCCCGGCGCACCCAGCCGCGGTTCACCGGCGAGAACGCGGTCGCCAACGGCGAACTGCTCGCCCCGCTGCGGGAGATCGCGGCGGCCCGCGGGGTGACGATGGCCCAGGTCGCGCTGGCCTGGGTGCAGCAGCGGGGCGAGGTGCACGGGCTGACCGTGGTGCCCATCCCGGGCACCCGCAAGCGCAGCCGCCTGGCCGAGAACACCGCGGCTGCGACCCTGCGGCTCACCGCGGAGGAGCTGGCGCTGCTGGAGCCGGTGTCGGCGCAGGTGGCCGGCGGCCGCTACCCCGACATGAACTTCACCTTCGTCGGGCGGGAGTAGCGCGGGAGCAGCGGGGGGGGGGGGAGGGGGGGAGGGCACCCCCAAGGGCCGTGTCCGCCTACTTCCTGTTCGGACACTTTGGCTTCCACCCCCTTTCTCCCCCCCGACCACCGAGAG
>NZ_JBHTTU010000010.1:10289-104049 GCF_042794375.1 Kitasatospora sp. NPDC056531 | reverse complement strand
AGGGCGCAGGGTTCTCGGTACCGGGCGTCCCCCCCCCCCCCTGCCCCCTCCACCGCCGGCTCCGGCTCGGACCGTGCGGCCTCAGACCGTGCGGCCCATCCAGGCCGCCAGGCGGGTGTGGACGTCGGCGTCCTCGGCGACCGCCTGCACCTTGGCGAAGGGGACGCCCTCGACCCGGCTCTCGGCGGGCAGGGCGACCTGGGCGAAGGCCAGCGCGGTGTGTGCCAGCCCGTCGTCCAGCACGAAGCCGTTGTCCAGGGACTTCGCGATGTCCCAGGCGTGGGTCGTCGCCTCCATCACGTAACCGCCGACCACCATGCCGCCGGGCACCTCGCCCCACGGGGCGAAGGTCGGGCGGCCCAGCTTGGCGTCGTCCGCCCAGGCGGCGGTGGCGCGGGCGCCGGCCCGGGCGAGCACGGCCGGCCAGCCCTCGTCCGACGGGTCCTGGATCCCGGCCAGGACGTCCTCGGCGTGGCCGCCCTCGCCCATGTACGCGAAGCGGTGGATGCCGCCGACCACGTGGTTCAGCAGCTGGCGCAGCGTGAACTCCTCGCAGGGGGTGGGCCGGTCGAGCTCGGCCGGGGTGATCACGGCGAACAGCTTCTCCAGCTGGCCGAGGGCGAGCAGGTACTGCGGGCGGGCGTCCTGGACGGCGTTCACGGGTGGTCAGCTCCCTTGTGCGGTGCGGTCTTTCGAGTCTCTCGGGCTCGGAACGCAATCTCCCAGTAAAACCTGACAAGTGCCGTCAGGATTACTGGGATTCTTGTGCCATGAAGGCCGACCGCCTGCTCTCGATCCTCCTGCTGCTCCAGACCCGCGGCCGAGTGCCCGCCACCGAGCTCGCCGAACGGCTGGAGGTGTCCGTCCGCACCATCTACCGGGACGTGGAGTCGCTCTCCGCCGCCGGGGTGCCGGTGTTCACCGAGCGCGGCCGGCACGGCGGCATCAACCTCCTGCCCGGCTACCGCACCGATGTCACCGGACTGACGGCGGACGAGGCGCGGGCGCTGTTCGTGCTCTCCGCCCAGGGCGCGCACAGCGACCTCGGGCTGGACGGCGCGCTCGGCTCGGCGCTGCGCAAGGTGATGGCGGCCCTGCCCGCCCCGCACCGCCCGGCGGCCGAGCGGGTCAGCGAGCGCATCCTGGTCGACCCGGCCCGCTGGATGCAGAGCGCCCAGCCCGGCGCCGGGGGCGGACCGGACCTGGGGGAGCTGCAGTACGCGGTGTTCGCCGACCGGCGGCTGCGGCTGCGCTACCGGCACAGCGGCACGCCCGCGCCGGTGGACTACACCGTCGACCCGTACGGGCTGGTCAGCAAGGCCTCGGTCTGGTACCTGGTGGCCGATCTGCACGCCGAGCCGCGGCTGTTCCGGGCCGACCGGGTGCTGGCCGCCGAGACCACCGAGGAGGCGGTGCGGCGGCGCGAGGGGGTGGGGCTCGGCGAGGTGTGGGCGGTACTGCGCGAGCAGGTGGAGCGGGCGCCCAAGGAGCTGCCGGTGCGGGTGCGGGTCCGGCGCGGGCGGTTGGACATGTTCCTGCGCATCCACGGCAGCCGGATCGCCGAGCTGCCCCCGGAGGCGGGCGCCGGGCCGGCGGAGGAGTGGGTCGAGCTGGTGATGGCCTTCTCGTCCCCGGCGGCCGTCCGTGCGCTGCTGGCCTTCGGCGCGGACGTCGAGGTGCTGGCCCCGCCGACCGCCCGGCGCGAGTTGGCCAGGTCGGCGGCGGAGGCCTTACGGCTGTACCAGGACTAGGACGTGGCCCCCGGCCCCTGGCCGGCTCAGGAGTTGGGCGTGGTCCGGACGACGTCCGAGTAGTTGCCGAGCGAGATCGCCGCGAAGTTGTGCAGGCTGTCGGTGCCGTCGCTGAAGTAGCCGTTGTGGCCGGCCGCCCGGGCCGAGGAGATCTGCTCCGCGCCGAAGCCGCCGCCGGTCGGGTCGGCGCCGTGGCCGAGCTTGCCGACCTCCAGGAACGGGACGTTGCCGATCCAGTCGCTGGGGTTGCGGGTGGCCCACACGTGCACGCCGGTGCCCAGCTCGGCGGCGCCCTGCACGCCCATGCCGGGGCTGCCGAACACCATCATGTCGGTGATGCCCGAGGTGTCGGACGGCGAGGCGGCCGCGCGCGGGATCTTCGGGCCGGCGGTGCCGCAGACCACCGAGCCGTACGAGTGGCAGAGCAGCGCCGGGGGCGTGTCCGGGCGGGTGGTCTCCTTGAGGCCGGCCAGCAGCCGCTCCAGCCGGGGCGCGGCGACGTCGGCGAGCCGGGAGGTGGCGGCGTCCGGGCCGAGGCCGGAGGGGGTGACGTAACCGGTCCAGGCGATCACGGCGGTACGGGTGCCCGGGGCCTGGCGCTGTTCCTCGCCGTACAGGGCGCGGGCCATGCCGGCCGGGGAGCGCAGCGGTTCGGCGGACTGGTCGAAGTGGCCGAGGTCGGCGTCCGAGCCGGGGACGATCACGGAGATCCGCTCGGCGTCGGCGAGGTCGCCCCACACCTCGGTGACCAGGCCGCGGCCGCGCGGGTCGAAGGCCAGGATCTGCCGGCCGGGGCTGAGCAGGTGCTCGACGTCGTGGGCGCGGGAGACGGCCAGCGCGCGGGTGTCGGAGTCCAGCTTCTTGTCCTCGGCGCGGACCCGGGCGGCGTCGCGCTCGTTCGCCAGCGCGATCCGGTTGGCGCGGTAGCGCAGGTCCAGCGGGGCGCCGTCGTAGTTGCCGACGACCAGCGGGTAGTCCTTGATCAGCCGGTCCAGCTCGGTGGGGGCGAGCGAGGCGAAGAAGGCGGCGGCGTCGGCCGGGCTGGTGGTGGCCGGGTCGGGCAGGGAGCGGCCGAAGGAGTGGTCCAGGATCCAGGCGGCGCTGCCGGCCGGGGGCGTGGAGATCGCCAGCTGCTCGGAGGAGACCGCGGCCGCGGCCGCGGAGGCGCCGGCGTCGGCGAGCACGGCGAAACCCGCGAACGCCCCGATCAGTACGCGCTTCCAGCGTCGACGGTTGCGCACCGCACCAACTCCCTTGGGGCCCGTCACCGTTTCTCGGGCGGTGCCCGGAGGGTGCGATTGGACTTGCTGACTTCCCTGCGCAAGCGTAGAGGTCACAGGACGGTGACGGACACGCCCAAACTGTGGGATGGATCACATGAACCGGGGGTGTCCTCCCGGCGTCCGTATGTGGCCGTTCCGACGCGGCTAACCGGAGTGCCGGGCGTCGAATTCGCGCACCAGCCGCTTGGGCGCCGTCCGCCGCCAGGCCTCGGTGACCAGGTCGTGCAGCTCCTCCGGGTCGACCAGGTCCAGACGGACCCGCACCCAGCCGTGCCGGCCGACGTACGGGGCGAAGGAGAACACCGCGGGCTCGGCGGCGAGCAGCTCGGCCTGGTCCTCGGGGGAGGCCTTGACGGTGACGCTCCCGCCCTCCGGCGCGCCCATCGCGAAGATCTTGTGCCGGACCCGCAGGGTCTCGATGTCCCAGGTCGGCTCCTGGGCGGACTCCGGCAGGGCCAGGGCCATCGCGCGGAACTCGTCGAACGTCACCATGGCCGCAGGGTAGAGCAGGGTGCCGACAGCACGCCCCCGGCGCGCGCTGTGGCGCACCGGGGGCGTGGGGCTACGCCGCCGAGGTCGGCCCCGGGCAGGATGCCCTGATCAGGACAGCGAGGCCCAGTTGTCGCAGGTGCGGTCGCCGTCGACCAGGCGGTCCGGGTGGCCGCTGCCGTCGGCGATCGAGATCCGGCGGTAGCTCTGGCCGCAGAACACCCAGTACTCGCTGCTCCCGTTGACCCGCTGGCGGTCCGGGACGGGCAGGAAGCAGTCCACCCGGCTCAGGCCGTTCAGCGAGGTCCACTGGGAGAGCTCGCGGTCGGTGCGCTCGCGCACGTCGGTGTGGGCGGAGCCGTCGGCGATCGAGATCAGCCGGTACTGCTGGCGGCCGCCGGTGGTGTGGAAGCACCAGTACCAGCTCTTGCCGCCGACCCGCTGCTGGTCCGGCACCGGCAGCCAGCAGTCCACCTGGCCGACGCCGCTGAGCGAGCCCCAGTAGGTGAGGTCGCGGTCCGAGCGCTCCAGTGCGGTGGTGTAGCGGCCGCCGCCGCAGATGATCGAGACCAGCCGGTACTGCTGGCGGCCGCCGGTGCTGTGGAACACCCAGTACCAGCTCTTGCCGGCCGGGTCCTGCTGGTCCGGGACGGGCAGCACGCAGTCCACCCGGCCGACGCCCTGCAGACAGGTCCAGGTGGTCAGCCAGGTGTCGTCCTCGATCTTGCGGTCGGTGTGGGCGGAGCCGTCGGCGATCGAGACCAGCCGGCAGCGGTCGCCGTGGAAGGCCCAGTACTGGCTCTGGCCGGCCCGGCGGTACTGGTCCGGGACGGCGATGAACTCGTCGCACGGGTAGGCCTTCACCGGCTGGGGCTTGGGCTGGCCGCCGGTCTGCCCGCCGGTCCAGGTCGTGGTCTGGCCCCCGGTCTGGGTGGTGGTCTGCCCGCCGACCGGGGTGAGCCGGCCCTCGCTGAGCCCGCGCAGGATGCTCAGCGAGGGCATGAAGGCGTAGACCGAGCCGGTGGTCTGGACGAACTGCTGGAAGCTCACCGGGGTGTGGTGGATCAGGCCGTCCGGGCCCCGGCTCTCGAAGTCGACGTCCGGGGCCTCCTGGGTCACCGGGTCCTTGCCGGGCACCGGCCGGGGGTCGGCGTGCCCGGGTGGGACGGTGCCGCCGCTGTCCCGGTTCGGCGGGAAGTTCGGCTGGTCCATCCAGTCGGCCTGGATGAACTCGAACTGCCGCTGGATGTCCGCCTGGTAGCAGATGAACAGCAGGCCGCGCGGGTCGTCGGGGCCGCCCGGACCCTCGGAGGCCGGGTCGAACGGGGCGCCGTACGGGGTGCCGCGGCGCATGATCCGCCGGCCGTCCAGGACCCCGGCGTCCAGCGCGGGCTTGTCCGGGGCCTCCTGCAGGCCGGCCCGCGGGCTGGTCTTGCGCAGGTGTGACCAGAGCGGGGTGACCAGGCCCTCCAGGTCGTCCCGGAAGTCGAAGTCGTTGTCGTTGGCCGACGCCGGGTCGTTGGGGGAGTCCTGGAACTGGTGCTTGCAGACCGGGGCGCCGGAGCGCCAGCGGCCGACCATCCGGGCGGCCAGCCACTCGGCGGTGGCGGTGTCCGGGACGGCCTTGGCCTGCCTGAGCTCCCGCAGCTTGACCGAGACCTGCGACCACCAGCCGGGGACGTCCTGGGCGAGTCGGCGGACCACCTGGAAGGAGCCGTTGCGCGACCACTCCGGGTACTGGTCCTTGGGGAAGCTGAACGGGTCGTTCTCCAGGCCGCAGACGAACTCGCCGGCCGGGATCATCCGGGTGCCGGGGTGGCCGTCCTGCTCCTCCGGCTTGGCCGGGTCGGGCTTGTCGAAGCCCTTGATACCGGGCTCGCTGATGCCGTCCTTGAAGCCGAAGTGCTCCTTGCCGCGGCGGCTGCCCAGCAGGGTCTGGGCGTTCTGCTGGTAGACGATCAGGACCCGGCACTCGGCGGCGGCGATCCGCTGGGCCTCGACGGCCGCCTTCAGGCCGTTCTCGGTGTCCGAGGAGATCTTCAGCAGCGCGTGCACCGGCTGGTTCTTCCCGTTGCCGAAGAGCCAGTTCTCCGGGGAGTTGTCGCCGGAGTCGCCGAGCGCGCCGGCCCGCTGGGCCGAGCCCTCCTTGAAGGCCTCCAGGCCGCTGCCGACCGGCGGGGCGGTCGGGAACGGGTCGGTGGTGGCCAGCATCCGCAGGCCCTCGTAGGTGAAGCTGACGCCCAGCCAGGTTGCGGTCAGCGACTTGGGGTCGTCGCCGCCGGAAGCCTGCCTGGCCTCGCTGAACTTCTCGTTGAACGCCGCTACTTCGCGCGTGGTGGAGATCTGCGGGGTGAGCCGGCGCAGCCAGTCGCGGGCCCGGGTGGCGTCCTCGAACTTGAGGAACAGGACACTGACGTTGTCCTTCTTGAAACCGGCCAGGATGTCACCCTGGATCTCTTCGCTGTCGCGCAGGCTCAGTTCCGTCGTCATGGTTCTCGGAGGTTCCTTTCGGGGCGGGGTTCAGGCGGAGGGGCTGAGCTGGACCCACTGCGCGACGCTGGGCACGCCCGTGTCGCTGAGCAGGAAGAGCATGTACCAGCCGGGCGGGGCGGCCTTGGCGTCCGGCGGGGCCTGGAACTCCAGCCGGTTGCCGGCCCGGCTGGTGAGACGCAGGTCGATGTGGCGCTGGCTGGTGTTGACCGCGTGGGTGGAGGTGGTCGGCGCCAGCAGGACGGCCTTGGCGGCCAGGCCCGGGGTGGTGCTGGTGACGGTGAACTTCTTGTCGTAACCGACCGGCGCTGTGGGCGCGTTGGCCAGCGCGGGCCGGTCGCCCTGGTGCAGGTAGGCCGGCTCGTAGATCTCGATGGTGCCGTTCATGTTGATCGGGCCGGCGGTGCCCGGGACGCCGCTCACGGTGCCGTTGACGTCCGTGTTGTTGGCCAGCTGCTGGAGCTCGTCGCCGGTCACCATGACACGGCCGTCCGGCAGCACCACGGCGTTGGAGTGGTAGCCGCGCGGCAGTCGCTGCACCGGGCCGAGCTGCCAGTCGCCCTGGTCGTCGCGCAGCTCGATCTGGCGGTACTTGAGGTCGGCGTTGGGGTTGTACGGGCCGTTGCCGTAGTCGCGGATGTCGTAGGCGCCGTTGACCGTCATCAGCCGGCCGGTGGGCAGCAGGATGGTGTCGTCCTGGGTGCGGCCGAAGGCGCGCGACTTCTCGGCGGTCCAACTGCCGTTGGAGAAGCGCAGGGTGCTCGGGTTGTCCCGGTCGCCGCCGAGGATCAGCGCGGAGTCCGGGCCGTTGGCGCCTGCGGGCAGCATCACGGCGGAGCCGTAGTTGCGGTCGCGGCCGTCGGGGCGGGCGGTGAGGTCGGTGCGGGACTCCGCGACCGGGTCGAACTTCCACTGCTGGGCGGCCGCGCGGCCGAAGCCGTAGACGTTGCCGTCGTTGAGCGAGAACAGGTGCGGGTAGTCGAGCCTGAACGGCGCGTCGGCCTTGAACCGCTCCACCGGGGTGTTGACGGGGATGTCGGTCTTCTTCAGCGACACCGGGAAGGCCTTGGCGGGGAAGCGTTCGACCACCGGGGTCGGGGTGCCGTGCCCGAGTTCGGACTGGCCGGACATGATCAGCTGCCGGCCGTCGGCGCCGGTCACCACCGAGGGGTACCAGCGGCCGACCGACATGTCGGGGTTGCGGGTCCAGGTCTCGGTCCACGGGTCGAAGATCAGCGAGAGCTTGGCGCCGGTGCCGCCGTTGCCGCCCAGGTTGCCGCCGAAGACGCCGAGCATGCCGTTGGGCAGGAAGGAGTGGCCGGAGCAGAAGAACGGCACCGGGCGGGGCTCGTTCAGGCCGTCCGGCATGTCGGAGGTGGGCGGGTTGACCTGCTTGAAGGCCTCCTTGCCGGTGCCCTTGGCCGGATCCCAGAGGAAGGCCCGGCCGGCGTTCTCCTTGCCGGTGGTCTGGGTGGGGGCGGGCTCCTTCTCCGGATTGGTCTCGATCCGCTCGAAGGAGAACAACAGCACCTTGCCGGTCGGCAGCAGGGCGACGTGGTCGCCGAAGTCCGGGGAGGGGAAGTACTCCTTGAACGCCCCCCAGGTGTTCGGAGCGAAGGCCTTGTTGTGGTCGGCCTGGGAGGCCGTCAGGGCGTTGTACCGGTTGGTGCGGGTGGTCTGCGGGTAGTCGCCGATGCCGCGCACCGCCGCGCGCATCCGGGCGTGCTCCTCGGCGTGCTCGTGGCCGAGGGCGGCGACCTCGTCCTGTCGCAGCTCCTCGGCCGCCCGGTGGGAGTCGACGTGCGGGGCGAGGTCGTCCCCGCCGTGGGCGGCGGCCGGCGCGACGGCGCTCAGCAGGGTGCCGGCGGTGACCGCGAGGACCACGGCGGTGGCCGGCAGCCGAGCCCCGGCCCGGGGCCGGGGCTGCGTGCGGGGTGGGGACGGGGACATGGCTCTCCTCAGGAAAAGGGGCGTTCGGGGACGGGGCGTTCGGGGGTGCGGCGAATGCGGACGGGCGGGCCGTGGGCGGGCACGGTCCAGCGGTGGTCGCCGACCGTCACAGAACATCACAGTGCGTGTTGGTTCGCATGCGCATGCACCCCTTGGGGCGGTCCCGTTCCGCAGGTGCGCCGGAACGGCCGAAGGGGCGTGGACACATGGGTCCACGCCCCTTCCATGCCCTGCCCTCCGGCGCAGGTCACCGCCGGTGCGGCGGATTCACACCACGCCCAGCGCGTACGCGGCGAAGAGCGCCGCCGCGGCCCCGGCCGCCGCCTTGCCGACCCGGGAGAACGCCGTCCAGGGCCCGTCGAAGCGCCGGGTGAACCACCCGATCGCCACCAGCACGGTTCCGAACAGCGGGAGCAGCGCCAGCCGGGCGACCACCCAGCCGAGCGAGTCCGGCGTGGTGGTCAGCCCCGGGACGGCGCCCAGGCCGGCCGCGCCGGGCACCGCCACCGCGAGCATCGCGCTCTGGTGCCAGCAGAAGATCGTCATCGCCGACAGGTTGACCACCACCACCGGCAGCCAGAACAGCGGACGGCGGGTCAGCAGCCGGCCCAGCCGGTCCCGCAGCAGCACCGCGGCGCCGCACTGCACCGCCGCCAGAGCGAGCACCAGCAGGGACGGCGGGTGCGAGTTGGTGCGCTCGACACCGGGCACGCCGACCATGCTCGCCGGGTAGTGGAACACCAGCAGCAGCACGGCGAACAGCGCGCCGCCGCCGAGCAGCAGCACCCGGGCGGCCGGCCTGCCGAGCCGGCCCCGCGCCCACAGCACGCCCAACTGGTAGCCGAACAGCCAGCCCGGCAGGATGTTCAGCAGCCCGACCCAGAACGGCACCGCCTCGGCCCACGGCCCGTACCGCAGCAGGTCGACCACCGCGACCGCGGCCGCCAACAGGCCCGCCGACCAGCCGCCCAGCCGCCGCGCGAAGGCCGCGCAGAGCGGGGTGAGCGCGGTCAGTCCCAGGTAGACCCCGATGTACCAGAGCGGCTGCACCACCAGCGTGGCGCCGGTGCGCAGGGTGTCCGCCGGGACGCCGAGCCGGGGTAGCAGCGGGATCAGCACAGCCCAGACGGCCGTCACCCCGAGCACCGGGCGCAGCAGCCGGACCGTCCGGCTCCGCAGCCAACTCCCGTACGTCAGGCCCTTCTCCCGGGCGCGTTCCAGCGAGCGGACCGAGGAGTGGCCGCCGACCAGGAAGAACACCCCGAGCATCTGCAGCACCCAGCTGACCGGGGCGAAGGAGCCGAGCGAGGAGAGCGGGCTGGCGTTGTGCAGGGCGCCGTCGGGGGAGAGGGTGAGGCCGCCGAGCATCCAGTGCCCGATCGGCACGGCGAGCAGGGCGAGGGCGCGCAGCCCGTCCAGGGCGCGGTCGCGGGTCTCGGGCGTCCGGGCGTCGACGTTCTCGGCGGCGCGGCGCAGGGTGGTGAGCGGGTGGGCCATGGCGGTGCTCCTTCCAGTGCGGGTCTCGGAGGGGTCAGACCCGTCCCTGGGCGATGGCGGCGTAGGTGGCGAGCGAGGCGGTGCCGGGGGCGAAGTAGCCGGAGTGGCCGTGGGATCCGGTGGCGGGCAGCGGGCGGGCGCCGAAGTCGGGGTCGGTCGGGTCGGCGCCGTGGCCGAGGCCGAACAGCCGGACGTTGGGCACGTCGCCGATCCAGTCCGAGCCGTTGCGGGTGGTGGCCCAGAGCGGGACGCGCGGGTCGAGGTCGGCGGCCGAGTCGACGCCCATGCCGGGCGAACCGAGCACCACCAGGCCGGAGGCCCGGGCCGGGTTCGGGCGGGCCAGGCCGCAGACCACCGAGCCGTAGCTGTGGCAGAACACCGTGGGCGGGGCCTGCGGGCTGGTGCTGACGGCGAGTCCGTCCAGCAGCCGGGTCAGCCGGGTGGCGCCGGCCCGGGCGAGGTCCTCGGTGGCGGCGTCCGGGCCGAGGCCGACCGGGGTGGTGTAGCCGGCCCAGGCGACCACGGCGGTCTGCCCGTCGGTGGCCCCGTGCAGGGTGCGGGCCATTCCGGCGGGGGTGCCGTACGGGTCCCCGGCGCGGTCGAAGCTCAGCAGGTCGACGTCCGAGCCCGGGACGATCACGGCGGTGCGGCGGGCGGTGGCGAGGTCGCCGTACACCTCGGCGACCTGGCCGCGGCCGCGCGGGTCGAAGGCGAGGATCTGCCGGCCGCCGTCCAGCAGGGTGCGGTAGCGCTCGGCGCGGGTGCGGGCGGCCCGGTGGTCCTGCGGGGTGAGCGCCGGGTCGGCGGCCCGGGCGAGCTCCCGGTCGCGCTCGGCGGTGAGAGCCAGGGTGTTGGCCCGGTAGCGGAGTCGGACCGGGGCGCCGTCCAGGTTGCCGACCACCAGCGGGTGCCGGGCGGCCAGGGCGTCCTGCTGCTCCGGCGTCAACTCGGCGAAGAAGGCGGCGACCTGGGCGGGCGTGGCGGTGGCCGGGTCGGGCGGCCGGAGGCCGGACGCGGTGTCGGCGGTCCAGGCGGCGCCGCCGGGTGGCGGGCCGGTGACGGCGGTCTGGGTGTCGGCGGCCCAGCCGCCCGCGCCGAGCACCGCCACCAGCGCCACCGCGGTGGCGGCGATCGCCCGCCTGGCCCGAAACTTGCGCATGCTCCTGCTCTCCCTTGCCCGTTGGATGTGTCCGACGGGGAGGAAGGTAGGAATGCGGCGGCCCCGCGGACGTCACACCGCGGGGCCAAGTCGGGGGTGCTACCCCGGTATCAGAGAGGGCACCCGCCCCGAGCCGAAGGGAGCGCCGGGTCGGGAGCGCCCGGAGGCGAGTGGGCGAGTAACAGCTACTGGCCGGGTGTCACCAGGCCGGACTCGTAGGCCAGCACCACCGCCTGGGCGCGGTCGCGCAGGTCGAGCTTGGCGAGGATGCGGCCGATGTGGGTCTTGACGGTCTGTTCGGCGAGCACCAGCTGCCCGGCGATCTCCTGGTTGGACAGGCCGCGGGCGATCAGCTCCAGCACCTCGGTCTCGCGCGGGGTCAGGCCGTTGAGCCGCAGCTTGGGATCGCGGCGCTTGGCGGGGCGGTTGCGGGCGAAGTCCTCGATCAGCCGGCGGGTCACCGAGGGGGCGAGCAGTGCCTCTCCGGCCGCGACCACCCGGACCGCGGCGATCAGGTCGGCGGGCGGGGCGTCCTTGAGCAGGAAGCCGCTGGCCCCGGCGCGCAGCGCCTCGTACACGTAGTCGTCCACGTCGAAGGTGGTCAGCATCAGCACCTTGGGCCGGTGAGCGCCCGGGACGCTCGGGTCGAGCAGCCGCCGGGCCGCCTCCAGGCCGTCCATGACGGGCATCCGGACGTCCATCAGCACCACGTCGGGGTGGGTGCGTCCGGTGACCTCCAGGGCCTGGGCGCCGTCCGCCGCGTCCCCCACCACGTCGATGTCGCTCTGGGCGTTGAGCAGGGCGGCGAAGCCGGCCCGCACCATGGCCTGGTCGTCGACGATGATCACGCGGATGGTCATGCGGGTGTCTCCAGAGGAAGGTCGAGCGGCAGGACGGCGGCCACCTTGAAGCCGCCGTCCGGCAGCGGGCCGGTGTCCAGCCTGCCATCGACCAGCCGGACGCGTTCGCGCATTCCGACCAGACCCTGCCCGGTGCCCTCGACCGAGGCCTCCAGCGATTCGGTGCGCTGCGGCGGGGGCGCGTTGACCACGGTCAGCCGCAGTTCCGGGCCGTCCTCCGAGAGCGACACCCAGGTCCGCGCACCGGGGGCGTGCCGGACCACGTTGGCCAGCGCCTCCTGCACGATCCGGTAGACGGACAGGCCGACGGCCTGCGGCACCCGCTCGGCCAGCCCCTCGTCCACGGTCAGCTCGGCGGGCACCCCGGCCCGCCCCACCGTCTCGACCAGCTGGGCGAGTCGGTCCACCCCGGGCTGCGGGGCCTTCTCCGCGGCGGACTCCTCGCTGCGCAGCACGCCGAGCAGCCGCCGCATCTCGGCCAGCGACTCCCGGGCGGCGTCGGCGATCGTGGTGAACTCCTCGGCGGCGTCGGCGGGTACGCCCTCGATCCGGTACGGCGCGCTGGCGGCCTGGACGGCGATCACCGACATGTGGTGGGCCACCACGTCGTGCAACTCCCTGGCGATCCGGGCGCGTTCCTCCAGCAGGGTGCGCCGCTCGCGTTCGATCTCGCTGATCTGCTGTTGTTCGGAGAGCAGTCGGCGGGCGACCGCGCGGTCCCGGATCGCCCAGCCGAGCAGCAGGACGGCGCCGCTGAGCGCGATCAGCAGCACGGTGGTGCCGTCGCCGGCCCGGGGCAGGCCGAGGGTGGTGGTGAGCACGGTGAGCAGGAAGGTGGCGATCCAGACCGAGAGCACGGTGGCCCGGCTCTCGCGCAGTCCGAGGGCGAGCAGCAGGAAGAGGTACGCGAGGATCATCGGCGCCGTCCACGGCCAGCTGCCCTCCACCTGGTGGTGGCGGGCGGTGATGGCGGCGGTGGTGACCAGGGTGGCGGCGCTGATCCACCAGGCGGCCAGCGGCCGGGTGATGGCGAGGAACAGCGGGGTGGTCTGGGCGACGGTGAGCGCGGCGGCGACCGGCAGCACCAGGCCGTAGAAGCTGACCAGGTTGGCGATCCCGGTGGGGATCAGCGACGCCTGCAGGATCAGGGCGATGACGTACGGGATGCGGCGCACCCAGGCTCGGCGGGAGTTGCCGAGCAGTGGGGTGTCGTCCTCGCTCGGGGTGGTGAGGTGCCGTCGCAGGGTGCGCAGTTGGCGGACGGCGAACCCGCGGCCGTCGGCGATGGTGAGCGTCTTCATCGCGGGCCAGCCTAGGAGGGCCGGCCCGCGCCGGTCGTCGGACTGGAGCGCGAACTTCCGGGGGATACCCCGGTACCGGGTGATACCCGGGTACTACGAGTGCCAGTGACCGGCCAGGGCGGGGCCGAGGTGGTCGAAGTGGCGCTCGATCAGGGCGATCATGCCCTCGGGGCCGGCCGACTCCTGCTCGGTCTTCCAGGAGAGGTGGGCCGCGCGCAGCACGCTGCCGAAGACGGCGGCGAGGACGGTCGGGCGGAGGTCCTCGGCCGGGTCGAGTCCCTCGCGTTCGGCGAGCACCTGGGCCACCAGCTGCTCCTGCTCGGTGACCCGGCGCAGGTGGGCGGCGAGCAGGGTGGGCGTGTCCTCGATCATCCGCATGAGCTCCAGGGCGCTGCGGATCGAGCCGGGGCCGGGGGTCTGCGCGTTCCCGAGGTCGCGCCAGGCCTTGACGATCGAGGCGCGCAGGGCCTGGAGCGGGGTCTCCTCGGCCGGGCGGTGGCGCAGGCACTCGATGAAGTAGTCCTCGGCGTCGGCCATCACGGCGAGGGCGACCTCGTCCTTGTTGGCGAAGTAGCGGAAGAAGGTGCGCTGGGAGACGTCCACGGCGGAGGCGATCTCGTCGACGGTGGTGCGGGCGAAGCCCTGGCCGAGGAAGAGCACGTGGGCGGCCTGGACCAGGGCGTCGCGGGTCTGCTGCTTCTTGCGCTCACGCAGTCCGGGCACCCGTGCGCGGTCCTCCGGGGTGGCGACGGGGTGGGGGGTGTGAGCGGCCATGGCGGGGGCCTTCCGGGGCGCTGGTGGGGCGGGTGGGAGCACAACCTTAGCTGCCTGACAAATGTCAGTGCAGGTCAGAAGTCACTGTTTGCCGAATGTCAGCAGCTGACATAATCTGCGGAAGTGGCGCTCGTCGGCCGGGCACTCGTGGGGACGGGTGGGTCGTCGCAGCGCCACCATCACGTTCCGATCTCTGCCACGCCCCCGGAGGGCCTCAGATGAGTCAGTCCGTCGTCAAGAACTCCGAGGCGGACGCACCGCCACCGTTGGATCCGCCCGGGGGAGGGCTCAAGGGGCACCCCTGGCTGACCCTGCTGACCGTCGCGGTCGGCGTGATGATGGTGGCCCTGGACGGCACGATCGTCGCGATCGCCAACCCGGTGATCCAGGAGAAGCTGAACGCGGCGCCGTCCGAGATCCAGTGGGTCACCAGCGGCTACCTGCTGGCGCTCGCGGTCTTCCTGATCACCGCCGGCAAGATCGGCGACCGGTTCGGCCACAAGACCACGTTCCTGGTCGGCGCGGTCGGCTTCGCCGCCACCTCGGCCGCGATCGGCTTCGCCGGCAACATCCAGACCGTGATCGCCTTCCGCGTCCTGCAGGGCCTGTTCGGCGCGCTGCTCCAGCCGGCCGCGCTCGGCCTGCTGCGCGGGGCCTTCCCGGCCGAGAAGCTCAACATGGCGATCGGCATCTGGGGCGGCGTGATCGGCGCCTCCACCGCGGCCGGCCCGATCGTCGGCGGCCTGCTGGTCGAGCACGTCAACTGGGAGTCGGTCTTCTTCATCAACATCCCGGTCGGCCTGATCGCGCTGTGCCTGGGCCTGTGGATCCTCAAGGACGTCCGGGCCGAGAACGTCGCCAAGTCCTTCGACGTCCCCGGCATCGCACTGCTCTCGGTCGGGATGTTCGCGCTGGTCTTCGGCATCATCAAGGCCCCCGAGTGGGGCTGGGGCGACGCCAGGACGCTGCTGTTCCTGGGCGGCGCGGTGGTGCTGATGGCGCTCTTCGCGTTCTGGCAGGGCCGGGCGAAGGAGCCGCTGATCCCGCTCAGCCTGTTCCGCTCGGTGCCGCTGTCGGCGGGCGTGCTGCTGATGGTGCTGATGGCCTTCGCGTTCTTCGGCGCGATCTTCTTCGTGACCTTCTACCTGCAGAACGTGCACCAGCAAAAACCGGTTGAGGCGGGCGTCCACCTGCTGCCGATGACCGGCATGATGATCATCGGCTCGCCGCTGGCGGGCATCGCGATCGGCAAGCTCGGCCCGCGGATCCCGATCATGGTCGGGATGCTGCTCACCACCGGCGCCATGGTCGGCATGTCCACCCTGGACACCGGATCCGGCACCGGCGTGATGTCGCTCTGGTTCGTCCTGATGGGCCTCGGCATCAGCCCGGTCATCGTCGGCGCCACCGAGGTCATCGTCGGCAACGCCCCGCTGGAGCTGTCCGGCGTGGCCGGTGGCCTGCAGCAGGCCGCCATGCAGGTCGGCGGCAGCCTCGGCACCGCCGTGCTGGGCGCGCTGATGGCCGCCAAGGTCGGCGACGTGCTGCCCGGCAACTGGGCCAAGGCCGGCCTGCCGCCGGTCGAGGGCCCGCAAGCCGAGGGCCTCAAGCAGGCCGCCCAGCTCGGCATCGCCCCGCCGGCCCCGCCCGGCACCCCGCAGCAGGCGGTGGACGCGATGGCCGGCGCCGTGCACCAGTCCTTCGTCAGCGGCATGTCGCTCGCCTTCGCGGTGGCCGCCGTGGTGGCCTTCGGCGCCGCCGTGCTCGGCCTGCTCACCCGCCGCGGCAGCACCGACGCGGGCCCGGCCGTGCACATCTGAATCAGGTTCGCGGGAACGAACCGAAAGGGCCGGACCCCACGAGGGGTCCGGCCCTTTCAGGCGCTAGCGGGTGATCAGGCGTCGCCGCCGGCGGCGCCCGGGTCGGCCGCGGCCACGTCCAGCAGCTGGTAGCGGTCGATCGCGTCCTTCAGCGCCGAGCGGTCGATCTTGCCCTGCTTGGCGAGCTCGGTGAGCACCGCCAGGACGACCGACTGCGCGTCGATGTGGAAGAAGCGACGGGCCGCGCCACGGGTGTCGGCGAAGCCGAAGCCGTCGGCGCCCAGCGACTGCCACTGACCCGGCACCCAGCGGGCGATCTGGTCCGGCACCGCGCGCATCCAGTCGGACACGGCGACGAACGGGCCCTCGGCGCCCTGGAGCTTCTGGGTGACGTACGGCACGCGCTGCTGCTCCTCGGGGTGCAGCAGGTTGAACTCCTCGGACTCCACCGCGTCGCGGCGCAGCTCGTTCCAGGAGGTCGCGGACCAGACGTCGGCCTTGACGTTCCACTCCTCGGCGAGGATGCGCTGGGCCTCCAGAGCCCACGGCACGGCCACGCCGGAGGCGAGGATCTGGGCCGGGATCTGGCCGGCGGTGCCCGGCGCGTACTTGTGCAGACCCTTGAGGATGCCCTCGACGTCCACGTTCTCGGGCTCGGCCGGCATCTTGATCGGCTCGTTGTAGACGGTGAGGTAGTAGAACACGTCCTCGCCGTTCGGGTGCTCGGCGCTGGAGCCGTACATCCGACGCAGACCGTCCTGGACGATGTGCGCGATCTCGAAGCCGTACGCGGGGTCGTACGCGACGACGCCCGGGTTGGTCGAGGCCAGCAGGTGCGAGTGGCCGTCGGCGTGCTGCAGGCCCTCACCGGTCAGCGTGGTGCGGCCGGCGGTGGCGCCGAGCACGAAGCCGCGGGCCAGCTGGTCGGCCATCTGCCAGAACTGGTCGCCGGTGCGCTGGAACCCGAACATCGAGTAGAAGACGTACACCGGGATCAGCGGCTCGCCGTGGGTCGCGTAGGACGAGCCGGCGGCGATCAGCGAGGCGGTGCAGCCGGCCTCGGAGATGCCGTCGTGCAGCATCTGGCCGGTCGGCGACTCCTTGTAGGCCAGCAGCAGGTCGCGGTCGACCGACTCGTAGGTCTGGCCCAGCGGGTTGTAGATCTTCGCCGACGGGAACAGCGAGTCCATGCCGAAGGTGCGGTACTCGTCCGGGGCGATCGGCACGAAGCGGTTGCCGATGCCCTTGTCCCGCATGAGGTCCTTGAGCAGCCGGACGAACGCCATGGTGGTGGCGATGGTCTGGTTGCCGGAACCCTTCTTGACCGCCTTGTACGCGTCGTCGCCGGGCAGCTCCAGCTTGCGCGGGCGCACCTTGCGGGTCGGCACGTAGCCGCCCAGCTCGCTGCGGCGGTCGTGCATGTACTGGATCTCTTCCGAGTCGCGGCCCGGGTGGTAGTAGGGCGGGTAGCCCTCGTCGAGCTGCTTGTCGGTGATCGGCAGGTGCAGCCGGTCGCGGAAGCGCTTCAGGTCCTCGACCGTCAGCTTCTTCATCTGGTGGGTGGCGTTGCGGCCCTCGAAGTTGGGGCCCAGCGTCCAGCCCTTGACCGTCTGGGCGAGGATGACCGTCGGCTGGCCCTTGTGCTCGCGGGCCGCCTTGAACGCCGCGTAGATCTTCTTGTGGTCGTGGCCGCCGCGACCCAGGTGCTGGATCTGCTGGTCGGTCATGTTCTCGACCATGGCGCGCAGGCGCAGGTCGCCGCCGAAGAAGTGCTCGCGGATGTACTGGCCGGTCTCGGTGGCGTAGGTCTGGAACTGGCCGTCCACCGTGGTGTTCAGCTTGTTGACCAGGACGCCGTCGCGGTCCTGCGCGAGCAGCGGGTCCCAGCTGCGGTCCCAGACCAGCTTGATCACGTTCCAGCCGGCGCCCCGGAACTGGGACTCCAGCTCCTGGATGATCTTGCCGTTGCCGCGGACCGGGCCGTCGAGGCGCTGCAGGTTGCAGTTGACCACGAAGGTCAGGTTGTCCAGGCCCTCGCGGGCGGCCAGCGACAGCTGGCCGAGCGACTCGGGCTCGTCCATCTCGCCGTCGCCGAGGAAGGCGTACACCTGCGAGTCCGAGGTGTCCTTGATGCCGCGGTGCTCCAGGTAGCGGTTCATCCGCGCCTGGTAGATCGCGCCGAGCGGGCCGAGGCCCATCGAGACGGTCGGGAACTCCCAGAAGTCCGGCATCAGCCGCGGGTGCGGGTAGCTGGACAGGCCGTACGGGGCCTTCGACTTCTCCTGGCGGAACGCGTCGAGCTGCTGCTCGGTGAGTCGGTCCAGCAGGAAGGCGCGGGCGTAGATGCCGGGGGAGGCGTGACCCTGGAAGAAGATCTGGTCGCCGGACTCGCCCTCGGCGTCCTTGCCGCGGAAGAAGTAGTTGAAGCCGACGTCGTAGAGCGACGCGGAGGAGGCGAAGGTGGCGATGTGGCCACCGACGCCGATGCCCGGGCGCTGCGCCCGGGAGACCATGACGGCCGCGTTCCACCGGGTCGCGTTGAGGATCTTGCGCTCGATCTCCTCGTTGCCGGGGAAGAACGGCTCGTCCTTGGTCGCGATGGTGTTGACGTAGTCCGTGCTGCGCATCTCGGGCACGGCGACACGCTTCTCGCGGGCGCGCTCGATCAGCCGCAGCATCAGGTAACGGGCACGCTCACGCCCCCGCTCGTCGATGGCCGCATCGAGCGACTCCAGCCATTCCGCGGTCTCCTCGGGATCGAAGTCCGGGACCTGACTCGGAAGGCCGCCAATGATGATCGGGTTGCGATCGGATCCGGAAGCCACGCTGTTCCTTCACTGTCGGTCGAAACTGAGGTGTGTCGCGCCGCCTCCATCGTGCTACCGCGCTCGGAGATCCGTCATCTCTACCGATCGGTAACCGTTCCGCCTGGTGGGCGGGCCGGTCTGGTGGCGCACGGTGCGGGCGTCTTCGTCCGCTCCGTACACCCCCGGGTGTTACGAAAAGAGGTGGTCCGACCTGGTGTCCCGTCCGCCCGATGGCGGGCGGCCGGGGTGAGGGCCAACAGGAGACTCTACGCCCGCGCACACGCGGACCCCGAATGCCGTTCGCATCTCGGGCACGTGTGCGGCCTGTGGGCCGGGACCACCCGAAGCATCCTTGTCTCACGCAGAGAAGGGCAAATCGGTGTGATTCCCGACACGTCGACCGGCGTGTCCCGCTGCGACACGTCAACCTTTGGAGGGGATCGGGGGTCGGGTACTTGCGCGAACCGCCGCGCCCGTGTGGACTACGGCCACAGCCTCGGCATGGACGCCGAGCCGAATACTGGAGGTTATTCCCGTGAGCGCGACCGCGGACCCCGCGGACAAGTCCAACCCGGCGACCCGTCTCGGCTTCGAAGAGGGCCAGATCGTCCAGGAGCTGGGGTACGACGAAGACACTGACCAGGATCTCCGCGAGGGCATCGAGGAGATCACCGGGACGGAACTCGTCGACGAGGACTACGACGACGTCGCGGACGCCGTCCTGCTGTGGCACCGCGACGACGACGGGGACCTCACCGACGCCCTCGTCGACGCCCTGGAATACCTGGCCGAGGGCGGTCTGATCTGGCTGCTGACGCCCAAGACCGGCCGCGACGGCCACATCGAGGCCTCCGACATCGCGGACGCGGCGAAGACCTCCGGCCTGTCGCAGACCAGTTCGATCGCGATCGCCAAGGACTGGGCGGCCACCCGCCTGGCCACCAAGTCCACGGCGAAGCAGCCCAAGCAGCGCTGAACGGGCCCTGAAGCCGAGCGCCGGGCCCCGTCGGAGTACTCCTCCGGCGGGGCCCGGCGCTTTTCGTGCCTCCCGAGGCCGAGGCTGTTCGCCGAGGGCGAAAGGGCTGGGCCGTGCGGCGGAGCGCGTCATCCGTTCGGCCGAACGTCCGTAGGCGGATGCGAGGATGTGCCCTGCCGCGCCCGCCGCGCGGCCCGGTCGCGCCGCACCCGCGCCGGAGTCGCGTCAGAAAGGTCCCGCTCATGACCGTCGAGGTCGGCACCCCGGCTCCGGACTTCGAGCTCAACAACCAGCACGGGGAGAGCGTCCGGCTCGCCGACTTCCGGGGTCGCAAGCACGTGGTGCTGGTCTTCTACCCGTTCGCCTTCACCGGCGTGTGCACCGGCGAGCTGGGCGCGATCCAGCGGGAGCTGGCCGGGCTGCAGAACGACCGGGTCCAGGTGCTCGGGGTCTCCTGCGACTCCCAGTTCAGCCAGCGCGTGCTCGCCGACCGGGAGGGCCTGGAGTTCCCGCTGCTGGCCGACTTCTGGCCGCACGGCGAGGTCGCCCGGGCCTACGGCGTGCTGGACGAGGAGAAGGGCTGCCCGCTGCGCGGCACCTTCGTGATCGACGAGGCCGGCACGGTGCGCTGGAGCGTCCTCAACGGCCTCCCGGACGCCCGGGACGAACAGGAGTACCTGAAGGCCCTCGCAGCCCTCTGAGGCCCCGGGCGGGCGTTCCGGGCCCCGTTCGGAGGCCTTCCGGGCCCGTTCGGAGGTGCCCCGGGCCCCGTTCGGGGGTGTGTACGGGAACCGGGCACTACGCTCGGGCCGTTGGCGGGGTGGGGCGTACGTCCGGTTCCGGTCGGCCGCGCCTCGAACCGCACCACCGCGGGGGCACCAGCCGTGCCTCCCGATTCTTGGAGGACACGTGGGAGTCAGCCTCAGCAAGGGCGGCAACGTCTCGCTCACCAAGGAGGCCCCCGGGCTCCAGGCCGTCGTGGTCGGCCTGGGCTGGGACGTCCGGACCACCACCGGGACGGACTTCGACCTGGACGCCAGCGCGCTGCTCTGCAACGACCAGGGCAAGGTCGGCTCGGACGGCAACTTCGTGTTCTTCAACAACCTGAAGAGCCCGGACGGCTCGGTCGAGCACACCGGCGACAACCGCACCGGTGAGGGCGAGGGCGACGACGAGGCGATCAAGGTCAACCTGGTCGGCGTCCCGGCGGACGTGCAGAAGATCGTCTTCCCGGTGTCGATCTACGACGCCGAGAGCCGCGGCCAGAACTTCGGCCAGGTCCGCAACGCCTTCATCCGTGTGGTGAACCAGGCCGACAACTCGGAGCTGGCCCGCTACGACCTCTCCGAGGA
Organism: Kitasatospora sp. NPDC056531; assembly: GCF_042794375.1. Classification (NCBI taxonomy): domain Bacteria; kingdom Bacillati; phylum Actinomycetota; class Actinomycetes; order Kitasatosporales; family Streptomycetaceae; genus Kitasatospora; species Kitasatospora sp. NPDC056531. The sequence continues at coordinate 83,540 of NZ_JBHTTU010000010.1, read as the reverse complement.
CGCCTCCACCGAGACCGCGATGGTCTTCGGCGAGCTGTACCGCAACGGCGGGGAGTGGAAGTTCCGCGCCATCGGCCAGGGCTACGCCTCCGGCCTGCGCGGCATCGCCCAGGACTTCGGCGTCAACGTCTGAGCTCCCATCGGCGCACGGGTCTGCGCGCCGAACTCCCGGGGCGGCCCCGGACCTTCGAGGTCCGGGGCCGCCCCGGCTTCGTCCGGGCCCGGTGCGCTGCGAGGATGTGAGTTCAGGAAGTTCAGCCGGCCAAAGCGGGCCGGCCGGGGCCGCGGGGGACTACACCTGTAAGGCGCGCCCCGGGAGAAGCAAGGGAGGAAGAACACCATGGTGGTCACGCTCGCCAAGGGCGGGAACGTCTCGCTCACCAAGGCTGCACCGAACCTGACGCAGGTCCAGATCGGCCTCGGCTGGTCCGCCCGTTCGACCACGGGCGCACCGTTCGACCTCGACGCGAGCGCCCTGATCTGCGGTGGCGGGCGAGTGCTCGGTGACGAGTACTTCGTCTTCTACAACAACCTCAAGAGCCCCGAGGGCTCGGTCGAGCACCAGGGCGACAACCTCGTGGGCGGCGACGACGCGGGTGACGACGAGCTGATCCTGGTCAACCTGGAGCTGGTCCCGGCGCAGGCGGACAAGGTGGTCTTCGCGGTCTCGATCTACGAGGCCGAGGCCCGGCTGCAGAACTTCGGCCAGGTCCGCAACGCCTACATCCGGGTCGTCAACTCCCTCGACGGCCAGGAGATCGCGCGTTACGACCTGTCCGAGGACGCGTCCAGCGAGACCGCGATGATCTTCGGCGAGCTGTACCGGTACGCGGGTGAGTGGAAGTTCCGCGCGGTGGGCCAGGGCTACGCCTCCGGCCTGCGCGGAATCGCGCTCGACTTCGGCGTCAACGTACAGTGAGGGAATAAATCGGACTTATCGCACCCGACCAACGATCATGAGAACAGAGGGCAGTGCGGGGGTGACCTGACCGGGCCCCGGCCCGGTCAGGCGTCTCGGGACGAGGCCGACCCCGGCACGGCCAGAATCCCGAAAGGTAGCCAACTCCCGTGTTCCTCCGCACATTCGGCTGGTCGTTCGCGATCACCGTCATCGGCCTGATCGCAGCCGGACTGCTCTGGGGAGCCCAAGGCTTCGGCATCGTGCTGATCCTCTCCATCCTGGAGATCTCCCTCTCCTTCGACAACGCGGTGGTCAACGCCACGGTGTTGAAGCGGATGAACCCGTACTGGCAGAAGATCTTCCTGACGGTCGGCGTGCTGATCGCCGTCTTCGGGATGCGGCTGGTCTTCCCGCTGCTGGTCGTCGGGCTGACCGCGAAGCTCAGCCCGGCGACGGTGATCGATCTCGCGCTGCACTCCGACAAGACCCACGACGGCCTCACCTACGGCCAGTACCTGGAGGCGGCCAACCCGGCCATCGCGGCCTTCGGTGGCGTCTTCCTGCTGATGATCTTCCTCGACTTCGTGTTCGAGGAGAAGGAGCACAACTGGCTGAGCTGGTTGGAGCGTCCGCTGGAGAAGGTCGGCAAGCTGGACGCGCTGTCCAGCGTCGTCGCCCTGGTCGCGCTGGTGGTGGCCTCCCGCTTCTTCGCCGCGGAGCACGCTGAAACCGTTCTGCTGGCCGGTGTGCTCGGTCTGATCACCTACCTGGCGGTCGGCGGCCTCTCCTCGATCTTCGAATCGGGGCTGGAGGAGGAGGCCGAGCGCGAGGAGGAGGCCGAGAAGGCCGGCAAGTCGGTCGTCCAGGTGGCCGGCAAAGCCGCGTTCTTCCTGTTCCTCTACCTGGAGGTGCTGGACGCGTCGTTCTCCTTCGACGGGGTGGTCGGCGCGTTCGCCATCTCCAGCGACATCTTCCAGATCACCCTGGGCCTCGGCATCGGCGCGATGTACATCCGCTCGCTGACCGTCTTCCTGGTCCGCAAGGGCACCCTGGACGACTACGTCTACCTGGAGCACGGTGCCCACTACGCGATCGGCGCGCTGGCGGTGATCCTGCTGGTCGGGATCAAGTACCACATCCCGGAGATCGTCACCGGCCTGATCGGCGTCGCCTTCATCGGGCTGGCGCTCGGGTCGTCCGTCCTGCGCAACCGGCGTGAGGGCGCGGCGGAGGAGAAGGAACTGGTCGGCAGCAATTAGCCCGCCGGGCAAGCGCGACGGCCGCCTCCGGGGTTCCGGGGGCGGCCGTTCGCGTTGTTCCCGTGGCGCGGGGTCCGTCAGCCCAGCTGCTGCTCGATCGCGCGCAGCTTGCGCTCCAGCGAGTCCAGCTTCGGCATCGACAGCGTGTCGTCGTCGGCCGTCAGGTCGACGGTCGAGCTGCGACGGGTCGAGGCGGAGTCGCCGGTCGAGGAGGAGTACGCCGACGAGGAGTAGTCCGACGAGGAGTAGTCCGACGAGGACGAGTAGGACGACGAGGAGTAGGAGGAGGAGTAGGAGGAGCTCACCGCGGCCCGGGGGCGGCGGCCGGCGTCCAGGGCGGCCGGTTCGAACGAGTCGCCGGTGAAGCGGTCGGTGGAGGTCTTCGGGGTGGAGGTGGCGCTGTCGTCCCTGGCGGCTAGGGCAGGCTCCGTAGCGCTCGGGCCGTCTCCGGCCGCCGTGAGCGCGGGCACCTGACGCCCGCCGCGGGCCCGGGCGAGCATGCCGCCCTGGCGGGAGATGGCCTTCAGCTCGGCGCGCTCGCGGCGGTCGGCGGTGCGGGCGCGGACCTTGGCGTCCAGCTTCGCCTGGCGCTCCTCGCGCACCTCCTCGACCGCCTCGTCCAGGCTGCGGACGTTCTCCAGCAGCATCAGCGACCAGGCCGCGTAGGTCTCGCGCGGGGCGCGCAGCCAGCGGACGATGCGGATCTGCGGCAGCGGGCGCGGGACGAGGCCCTGCTCGCGCAGCGCGGCCTTGCGGGTCTGCTTGAGCGCGCGGTCGAACAGGATCGCCGCCGAGATCGACATGCCGGAGAAGAACTGCGGGGCGCCGGCGTGGCCCAGGCCGCGCGGGGCGTGCACCCAGTTGAACCAGGCCGAGGCCACCGCGAACACCCAGACCAGCAGGCGGGAGCCGAGCGCGGCGTCACCGTGGCTGGCCTCGCGCACGGCGAGCACCGAGCAGAACATCGCGGCGCCGTCCAGGCCGAACGGGACGAGGTACTCCCAGCCGCCGGACAGGCCGAGGTTCTCGATGCCGAAGCCGACCAGGCCGTGGAAGGACAGCGCGGCCGCGACACCGGCACAGACGAACAGCAGGGTGTACGAGGCGATGCCGTAGATCATCTCCTTGCGGCGGCGGCGCTCCTCGTTGCGCTCCCAGGAGTCGGCCGCCTCGTCCTTCTTCGTGCTCTTGAAGCGCAGCGTCGCCAGCAGGACGGCGACGAACAGCAGGGCTACGCCGCCGACGACGGTCCAGACCAACTGTATGGAGGTCAGGTTCATTGCGGGTCGGGCCTCGGGTTTCCGCAGGGGACAGGTTCACGGTGCGACACAGGCGGTCAGGCCCCGTCGTGCGGGCGCTGCCTGACGCTTAGTTCGTCTCCGCACGGCGTGCCCAGCCGCCCGCGCAGGGGCGGACGGGACGCCTGTGCGGCTAGACGATATCGCGTCCGAAGGGGCGGAATGTTACGGGAGGGCGGCTTCCACGGGCCAATCGACCCACCGGTTCGCGTCGAGGATGGGCGCGAACCGCCCTGCGGGGTAGGGAAATGGGAGGTTCTGGTATCCGCCGGCCGGAGTGATGCCCGATCATGGACCGGCGGATGGTCGACCGGCGGACCGTCGCCGGTGGATCGTCGGATCGCCGGACGGAGGCAGGGGGAGAGGACGGGATGGTCTCGATCTGGGAGTACCTGCGCGGGGACAAGAGCTACACCTTCGACAACCCGGGCGCGCAGCACAAGGTCACACTCACCAAGTCGGCGCCGCAGCACGCGATCACCGGCTCGGCCGCCACCACCGGCTACCTCTACGTCAACCTGCACTGGACCATGCGCTCGGGCGCCGTCCGGCCGAGCACCCGGGAGACCGTCAAGCGCTTCTTCAGCCCGCGGATCCTCAGCCCGCTGGAGCCGGACTCGCCCGGGAGCAACGAGCAGCTGAACGTCGACCTCGACCTGGCCTGCATGTACGAACTCTCGGACGGCAGCAGGGGCGTGGTGCAGCCGCTCGGCGAGTTCTTCGGCGACCTGCGGGAGCCGCCGTACATCAAGCTCAGCGGCGACGACCAGTACGGGGCGCCGTCCGGCGAGACGATGTACGTCAACCTGGAGAAGAAGGACAAGTTCAAGCGGCTGCTGATCTTCGTCTACATCTACGACGGGACCCCGGCCTTCGAACAGACCCACGCGGTGATAACGATCGTGCCGCAGACCGGGCCGCGGATCGAGATCAAGCTGGACGAGCGGGCCCGGGCGGCGCGCTCCTGCGCGGTGGTGCTGATCGAGAACGCGGGGGACAACCAGCTGACGGTGCGCCGCGAGGTGCGGTACGTCAACGGGTTCCAGGCGGACATCGACCGGCTGTACGGGTTCGGGATGCAGTGGCAGCGGGGGTACAAGAACCAGCCGGGGGACTGAGCCTCGCGGCGGGGCCGTTCAGGGCGGCCCCGCCGTCGGGGGTCTGCCGGCCGGCGGGGCCCGGAGTGCGGGCCCCGCGGCGGGTGCCGGCTAGCGGGGCTGGAACTGCGGGCCCTGCGGCGGGAGGGCGAACTCCTCGCCGGCGGGGGCCTGCGGCGGGACGGGCGGCTGCTGGCCGGTGCCGGGCTGGTGCGGCGGGTAGCCGGCGCCCGGGTGCGGCTGCGGCGGGACGGGCTGGTGCGGTGGGTTGGGCTGGGGGTAGCCGTAGCCGGTGCCCGGCTGCGGGGCCGGCGGTGCGGGCGGGTACGGCTGGTTGGGCTGCGGGTAGCCGTAGCCGGTCGCGGGCTGCTGCTGCGGGTAGCCGTACCCGGTGCCGGGCTGCGGCTGGGGGTAGCCGTAGCCGGTGCCCGGCTGGGTCGGCGGCGCGGGCGGCGCCGGCGGGACGTTCGGGGGCGCGGTGGGTGGGGCCGCCGGCGGGGGCGTCACGGTCGGCGAGGCCGTGGGCGGCGGCGGGGTCGGCGGTGCGGCGGGCGGCGGGGTCGCCGCACCGCTCGCGGCCGCTGCCGGGGCGTGCTGCGGCTGGGCCGCCGGGTGCTGAGGCTGCGCCGGGGGCTGGGGCGTCGGGACGGCCGGGGACAGGGTGAAGGTGCCCGGCTCGGGTCGGGCCGCCGGGCGCTGCTCCGGCAGCGGGGTGGCGCGCGGGTCGACCGCGCCGGTGGGGCTGGCGGTGGACGCGGGCGCCGGGGGCGGCGTCGGCGCGGACACGGCGGCCTCCGCCTCGTCGTCCACGGTGATGCCGAAGTCGGTGGCCAGGCCGATCAGCCCGGAGGTGTAGCCCTGGCCGATCGCCCGGAACTTCCAGGTCCCGCTGCGCCGGTAGAGCTCGCCCGCGACCAGCGCGGAGACGTTCTCGGCGTCGACGATCGCGAACTCGGCGACCGGGGGCGCGCCTTCGCCGGTCGTGGCGTCGAACAGCAGCAGCCGCAGCCCCGGGACGGCCCGGAACGGCCCGCCCTCGGAGGAGCCGGCCAGTACCACCCGGTCCACGTCGGCGGGCAGCTTGGCCAGCTCGACCTCGACCGTGTCGATGATCTCGGCGCCGCCGGAGGTGTGTTGCTTGGGCAGGTGGCGCACCAGTCCGGAGGGGTGGCGCGGCTGGTTGTAGAAGACGAAGTCGGCGTCCGAACGGACCTTGCCGTTGGCGCCGAGCAGCAGCGCGGACGCGTCCACGTCCGGCGCACCGGGCGTGGCGCTCCAGCGCAGCACGGCGCGGACCGCCGCCGCCGGCAGTGCGATGTTGGCGCCCTTGGCCATCACGTGCGTCATAGCGGACCATCCTGCCTGTTCGCCACCCCTTCGGACAACGTGACCGGGACCGCCGCGGTGGGGACGGGCTTTGCCAAGACTTGCGTCGGATCGAGGTTTGCCGCCGTCTTCGTCGCCTCCGTGCCGGATCGCCGAGCCGTCATCCGGTGATCGTTCGGGCGGATCCCGACGCCCCGGGATGTTCCGGGAGTTCAGTGCCCAGGAACCGGGAACGGCCGGAAACCGTCCGTACGATGGGCGTTCGAAAGGCCCCCGGGGGCCCGGCGGAGGGGAGTCCGCCGATGGCGCCTCCAGGTGAAACGTCCAGGTAGAGCCGCTGGCCGGAGGCCGTCCACCCCCGAGGAGAGCACCTTGCGCCATTTCGGCCACCTCGCCGACGACGTCCGCGCCCGGCTGTTCCTGGAGCAGCCGCGGACGTTCACCGCGCAGAGCGAGCCCGCGGTGCTCGCCACCGCCCTCGGCGGCACCCTCTACAGCCCCGCCACCAGGCCCGCACTGGCCGCCGACATCCGCAAACAGGCGGCTCGGGGCGTGGTCTCGATGGTGCTGTGCCTGGAGGACGCGATCGCCGACCACGAGGTCGACGCGGGGGAGCGGAACCTGGTCGAGCAGTTGGCTGACCTGGTTCATGATTTCACCGACAGCGCACAGGATCACCCGCTCCTCTTCATCAGGGTTCGCACGGCCTCCCAGATCCCCGACCTGGCCGAGCGGCTCGGCCCGGCCGTCTCGCTGCTCAGCGGCTTCGTGCTGCCCAAGTTCACCCCCGGGGGCGGCGGCGCCTACCTGGCCGCGCTCGCCGCCGCCGAGGCCGCGACCGGGCGGCGGCTGTTCGCCATGCCCGTCCTGGAGTCGCCCGAACTGGCCCACCTGGAGACCAGGAGGGAACAGCTCTTCGGCATCGCCGAGCTGCTCGCCGGGCACCGCGAGCGGGTGCTCGCCGTCCGGCTCGGCGTCACCGACCTGTGCTCCGCGTACGGGCTGCGCCGCTCGCCCGACCTCACCGCGTACGACGTGGCGCTGGTCGCCTCGGTGATCGGGGACGTGGTCAACGTGCTCGGCCGGGCGGACGGCACCGGGTACACCGTGACCGGGCCGGTCTGGGAGTACTTCCCGGTGCAGGAGCGGATGTTCAAGCCGCAGCTGCGCCGCACCCCGTTCACCGCCTCCGGCGGGACGGCCCTGGCCTCCGGGGAGGAGGTCCGCCGCCGGATCATCGAGCACGACCTGGACGGGCTGATCCGCGAGGTCGAACTCGATCGGGCCAACGGCCTGCTGGGCAAGACCTGCATCCACCCCAGCCACGTCCCCGCGGTGCACGCGCTCTCCGTGGTCACGCACGAGGAGTACTGCGACGCCCGCGACATCCTCCGCCAGGAGCAGGGCGGCGGCGGGGTACTGCGCTCGGCGTACACCAACAAGATGAACGAGGCCAGGCCGCACCGCGCCTGGGCGGAGCGCGTGCTGCTGCGGGCGGAGGTGTTCGGCGTGGCCCGGGAGGACGTGAGCTTCGCGGAGCTGCTGTCCGCCTGCCTGTGCGGCTGACCGCCTGCCCGTGTGGACCGCCCCTCTGTGTGGCTGACCACTATCTGATGCACATGATCCGACAAGCACCATCGAAGGCGGGACCAGCAGTGACCACAGCAGAGCAGACGTGGACCGGGCGCTGGGTCGCCGACCGGGCCGGGATAGCGCTGAGCGGGTCGGAGCGCCTGCCCGAACTCGTCGGTCTGGCCCTGCGGTCCGGCAACCCCCGACGCGCCCACCTGCTGGTCTCCAGCGTGCTCGGCAAGCACGTCCCCCAGCGGCCCGCCGTGGTGCACGGCGCCGGGCTCGAACTCGGCCGTCGGGTGGCGGACCTGCTCGGCGCCGAGGCGGCCGCGCGGGCCGTCGTGCTCGGCTACGCGGAGACCGCCACCGGCCTCGGCCACAGCGTCGCCGACGGCCTCGACGCCCCGTACCTGCACTCCACCCGCCGACCCGTCCCCGGGATCGCCCCGCTCGGCGGCTTCGAGGAGGAGCACTCGCACGCCACCGCCCACCTGCTGCTCCCCAGCGACCCCGGACTCCTCGCCGGGGACGGCCCGTTGGTGCTGGTGGACGACGAGCTCTCGACCGGCCGGACGGTCCTCAACACCGTCCGCGAACTGCACGCCCGCCACCCGCGCGGCCACTACGTCGTCGTCGCCCTGGTCGACCTGCGCTCGGCCGACGACCGGGCCCGGCTCGCCGGGGCCGCCGCCGAACTCGGCGTCCGGCTGGACGTGGTGGCCACCGCGAGCGGCGGCGTCGACCTGCCCGGGGACATCGTCGAGCGGGCCGAGAAGCTGATCGCTTCGGTGCCCCCGGCCGTCGTGCCCGCGGCGGTCGACCCCGCCCCGCTGGTCCGGGTCCGACTGGACTGGCCCGCCGGGCTCCCGGACGGCGGCCGGCACGGCTTCACCGCCCGCGACCGTGAGCGGCTCGACGCCGTACTTCCCGCGCTGGCCGGGCAGTTGGCGCAGGCCGTACCAGCTACGGCGGAGCGGGTGCTGGTGCTCGGCTTCGAGGAGCTGATGTACGCCCCACTGCGGCTGGCCGAGGCGCTCGCCCAGCGGCTCGGCGGCGACCGCGTCCGCTACTCCACCACCACCCGCTCGCCCGTCCTCGCCGTCGACGACCCCGGCTACGCCATCCGCACCCGGCTGGCCTTCCCCGCCCACGACGACCCGCGGGACGAGGCCTCACGCGAACGCTACGTCTACAACGTCGCCCCCGGTACGGACCGGGCCCGCCGCTTCGACGCCGTGGTGCTGGTGGTGGACGACGTCGCCGACACCCCGGCCCTGCACCAGGGGGAGCGTGCGCTGCTGCGCCAGCTGCGGCAGGTCACCGACCGCGTGGTGCTCGCGGTGCTGCCCTCGCACCGGCCGGCGCTCCCCACCCCGCTGTACGGGCCGGAGTTCTCCTCGTACCGCCCCGAGGAGGTGGCCTGGCTGCTCAAGGACCTCTCCGACGTCCCGCTCGAAGCCCCCACCGAGGAGCGCGAGGAGGCCGTCCAGAACGGCGGCGCCCACTACGCCGAGTCGCTGCCGGTCGAGTACCGGCCCAGCCCCGAGTACCAGGAGCTGTTCCACCAGGCGCTGCGCGGCTCCGCCGACCGGATCGCGCTCGCCGTCGGCACCGTCGCCGAGACGCTGCTGCGCGAGCGCGGGCCCGGACTGGTGCTCGCCTCGCTGGCCCGGGCCGGCACGCCGGTCGGCATCCTGATCCGCCGCTGGCTGGCCTTCGCCCACGGCCTCGACGTCCCGCACTACGCGGTGTCGATCGTCCGCGGCCGGGGCGTCGACCCGGTCGCCCTGCGCTACCTCGCCGCCCACCACCGGGCGGCGGACGTGGTCTTCGTGGACGGCTGGACCGGCAAGGGCGCGATCACCCGCGAACTCGCCGACGCACTGGTCGGCACCGGCTTCGACCCCGACCTCGCGGTGCTCGCCGACCCGGGCCGCTGCGTCCGGACGTACGGCACCCGGGACGACTTCCTGATCCCGTCCGCCTGTCTCAACTCCACGGTGTCCGGGCTGGTTTCGCGCACCGTGCTGCGAGCCGGGCTGATCGGGCCGGCGGACTTCCACGGGGCCAAGCACTACGCCGAGCTGGCCGGCGGCGATGTCTCGGCCGCCTTCCTGGACACCGTGGCCGGGTGCTTCGCCTCGGTTTCCGCCGCCGCCGTCGGGGAAGCCGAGCGGCTGGCCGCCGACCCGGACCGTACGCCCGACTGGGCCGGCTGGGCCGCCGTGGAACGGATCAGCACCGAGTACGGGATCGACGACGTCAACCTGGTGAAGCCCGGCGTCGGCGAGACCACCCGGGTGCTGCTGCGCCGCGTCCCCTGGCGGGTGCTGGCCCGGCGCGGCGCCGGTGCCGACCTCGACCACGTGCGGCTGCTCGCGGCCCAACGCGGCGTCGTGGTCGAGGAGGTGGAAGGACTGCCGTACACCTGTGTCGGCCTGATCCACCCCCGCTACAGTCGGGGCGCGACCGGGGCGAGCGGTCGGGCCGTGACGGGGAAGGAGTCCTGATGGGCGGTACGGCTACGGCTACGGCTGACGTGCTGGTCGCGAGCGACCTGGACCGCACGCTCATCTACTCCGACCGGGCCCTGGCCCTGGACGTCCCGGACCGGCTGGCGCCACGGCTGCTCTGCGTCGAGGTGCTGGACGGGCGGCCGCTGTCCTTCCTGACCGAGCGGGCGGCTTCGCTGTTGGTCGAGTTGGGGCGCGAGGCCGCGTTCGTCCCCGCGACGACGAGAACCGTCGAGCAGTACCGGCGGGTCAACCTACCCGGCCCGACGCCGACTTACGCGATCTGCGCGAACGGCGGACAACTGCTGGTGGACGGCGAGCCGGACCAGGACTGGCGCCGCGAGATCACCGCGCGGATCGCGGCCGGCTCGGCGCCGCTGGAGGAGGTGGTCCGGCAGCTCGCGCTGTGCGCCGACCCGGAGTGGACGCGCAAGCGGCGCGTCGCCGACGAGTCGTTCGCCTACCTGGTGGTCGAGCGCGACCGGCTCCCGGACGGCTGGCTGGCCGAGCTGGCCGGTTGGTGCGCCGAACGCGGCTGGCGGGTCTCGCTGCAGGGACGGAAGGTGTACGCCGTGCCGGAGCCGCTCGGCAAGAGCGCCGCGCTCGCCGAGGCCGTCCGGCGCGGCGGGGCGGGCACCGTGCTCGCGGCCGGGGACTCGCTGCTGGACGCCGACCTGCTGCTCGCCGCCGACGCCGCCTGGCGGCCGGGGCACGGCGAACTGGCCGACAACGGGTGGACGGCCCCCGGCGTCACCGCCCTGTCGGAGGTGGGGGTGGCGGCGGGGGAGGAGATCGTCCGTCGGTTCCTGGCCGCCGCCGCCCGGCCGCTTACGGACTAACCGCAGCAGCCGCCGCCGCAGCAGCCGCCCCCGGAGGCCGGTTGCGGCGCGGCTCCGGTGGCGCCGGCGGCGCCGGTCACGGCGACGGTGGACAGCAGCTTCACCGTGTCCTGGTGGCCCTCCGGGCAGACGGCGGGGTCGTTGGCCTGCGCCATCGGGCGGCTGAGCTCGAAGGTGGCGCCGCAGGAGCGGCAGCGGAAGTCATAACGTGGCATACCGGCAGGGTACCGATGGGCGGTGTGGTCGGTGGCCTGGTGAGTGGTCGATGGGCCGGTTGTCAGTGTTACCGGTCTTACCGGTGTTACCGATGGCCGAGATCGCCGCGGATCATGCCGATCACCTGTGCCGCCGTCTCCCGGACCGCCGCCAGCTCGGTCAGGAAGTGCCAGTAGTCCGGGTGCCGGCCGGCCGCCCGGAGGCTCGCCACCGCCCGGTCCAGCCGGGCCACCGCTTCGTCCAGCGGGGCGGCGTGCCGCGCGTCCGGCGCGCTGCGGCCCGCCATCGCCAGGCGCTGCGCGTCCCGGACGGCGAAACGGGCCCGCTCGATCTCCCGGTTGGGGTCGTGCTGCACCTCGTTCAGCTGGCGCAGCCGCTCGTTCACGGCGAGCACCGAGCCGTCCGCGGTCTCCAGCAGCGCGCGGACCGTGCCGATCGCGGCCGTGGCGTCCGCCCAGCGCTGCTCGTCCCGGGCCCGGGCGGCCTCGGCGAGCTTGCGCTCGGCGGCGCGGCCGGTCTCCGCCACCTGCTCGGGCACCCGCTGGAGGTCCTGCCAGCAGGCCGTGCTGAACCGGCGGCGCAACTCGCTCAGCGCGGGCTCCACCGTCGCGGCCTTGGTCTCCAGCGCCTGGATCCGGGTCCGCAGGCTCGACACCCGCCGGTCGAGCTCCCGGGCCCGCTCCGGCAGCTGCGCGGCGTCGGCGGTGATCGCCTCGGCGCGCTGGCGCACCTCGTCGGCGCGGCGCAGCGTGGCGGCCACGCCGTGCCGGGCCGGGCCCTCGTTCAGCCGCCCCAGCTCCGGGGCCAGCTCGGCCAGCCGGGCCGCCAGCTCGTCCGCCCGCAGGCCGGCGCCGCGCACCTCGTCCAGCGTGGTGGTGGCCCCCAGCAGCGCGCGCTTGGCCTGCTCGACGGCCGGGGTGACCCGCATCAGCTGCTGCTCGGCGTGCTGGAGGGTCGGCTGCAGGCGGCGCAGGAAGTCGTTCAGCTCGGCGCGGGCCGAGCCCAGCTGGCCCTTCACGTCCTCCAACAGGCGTCGGGCCTGGGCGGCGGCGCCCGCGTCCAGCGCCTCGTTGTCGAGGTCGTGGGCGTCCAGGGCGGCCAGGTAGTTCACGGTGACCTGCTCGACCCGGCCGGAGATCGCCGGCAGCTCGGCCAGCGCGCGCTGCGCCGTCGCGTCGTCCTCGGCGGCGCGCACGGTCTCCACCGCGAGCTTCACCTCGCGCTGCGTCTCGTCCAGCTCGTAGAACGCCTCCTGCGCCGCGGCCCGGGCCTCCTTGGCCTCCGCCCGCACACCCTCCCCGCCGCCACGCCGGCCCCACCAGCCGCCACTCCCGGCCGACGCCAGCGCGACCGCCCCCAACGCCCCGGCCAGCACCACCGGCAGCACCAGCGCATCCCCGACGGCCCCCGCCACCCGACGCCGCCCCCGCCGCCCGCTCCCGCCGGCCACCGCCACTGCGTGCTCCCTGCTCCGACTACCCGCTGGTCGCGCCCATTCTTCCCGATACCCCCGGCCCAGGGGCACCCCGGTCCCGTGCCCTCCCCCGCTCTCCGGGCTCGCCAGTACTCCCGCCCCGCCACCCCGCCGACCGCCCCCGCCACCACCACCTCCCGGGACCAGGTACCCTAGGCACTCGTCGTGCGCCCGTCGGGCCACGAACGGGGGCGCGTAGCTCAGTGGTAGAGCGCTGCTCTTACAAAGCAGATGTCGGCGGTTCGAAACCGTCCGCGCCCACCAGCGCAAAAGGCCCGCAGCGATCATGCTGCGGGCCTTTTGACTGCAACGACTGACAGCAACGGCTGATGTCAGTCCGTCCTGCGGCGCCTCTTGAGGAGGCGGTCCATGGGCTCGAGCGCCTCTCGCCGGGTGTCCTCCGAGACGTGCCGGTGGGGACGCCGTCCCGGGTGCGCTTCACCAGCTCCTGGCGTTCGGCGTCGCACTCCTTCCACGTGTCGCCGTGGACGGTCTTGCGCTTGAGGGTGCCGTCGGGCTGCGGGACGTACACGCGTCCCTCGTAGCGGCCGTCCTTGCGCTGCCAGATGCTGCCGGCGCCGTTCGGGTTCTTCTTGCGGGCCATCAGGGGCGGTTCTCCTCGGTCTTGGTGTGGATGTAGTCGGAGAGGCTGTCGACGGCGATCCGTCGGCAGCTGCCTTCGGTGAAGCTGACGAGTGTCTTGGAACGGATGAGGTCGTAGACCTTGCTGCGGCTCATTCGGAGGGCGGCCTTGACCTCGGGCGCGGTCACGTCGTCGGCAGTGACGTAGTCGCCGAGTCTTGGCGAGGGCGCGGGCAGTGATGGGCTTGCCGCCGAGGTAGGCCCACGGCGTGTCCTCCAACTCGGCGAGCCTGCCCGGCAGTTCGGCGCTGACCGTCCGCTCGGCGCCGCCGAGGATGTCCCGCAGGTCCGTCAGGAGGCGGGCGTAGTCGCCCGGATACCTCGCGGCTCACCGGCTCGGCCGTGATCACGGCCGGCCCCGTTCGGGCCCAGGATCGGGCCCCGGATGGGTGGCGTGGATGGCGGGGGCGGGCGCGGTATTTGACAGTGGAGGAGCAGGCAGTCCGCCTGTGACGGTGTGACCGGCGATTTCCCAAGCGCGGTCGTCGTGCTGGCGCCCGGTGCCCGTCTCCCGATGTGCTTCGTGGAAGAGTGGAAGGGTTTGGCGATGAGAGGGTGTTCACTCCGCGCTGTGCGGGTAGGTGTGGTTTCCGCTGTGTTGGGCGGGGTTCTGGCTGCCGCTGTACCGGCCGTCGCCGTCCCGTCCGGGCGTATACCCGTCGGCGCCGCAGCACCGGCGGAGGCGCTGTCCGCCCCCGGAAACGGCGTCGCCTCAGCCCCGGCAGGTGACACGGACACCAACGCGCGCAACGCCACTGGCGCCCCGAGCGCCGCTGCCACCGTCCGCGCCGCCGAGGACGCCTTCTATGCCGTTGCCCGTGCCGCGAACGTCGCCCACTGGGTGGCCGTCGACGGGGCCTACAGGTACGACTACGGCTACTACTTCGACGGCTACTACGACGACGACGCCTACTACGCCATTGCTCGTGCCGTGAGGGTGGCCCACCGTGCGGCCGTCGTAGCAGCGGCCTACGCCGGGTCCACCGGTTACGTCTACTGCGCTGCCGGAAAGACCACGTGCTGACCTTCCGCTAGGCCAAGGGAACAGCGGTGGGGAGCCTGGTCGGGGTGGAGCCGGCCGATCGCGCGTCAGGAACAGGTCACTCCGGTTGGAGTGAGGCGACTCCTTGCGAGCCGGCGGCGCGTGCGGCTTCGCTGAGCCCGCCCGAAAGGTCGAACGAGCTTTCAAGGCGGATGTCGGCGGTTCGAAACCGTCCGCGCCCACCCCGTGAACAGCTGAAACGCAGGCTGCGGCCCAGGTCAGGAGCATGATCCCGACCTGGGCCGCAGCCGTTCCCGCAGTCCCGCCACGGTCTCGGACGGCCTCACTGAAGCCTCGCCACACGAGTGTGTCCCCGGAACTCCCCCTGAAAGATCACGGGAAGGGTGTAGGTCAGGAGCGCGTGAACGTGAAAGCGCCTCCAGCCCTCGCCGTCCGCCGACTCGGGCGGGCTTTCCGGGGCAGGGTGGGAGGGCGAGACTCTGGGCGGCCTGCTGGACAAGCTGCTGGCCGACGTACGGTCGCGGGTGGCGGGGCCGGAGGGGCCGGGCGAGGAACGGGGGGACCGTACGGACCCCTGAGCGCGGTGCACGGACCCCTGGGAGCGGTGGGCGGATGGCGGAGCAGCTGGGGGAGAGCCGGGCGGAGCTGTCGGCGCGGCTGAACTGGCTACGGGCGGCCGTGCTGGGCGCCAACGACGGTGTGGTCTCCACGGCGGGCATCGTGACCGGGGTGGCGGGCGCGGCGGGCTCCCGTACCGCGCTGCTCGCGGCGGGGGTGGCCGGGCTGCTGGCGGGGGCGATGTCGATGGCGGTCGGCGAGTACGTCTCGGTCAGCACCCAACGGGACACCGAGCGGGCCGCGTTGGCCAAGGAGCAGCGCGAGCTGGCGGAGGATCCGGAGGGGGAGCTCGACGAGCTGACCGACTACTACCGGGACAGCGGGCTGACCGACGGCCTGGCCCGGGAGGTGGCGGCGGCGCTGACCGAGCGGGACGCGCTGGCGGCCCACGCGCAGACCGAACTCGGCATTGACCCCGAGGCGTTGACCAACCCCTGGCAGGCGGCGCTGGCCAGCGCGGCCGCGTTCACGCTGGGCGCCCTGGTGCCGCTGCTGGCGGTGATGCTGCCGCCGGAGTCGTGGCGGCTGGGGGTGACGGCGGCGGCGGTGGTGCTCGCGTTGACCGGGTCGGGCTGGACGAGTGCCCGGCTGGGCGGGGCCGGTCCGGGGCGGGCGGTGGCGCGCAACGTCGCGGGCGGGCTGCTGGCGATGGCGGTGACGTACAGCGGGGGCGTGCTGCTGGACGCCCTCACGGGATGACGGCCTCACGGGATGACGCCCTCACGGGGTGACATCGTCGCCGGGTAACGGCGGAACGGGGTGGCGACGTCACCGGCTGATGCGCTCGACAGGCGGGCGGACGCGCCCTGTGTTTGTGTGGCTGCAAACCGCTTGGGAGAGGTGAACCGCCGTGACCATGCCCCCGTTCGGATCGAACGACCCGTTCTCCGACCTGCTCAGCCGGTTCTTCGGGATGAGCCCGATGGCCTCCCCGCCCGCCGTGCAGAGGGTGCCGATCGGGCGATTGCTCAGCGAGTCCTCGCAGGAGCTGCTGGCGTTCGCCGCCCAGCGCGCGGCCGAGGACGGGAGCAGTGACCTCGACACCGCGCACCTGGCTTGGGCGGCCACCCGGGTGGAGCCCTCCCGGCGGATGCTGGAGCGCGCGGGCATCGACCCGGACGAGCTGTCCGGGGACCTGGAGCACGCGCTGCCGTCCGGGAACCCGGAGTCGCTGGCCGGGCGGCCCGCACTCACCCCCTCGGCCAAGCGCGCGCTGCTGGCCGCGCACGCCCGTTCGCAGGCGGTCGGCGCCTCGTACATCGGCCCGGAGCACATCCTCGGCGCGCTGCTGGAGCAGGAGCGTTCGGGTGCGGGTACGGCGCTGCGCAACGCGGCGCCCTCGCAGGAGGCGCTGAAGTCGGTGCTGGAGGGGCGCGGCACCGGCGGCGAGCGCGGCAGCGGGGGCGCGCACCCGAGCGAGACGCCGACGCTGGACGAGTACGGGCAGGACCTCACCGAGGCGGCGCGCTCGGGCCGGCTGGACCCGGTGGTCGGGCGGGCCGAGGAGATCGAGCAGACCGTCGAGATCCTCTCCCGGCGGACCAAGAACAACCCGGTGCTGATCGGCGAGCCGGGCGTCGGCAAGACCGCGATCGTCGAGGGCCTGGCCCAGCGGATCGTCTCCGGGGACGTGCCGCAGAGCCTCAAGGACAAGCGGGTGGTCACCCTCGACCTGACCGCGCTGGTGGCCGGCTCCAAGTACCGGGGCGAGTTCGAGGAGCGGCTGAAGAAGGTGATCGACGAGGTCACGGCGGCCGAGAAGAGCGTGATCCTGTTCCTGGACGAGCTGCACACCGTGGTCGGCGCGGGCGGTGGCGGCGAGGGTTCGATGGACGCCGGCAACATCCTCAAACCGGCCCTGGCGCGCGGCGAGTTGAGCGTGGTCGGGGCGACCACGCTGGACGAGTACCGCAAGCACGTGGAGAAGGACGCCGCGCTGGAGCGCCGCTTCCAGCCGGTGCTGGTGCCGGAGCCGAGCGTCGAGGAGACGATCGAGATCCTGCAGGGACTGCGCGACGCGTACGAGGCGCACCACCAGGTGCGGTTCAGCGACGAGGCACTGGACGCGGCGGCGACGCTCTCCGACCGGTACATCAGCGACCGCTTCCTGCCCGACAAGGCGATCGACCTGCTCGACCAGGCCGGCGCGCGGGTGCGGCTGCGCAGCCTCAGCGGCTCCACCGAGGCCACCTCGGTGCAGGACCGGATCACCAAGCTGAAGCGGGAGTTGGACGAGGCCGTCGCGGACGAGGAGTTCGTGCGGGCCGCCAACCTGAAGACCGAGCTGCGGCAGACCGAGGACGAACTGGCGGCGATCGCCGAGTCCCGCGAGGAGGTCGTCGACGTGACGGCCGACGACATCGCCCAGGTGCTGTCCTCCCGGACCGGCATCCCGGTCGCCGAGCTGAACGCGACCGAGAAGGAGCGGCTGCTCAAGCTGGAGGAGCACCTGCACGAGAAGGTGATCGGCCAGGACGAGGCGGTCACCGCCGTCGCCCAGGCGGTGCGCCGCGGCCGGGCCGGGATGGGCGACCCGGAGCGGCCGACCGGTTCCTTCCTCTTCCTCGGGCCGACCGGCGTCGGCAAGACCGAGCTGGCCAAGGCGCTGGCGGCGCTGCTGTTCGGCGATCCGGACCGGATGATCCGCTTCGACATGAGCGAGTTCCAGGAGAAGCACACCGTCTCCCGGCTGGTCGGCTCCCCGCCCGGGTACGTCGGCTACGAGGAGGCGGGGCAGCTGACCGAGGCGGTGCGCCGCAAGCCGTACAGCGTGTTGCTCTTCGACGAGGTGGAGAAGGCGCACCCGGACGTCTTCAACCTGCTGCTCCAGGTGTTGGACGACGGACGGCTCACCGACTCCCAGGGGCGTACGGTCGACTTCCGCAACACCGTGGTGATCATGACCAGCAACATCGGTTCGCAGCGGATCCTGGACCACGCGGGGAACGTCGACGAGATCCGGGACGACCTGATGCGGGACCTGCGCCAGCACTTCCGGCCGGAGTTCCTGAACCGGATCGACGAGGTGATCGTCTTCCACGCGCTCACCCGGAAGGACCTGGTGTCGGTGGTCGACCTGCTGCTGGAGCGCACCCGGCGCCGGCTCCGGGCGCAGGACGTGCAGCTGGAGGTCACCGAGGCGGCCAAGGAGTTCCTGGTCAACCGGGGCTACCAGCCGGAGTTCGGGGCGCGGCCGCTGCGCCGGACGATCCAGTCGGAGCTGGACAACCGGATCTCCAACCTGCTGCTGGAGGGCACCGTACGGGAGGGGGACACGCTGATCGCGGACGTGAGCGACGGGGAGCTGGCGGTGTCGCTGGCGCGGCCGGAGGCGTCGGCGACCTTCGAGGAGGCAGAGGCGAAGGCGAAGGCCGCTACTGCGGAGGGCTGAGCATTCACCGGGTGTTCGGTTCGGGCGTACTCCAGCGGGAGTGCGCCCGAACGCCACTGGTGGAGGGCGCGTAGCGGCGCAGGTCGCCGCATTGTCAGTGACGTGTTCTGTGTTCGCCTCGGCAATCGAAGGGGGTGTTCCGCGATATTGTCCGGCCGCAGGTACCGGCTTGAATTCACGGCTGAACAGGCCGTGTTGTGCGAGGCGTTCGGTGACATCTGCCGGTCACTCGGTGGCGAGGTGCGCTCGGCGACTGTCACACGCCAAGGGCGGCACTGGTTCGTGGCGTTCCTGGTGGAGGATGGAAAGCCCACGCCCGAGCGGCACGCGATGCCGGACACGGCGATCGGAGTGGACCGGGGCGTCAAGGTCGCCGCGACCACCAGTGACGGCTCATTCCACGACCGCGCGTACACCACCGCTGGCGAGGTGAAGCGGCTGTGCCGCCTGCAACAGCAGCTCGCCCGCTGCGGGCCCGGCAGCAACCGCCGCCGCACGGTTGTGGCGAAGATCAAGGCCATCACCGGCCGGGTCCGCAACCGGCGCGCCGACTTCTGCTCGCAGACCGCAGCGGAACTGACTGCCTGTCATGCCGTGGTGGCGCTGGAAGACCTCCGCACCCGCAACATGACCGCCAGCGCGGCTGGGACGGTTGAGCAGCCCGGCCGCAACGTGCGACAGAAATCCGGGCTGAACCGGGCCATCCGGGACGAGGGGTGGCACATTCTCGAACGCGCGCTGCGCAACGCGGCGCGCACCACCGGGACCACCGTGGTCCTGGTGAATCCCGCGTACACGTCGCAGACCTGCCATGCCTGTAGGGACGTTCCCGGGGGCGGTGGTGCCAGGTGGCCACCCCCGACGTCGTACGCGGCACCGCTGCGCCCGAGGAGGCCCCCGAGGATCAGTCCACCGCGGCCTGCAGGAACACCTCCCGCAGGAGCGGGTCCGGCAGCCCGCGCTTGCGCCACTCGCGCGGGTAGCCGAGCGAGACCTCCTCGAAGGGGACACCGTCGTAGTTGGTCTTGCGCGGGATGTGCAGATGGCCGTAGATCATCGCGGCGGTGTTGAAGCGGCGGTGCCAGTCGGCGGTCAGCTCGGTGCCGCACCACTGGGCGAACTCGGGGTACCAGAGCACCTCGGTGGGGTGGCGGACGGTCGGGTAGTGGTTGAGCAGGACGAGCGGGACGTCCGGGTCGCAGGCCGCGAGCCGCTGCTCGGTCAGCCGGACGCGCTCGCGGCACCAGGAGTCCAGGTCCGGGAACGGGTCCGGGTGGAGCATCCGCTCGTCGGCGCAGACGATGCCGCTCTCGTAGGCGGCCGCCAGGGACTCCTCTTTGGTGGTCGTGCCGGGCGCGCGGAAGGAGTAGTCGTACAGGAGGAAGAGCGGGGCGATGCGGACGGGGCCTCCGGCGCCCTGCCAGAGCGGGTACGGGTCCTCGGGGGTGACGACGCCGAGGCCGCGGCACAGTTCCACCAGGTGCTCGTAGCGGGCCACGCCGCGGAGCTGGACCGGGTCCTCGGGGTGGGTCCACAGCTCGTGGTTGCCGGGCGCCCACACCACGCGGGCGAAGCGTTCGGCGAGCAGGCCGAGCGCCCACTCGATGCTGGTGGTCAGCTCGCCGACGTCCCCGGCGACGAGTAGCCAGTCGTCGGGGTGGGTGGGCTGGAGCTTCTCCACCAGGTCGCGGTTCTCCTGGTAGGAGATGTGCAGATCGCTCACCGCGAGCAGCCGCCCGCCCGCCCCGGTGCGCATCAGCTGTGCGTCGCTGTGGATCTCGGTAGTCACTCCTGCCCCCTGTGTTCACCCGGCCAATGGGGCCACCCTACGTGGCCGTCCAGGGTCGTGGGCGGGGTTGACGGGATCGGCTGTTCGAGGGCTGAGACAAGGGGTTGAGGCCCGCTCAGGGGCGGACCTCAAGCAGCACTCCTCTGGGGTGGGCCTAAGAGGTGGGCCCCGGAGGAGGGTCCCAGGGGTGGACTCAGGAGCTGATGTCGATGAGCACACCGTGGGAGGTGGCGGTGGTGACGGCGAGGATGACGAGGGAGGCGATGCCGAGGGCCAGGCCGAGGAAGGCGCGTCCGCGACGGCTGGTGCCACGGACCAGGGCCAGAGTGGCGAGGGTGATGGCGATCGGGCCCAGGACGATGTTGAAGAGCAGCAGGCCCGGGAGGCCGAGGAGGAAGGAGGCGATGGCCAGGTTGTCGGCCTCGGCGGTGCCCTGACGGTCGGCGCCCTGGATGCTGGTGCCCTGACGGTCGGTGGCAGCTCGGTTTGCGGCGCGATCGGTGGCAGCGCGCTGGGTGACGGCGCTTTCGGTGACGGTGCTCATGGCGGTGGCGGGTCCTCTCGGCGGAGTGGACGGGTCGGCTGGAGTGGCCGGAGCGGCCTGGTCAGCGGTGCCGCAGGCGGGCGATGCCCTCGCGGGCGCCGAAGCCGAGCAGCCAGGCGGTGATCGCGGCGGCGGCGGTGAGGAAGACCGGGAGGGGCAGGTGGGCGGCGGTGCCGATCAGGACGCCCATGGCGACCAGGGCGGAGAACAGGATCACGGCTGACTCCTTCAGCTGCGGGTGCGGCTGCGCCGGTTTCGGCTGTGTTTCGGTTGACAAGTGTTCACTGACTTCGGGCACCACTGTACGCCCGGCTGGCCAAGTTCGGCAAACGACTGTTTACTGAATGGCGTGAGTCACACCGTAGGGGCCAGACAGGCCCAGAAGCAGCAGAGTCGGCGGGCCTTGCTGGATGCCGGGCTGCACCTGTTGGCCGATCAGAACCTGGCGAGCCTGGGCGTCCGCGAGGTCACCCGCGAGGCCGGGCTGTCTCCGGCCGCCTTCTACCGGCACTTCCCGGACCTCGCCGCACTCGGCGTCGCGCTGGTCGAGGAGTCGCTGGCCAGCCTGCACGTCATGATCCGTTCGGTGCTCGCCGAGGCCGGCGGCGCCGAGGAGCTGATCGACCGGGCGGTCGGCGTGATCCAGCAGCACGTCCGCGAACACCGGTCGCACGTGCGCTTCCTGGCGCGCGAGCGACACGGCGGGGTCCGGCAGGTGCGCGAGGCGATCGACGCGGAACTCGGCCGCTTCGCCGCCGAGGTGGGCTCCGCCCTGGCGCTCCAGCCGGTCTCGCGAGGGTGGAGCGAGCAGGATCTGCGGATGCTCGCCGAGTTGTACGTGGACCACATGGTGTCGACGGCCTCCGCCTTCCTGGAGGCTCAGGAGGCGGATCCCGACCGCGAGCGGCGGATCGCCGCCACGGCCCGGCTCCAGCTGCGCCTGATCAGTCTCGGTCGGCATCACTGGCAAGGGAGTTGACCGTGCGGGTCGGCCGGAACCCCTGACGGTGCCCGACCGCTTGCCCTAGTGTGCCGAATGACCACTCCGTGATGGCGGACCCCTTGACATATCGTCATGTCCACGACAATTTTAGGGGACCCCCACACCGAGAGGTCTCTCATGAAGAAGCCGCTCATAGGCTTGCTCGCCGCGGTCCTGGTCGCCGGAGCCACCGTGCTGACCGGGGCCGTCCCGGCCCAGGCCGCCGCCGACACGATCACCAAGGTCGCCGAGGCCGCGAACGTCGAGGCCGCGAACGCCAAGGCCGCGAACGCCAAGGTCGTGAAAACCAGGGCCGCGAGCACCAGGGCCGCCGCCCGGCCCCTCGACGCCGTCGACTTCAGCGGCACGGTCGCGCTCAGCAACTGCTCGGGCTCGCTGGTCCGGATGCCCGGCTCGACCGGCAGCGACCCGGCGCTCGTGCTCACCAACGGCCACTGTCTGGAGACCGGAATGCCGGGCCCCGGTCAGGTGATCGTCAATCAGCCGTCCAGCCGCACCTTCACTCTGCTCGACGGCTCCGCCGGTGAGGTCGCCACGCTGACCGCCACCAAGGTGGTCTACAGCGCGATGACCGACACCGACGTGACGATCTACCAGCTCGACTCCAGCTACGACGCGATCCAGTCCCAGACCGGGATCTCCCCGCTGACCGTCTCCGCCGACCACCCCGTCCAGGGCGCCGACATCCGGGTGGTCTCCGGCTACTGGAAGCAGATCTACTCCTGCTCGATCGACGGCTTCGCCTACCAGCTCAAGGAAGCCGACTGGACGTTCAAGGACTCGGTCCGCTACACCTCCGGCTGCAACGTGATCGGCGGTACCTCCGGCTCGCCGGTCGTCGACGCGAACACCGGCCAGGTCGTCGCCGTCAACAACACGATCAACGAGAACGGCGAGTCCTGCACCCTCGACAACCCGTGCGAGGTCGACCAGGCCGGCGCGGTGACGGTCCACCAGGGCATCGGCTACGCCCAGGAGACCTACATCATCCCGGCCTGCTTCGGCGCCGGGAACAGCTTCGACCTGACCCTCCCGGGCTGCACCCTGGCCCGTCCGTAGGGCCGAACCCCGGCCGCAGGCGCGCCCCGTCCGTGAGTCCTGACCAGCCCGCGCGCACCCCATCAGCGGGCGACCACCCCGAGCAGCCGACGGAACCGAGGCAACCCCACTGACCAGCACCTTCCCCCGATGGACCACCCGCGACCAGGCGGGTGGTCCATTCGGCCGTCCACGAGGCGGCCGTCGCACCACCCGCACCGCAGAGTTGTGCCGACGAGGCAGCTGTCATGTTCGTTGACCAGATGGAGAGTTGATGACCACCAAGCTGAGAAGACTGCTGGTTTCCGTCCTGCTGATACCGCTGTTCGCGATCGGCGGCCTGGCCACCCCGGCCTCCGCCGCCGCCGGCCAGGGCGCCGAGACGGCCGGCGCCGCCCACGGCCGCAGCCCGGCCGACGACCCGAACGCCGACATCAAGGACCGCCTGGCGGCGATCCCCGGGGTGACCATCACCGAGGAGAAGCCGACCACCACCGGCCACCGCTACTTCCTGGCCACCTACACCCAGCCGATCGACCACTTCCGCCCCTGGCTGGGCACCTTCCAGCAGCGCTTCAGCGTGCTGCACCGCGGTTACGACCGCCCGACCGTCTTCTACACCAACGGCTACACGCTGGGCACCAGCCCGTCCCGCACCGAGCCGACCCGGCTGGTGGACGGCAACCAGATCTCCATCGAGTACCGCTACTTCACCCCCTCCCGCCCCGAGCCGGCCGACTGGTCCAAGGCCGGCATCCGCCAGCAGGCCGCCGACTCGCACGAGCTGGTGACCGCGCTGAAGCGGATCTACCAGCAGGAGTGGCTCTCCACCGGCGCCAGCAAGGGCGGCATGTCCTCCACCTACTACCGCCGGTTCTACCCGGACGACGTGGCGGGCACGATCGCCTACGTCGCGCCGAACAACACCGACGTCAACGACTACTCGGCCTACACCGAGTTCTTCCAGAACGTCGGCACTCCTGAGTGCCGGGCCGCGCTCGACGCCGTCCAGCGCGAGCTGCTGGTGCGCCGGGACCGGCTGGAGCCGCGCTTCGAGGCCGACAACAAGGCCGCCGGCTCCACGTTCAACGTGATCGGTTCGGTGGACCGGGCCTACGAGGGCAGCGTGCTCGACGTGGTCTGGGGCTTCTGGCAGTACAGCATGGAGTCCGACTGCGCCAAGGTCCCGGTGGCGGCCACCGCGACCGACGACGAGATCTACAAGTGGTTCGACGCGCAGGAAGGCGTGACCAGCGCCAGCGACCAGGGCCTGTCGAAGTACACCGCGTACTACTACCAAGCTGCGACCGAGCTCGGTGCGCCGTTCTTCGACGTCTCGTACCTGAAGGACCTCCTGCACTACGACTACAAGGAGCTGTACGCGCCGCGCGCGTACGTGCCCAAGGAGATCCCGACGACCTTCAACCCGAAGGCGATGCCCGACATCGACCGCTGGGTGAAGCACCACGCCGAGCGGATCATCTTCGTCTACGGCGGCAACGACCCGTGGGGCGCCAAGCCGTTCGAGCTGGGCCGGGGCAGCGACGACTGCTACGTCTACACCGTCCCGGGCGGCAACCACGGCTCGAACATCAGCAAGCTGCCGGCCGACGAGTCGGCCGAGGCGACCGCCAAGGTGCTGGAGTGGGCCGGCCTGGCCGGCGATCAGGGCACCGCGCGCTCGCTGGCCAAGTCGCCGCAGCTGGTGCCGCCCTTCGGCCCGCTCGACATCGAGGGCCAGCGGCTGGAGCAGGAGCGCCGCCCGCTGTAGCGCTCAGGAGCAGTCCAGCAGTCCAGCAGTCCAGCAGTCCAGCAGTCCCGCAGTCCCGCAGTACCAGGCAGAACCAGGAGGCCGCCCCGCCCGGGGCGGCCTCCCGTCGTTCGGCGCGGGGTAGCGCGGGGCGGCGCGCGCCGACCCCCTCCCCGAAGCAGTGAATCGGTGCTTCAATGCTTCCATGGCCTACCGACGCACCCCCGCCGTGCAAGCCCGCCTGGACGCCCAGCGCGAGGCGGTACTGCAGGCGGCGGTCGGCCTGCTCGCCGAGCGCGGCTACGGCGGCTGCACCATGGCCGCCGTCGCGGAGCGCGCCGGGGTCGCCACCGGCAGCCTCTACCAGCACTTCGCCAACAAGGCCGAGCTGTCGGTGCAGCTGTTCCGCCGGGTGGTCACCCGGGAGATCGAGGCGGTCAACGCCGCCGTCGCCCGACGGGACACCCCGCAGCGGCGGATCGCCGCCGTGGTCGAGACCTTCGCCGCCCGTGCGCTGCGCGCGCCCCGACTGGCGTACGCGCTGCTGGTCGAGCCGGCCGACGCGGTGGTGGACGGTGAGCGACTGGTCTTCCGTCGGGCGTTCCGGGACGTGATCGCCACCGAGATCGCCGCCGCCGTGGCGAACGGCGAACTCCCCGAGCAGGACCCGGTGCTGACCGCCGCCGCCCTGGTCGGCGCGGTCGGCGAGGCACTGGCCGGCCCGCTCGCCGCCGCGCCGGTCGAGAGCGTCGGGCCCCGACCCGGCGACAACCAGCACAGCGACAACACCACGGTGGTCCCCGCCCTGGTCTCCTTCACCCTGCGTGCCCTGGGAGGACGCGATGACAGCGACGCATGAGGTCACCAACCAGGTGCCCCTGCCGTACGGACACGACACCGCCGCCGACCCGACCCTGCTCGCCGCCCTGGACCGGGCCGGCGCCGGCTGGGCCGAGCCCGAGCTGCGCGAACTCGGCCGCCTGGCCGGCTCCGAGCAGGCCGCCGACTGGGGCCGGCTGGCCAACGAGAACCCGCCCGTGCTGCGCACCCACGACCGCTTCGGGCACCGGATCGACGAGGTCGAGTTCCACCCGTACTGGCACGAGCTGATGCGCACCGCCGTCTCGTACGGTCTGCACGCCGCGCCCTGGCGGGACGAGCGGCCCGGCGCCCACTCCGCGCGCGCCGCCAAGTTCTACGTCTGGGGCCAGGTCGAGGCGGGCCACACCTGCCCGATCTCGATGACCTACGCCGCCGTTCCGGCCCTGCGCCACAATCCCTCCCTGGCCGCCGAGTTGGAGCCGCTGCTGGCCGCCACCGAGTACGACTACGGGCTGCGCGAGCCGCGCACCAAGCGCGGGCTGATCGCCGGCATGTCGATGACCGAGAAGCAGGGCGGCTCGGACGTCCGCACCAACACCACCACCGCCGCCCCGCACGCCGACGGCACCTACCGGCTCACCGGCCACAAGTGGTTCACCTCGGCGCCGATGTCCGACCTCTTCCTGACCCTCGCCCAGGCGCCCGGCGGGCTCAGCTGCTTCATGCTGCCGCGCGTCCTCCCGGACGGCAGCCGCAACCGGCTGCACCTGATGCGGCTCAAGGACAAGCTCGGCAACAAGTCCAACGCCTCTGCCGAGCTGGAGTACGACGGCGCGGTCGGCTGGCTGGTCGGCGAGGAGGGCCGGGGCGTGCCGACCATCATCGAGATGGTCAACATGACCCGCCTGGACTGCACGATCGGCGCCGCCTCCGGCATGCGCTACGGCACCACCCGGGCGGTTCACCACGCCCTGCACCGCCGGGCGTTCGGCAAGGCGCTGGTCGACCAGCCGCTGATGCGCAACGTGCTGGCCGACCTGGTGGTGGAGTCCGAGGCCGCCACCGTGGTCGCGATGCGGCTCGCCCAGTCCACCGACCTCGCGCTGGCCGGGGACGAAACCGAGGCGCTGGTGCGGCGGTTGGGCCTGGCGGTGGCCAAGTACTGGGTGTGCAAGCGCGGTCCGGCGCACTCCGCCGAGGCGCTGGAGTGCCTGGGCGGCAACGGCTACGTGGAGGAGTCCGGGATGCCCCGGCTCTACCGCGAGGCGCCGCTGGTGTCGATCTGGGAGGGCTCCGGCAACGTCGCCGCCCTGGACGCGCTGCGCGCCATGGCCAAGCGCCCGGAGACGGTCGACGCCTTCCTCGGCGAACTCGACGCCGCCGCCGGCGCGGACCGCCGACTGGACGCGGCGGTCGCCGAACTGCGCAAGCAGCTCAGCGACCTGACCGACCTGGAGTACCGCACCCGGCGGCTGGTCGAGTCGATGGCGCTGGCCTTCCAGGGCTCGCTGCTGGTCCGGTACGGCGACCCGGCGGTGGCCGACGCCTTCTGCGCCACCCGCCTGGGCGGCGACCACGGCGCCGCCTTCGGCACCCTGCCGCCCGGCGTGGACACCGCCGCGATCATCGACCGCGCCCGCCCGGTGCCCGCGTGAGCGAACGAAGTGAGGTGGGCGCAATGAGCGTTCGGGAAGCCGAAGAGGTACGGGAGTTCTGGCAGTCCCTGGGGCTACCCGGACTGATCGACGTGCACACCCACTTCATGCCGAAGAACGTCCTCGACAAGGTGTGGGCGTACTTCGACGCGGCCGGCCCGCTGGTGAACCGCCCCTGGCCGATCACCTACCGCGAGGCCGAGGAGCAACGCGTGCGGCGGCTGCGGGAGTTCGGAGTCCGGGCGTTCACCTCGATGCTCTACCCGCACAAGCCCGGCATGGCCGAATGGCTCAACGCCTGGTCCGCCGACTTCGCCGCCCGTACCCCGGAATGCCTGCACACCGCGACCTTCCTCCCGGAACCCGGGGCGGCCGGGTACGTGGCACGGGCCGTCGAGGACGGCGCCCGGGTGTTCAAGGCGCACCTCCAGGTCGGCGGCTACGACCCGACGGACGCGCGGCTGGACGAGGTCTGGGGGTTGCTCGCCGATACCGGCACCCCGGTGGTCACCCACTGCGGATCCGGCCCGGTGCCGGGCAAGTTCACCGGGCCCGGCCCGATCGGCGAGGTGCTGGAGCGGCACCCCGGACTGGTCCTGGTGGTCGCCCACCTCGGCATGTCCGAGTACCGCGACTTCCTCGACCTGGCCGAGCGCCACCCGGCCGTCCGGCTGGACACCACCATGGCGTTCACCGACTTCGCCGAGGTCGACGCCCCGTTCCCGCGCGACGAACTGCCGCGGCTGCGGGCGCTCCAGGAGCGCGTCCTGCTCGGCAGCGACTTCCCCAACATCCCGTACCGGTACGTCCACCAGCTGGAGGCGCTGGCCGGGCTGGGCCTGGGGGAGGAGTGGCTGCGGGCGGTCTGCCACGACAACGCGGCCGCCCTGTTCGGGCTCAGCTGACCGCCCGCAGCACGCCCAGCGCGTCCGCGTGCAGCCCGGGCGCGGCGGCGAGGAAGCTGTCGGAGCCGGCCGTCCAGGCCGCCCCGGCGGCGTCCGTCACCGCCGCGCCCGCTTCGCTCGCGATCAGCGCGCCGGGCAGCAGGTTGCCCGCGTCCGCGCCGTACTCCCAGAACAGCGCCAGGTGCCCGGAGCCGACCTGGGCCACCTGGAGCGCGGTCGGGCCGAGGTTGCGCACCGCCAGCACCGCACCCGCCATCGCGGACAGCGACGCGCCCGCCCGGCGCAGCGCCACCGGGTCGTCGACCACCCGGGGCGGCTGGCTGGTGGCGGCGACGGTGACCGCCAACTCGCGCTCCAGCGGCGCGATCGGCCGCCCGTCCAGCTGCGCCCCGCCGCCCAGCACCGCCCGGTAGGTCCGGCCCGCGCCGAACAGCTCCGGGGCGTGCACCACGGCCAGCACCGCCGCGCCGTCCCGCACCAGCGTCGCGGTCACCGCCCAGTGCGGCTGCCCCAGCAGGTACTGCACCGCGCCGTCGGTCGCGTCGCACACCCACCACTCGCCCTGGCCGGGCACCGGGCCGTCCAGCTCCTCCGGCACCCACCCGGCCCCCGGGTGCAGCGCGCTCAGCCGCTCGCGCAGTTCGGCGGCGGCCGGGCCGTCCAGCTCCGCGAAGCGCGCCGCCGCCTCCGCCGCGGTCCGCGCCGGCGTCGGCTCGACCGGCCGACCGGCCGCCAGCCTTCCGCCGACCTCCCGCACCGCGGCCTCCACACCCTCCGCCAGCGTCCACAGTCCGTCCATCGCGCCGACTCCTCCGTTCCCTGGCCGGTTCGCTCCGGCCGTCCAGGACAAGGAGTACCGTCAGGGCTGCCGAACAGGACGCTCAAGCGGCCACAACGACGGAGATCGGACATCATGGACCTCGCCACGACCGATCCGGACACCGTGCTGGACACCCTCGACCGCCGCCTGGTCTGCGCGCTCCAGCTGGACGGACGGGCCGAGCCCGGCCGGATCGCCGAGGTGCTGGGCGTCTCCGCCCGGACGGTCACCCGGCGCCTCGGCCGGATGCGGCAGGCCGGGGTGCTGCGGGTGGTCCGGATGCCCGACGTCGAGGACGCCGCCGTGGGTGCGCTGCTGCTGCGGGTCCGGGTGCTGCGCGGCCGGGTGGACGCGATCGCCGAGGCGCTGGCCGCCCGCCCCGACGTGCCCTTCGTCGACGTGATGCTCGGCGGCCACGAGGTCGGCGCCGTCATGCTGAGCGACGCCGGCTCCCGCGACCGCCTGCTGTACGGGCAACTGCCCGCGACCGGCGCCGTCACCGAGACCACCACCCACGCCGTGCTGCACGCCTTCGCCGACGCCGGACAGTGGCAGGCCGGCTACCTGACCGAGCGGGAGGCCGCCGCACTCGCCCGGCCCGTCCCCCCGCGCCCCGCCGGGCCTCCGCCCCTGGACGGGCTCGACCGCGCGCTGCTGGACCGGCTGGGCGAGGACGCCCGGCAGTCCCACGCCGTGCTGGCCGGGGCGGTCGGCGCGCCCGAGTCGACCGTCCGGCGCCGGCTGCACCGGCTGGCCGAGGCCGGGCTGCTGCGCACCCACGCCACCGTGGACCCGCGGCTGCTCGGCATGGCCGTGGACGCCAATCTCTGGCTGGACGTGCCGCCCGGCCGGCTCGCCGAGGTCGGCACCGAGCTGGCCCGCCACCCGCAGGTGCACGGAGTCTTCGCCACCAGCGGCCCGACCAACCTGCTGGCGACGCTCTTCTGCCCGGACCACGGCGGCCTCTACCGCTTCCTCACCGACACCCTCGGCCCGCTCGGGGTCGCCCGCGCGGAGACCACGATCACCGCCCGCGCGGTGAAGCGGGCGGGCGTGCTGCTGCGCCGGCCGGGCCGAGCATGAGCTCCTGTTCGCCGTCCTGCAGCTCACCGCCCGGCGCCGGAACGACAGCCGGGCCCTTGCCGCCCAGGTGCTACGGGCGCCGGCGCTCCGGACCCGCCGCGGACTGCAGGAAGCGGACCGTCTCCGCGTCGGCCGGCAGGAAGGTCTCCATGGCCAGCTCGGAGACGGTCACGTCCAGCGGGGTGTTGAAGGTCGCGATGGTGGACAGGAAGGAGAGCACCCGCCCGTCGTGCCGGATCCGCAGCGGGAGCGCGAACGGGAAGCCGTCCTCCGGCGCCTCCCCGGCCGGGTCGCCGGCCGGCTCGGGGTAGCCGCTGACCTCCTCGTACAGCTGCCGCAGCGGCTCGGCGCGGACCAGTTCCAGCTGCTGTTCCATCCGTTCCAACAGGTGCTGCCGCCACTGCCGGTGGTTGACGATGCGCGGTGCCAGCCCGTCCGGGTGCAGGGTGACCCGGATCGCGTTGAACGGCGGTCGGAGCAGCTGCGGGGCGACGCCGTCCAGCAGCAGGGCGAGCGAGCGGTTGGCGGCCAGCACCCGGAAGGTCCCGTCGACCACCAGCGCCGGGTACGGGACGTGGGCGGCGAGCAGCCGCTCGATGCCGCCGCGCAGCGCGGCCATCGACGGGTCGTCGAGCGGCGTCTCGGGGTAGTGCGGGGCGTAACCGGCCGCCAGCAGCAGGGTGTTGCGCTCGCGCACCGGGACGTCCAGCTGCGCGGCCAGCCGCAGCACCAGTTCGCGGCTCGGGCGGCAGCGGCCGTTCTCGACGAAGCTGAGGTGCCGGGCCGAGGAGTCCGCCCGCAGTGCCAGTTGCAGTTGGCTGAGCTGTCGTCGCTCGCGCCAGCCGCGCAGCAGCGGGCCTACGCCGGTCCCCGTCGGGCTGCCCATGCCCGCCATGATCGTCATGGCCAAGGACGGTACCCGAACCGACCCGGTCGGCGGGAGGGGGGCAGGGTGGACCGGGCTCCGCGGGGCCGCTCAGGCTCCGGTGGTCGACCCCGGGCGGACGATCATCAGCACCACGACCACGGCCCACAGCAGGTTGAACACCCCCGCCGTCATCGGCAGCATCCGCAGCCCGCCGACCGCCTTGGTGCGCTGCTCGTCCTTCGGGTCGAGGCCGAGCGCGTCCACGGCGGCCTGCTGGCCGGGCAGCACGAAGAGCAGCAGCGAGAGCGCGGCGATCGCGGTGAGCACCATCGAGGCGATCAGCCAGGACTGCCCGAGCACGTCCATCACCTGCGCCAGGCCGATGCCCATCACCGGCACCGCGACGCCGAGCAGCGCGTAGACCTGGGTGATCCGGTGCAGGACGCGCAGCACGCCCGCGTCCGAGGCCTGGTCCGGCCCGCCGGCCAGGGCGGCCTTCGCCCGGCGCGGGAACATGCTGACGGCCACCGCGACCGGGCCTATGAACAGGACCGACGCGAGGACGTGCAGGCTCAGCAGGAACTTGGCCATGGCGGGGCACCCTTTGATCCGGTGGGCAGCTGGGTCGGCGGGCGCGCGCCGTCGGCGTGCCCACGACCAGGCACGCTAACACCGCTTATTCTCCGGCCCCGCGCTCGGGTGCCCTGGGAGACAGGCCCTGGCCCTACCCGGCCGCGGCCAGTTCCACGATGCGCGGCGGGGCGGTGCTGACCGCTGCGACGGCGGCGCCGTGCTCGGGGTCGGTCCAGTCGAGCAGGTGAAGGTCCTCGTGCCGGCTGCGCAGCGGGGCGCCGGGCGGGACGTCCAGTGGCAGGCCGGAGAGGTCGACCTGTCCGAGGGTGTCCAGGGTGGCCCGCCCGATCTTGATCAGCGACTCCTTGCGCACCCACTGCCGCAGGAAGGCCTGGTTCGGCTCCGGCGCCGCCTCGACCAGGGCCAGCTCGGCCGGGGCGAGCACCCGGCGGGCGACCGAGCGCAGCGATCCGCTGCGGGCGGCCAGCTCGACGTCCACGCCGACCGGCTGGTAGCCGGCTCCGGCCGCCACCACGCCCTTGGTGTGGGACAGGCTGACGTGCACCGCGGGGTGGTCCGGCAGGTACGGCTTGCCGTGGTCGGCGAGGCCGCAGTCCGGGCACTCCTGGGCGAGCACCATCTCGGCGGCCGGGACGCCGAGCAGCCGGGCGGCGCAGAGCCGGACCAGGACGTGCCCGGCGGTGAAGTCGGTCCGCCCGGACTCGTGCCGGAAGCGCGCGGCGCGCGCCCGCTCGATGTCGGTGAGCAGGTGCTCGCCCGCCTCGGGGTGGCGCAGTACGGCGTCGGCGGACGCGACGGCGACGAGCGGCGCGCTCTGGTCCTGGGCCTCGGTGGTCATGCCGTCCAACCTAGCCGGGGCGGCGGCCCGGCGGTTGCTCGGGCCGGGCGGGGGCTCGAAGACCGGAGCGTGCGCGGGCCGGGCCGGGCCGGGCCGGGCCGGGCTGGGCTGGGCGGGCCTTGGGCCCGATCGACCGATGCAGCCGTGTCCGGGGCCCGTTTTCGGACTCCCGGGCGGACGTCGCCGACGGCGAGGGTCTGAACCCCCCGGGGTCAGGGCTTCGGCGGATAGTCCGCGAGCCCCGAGGCGAGCAGTCCGAAGGCCCGTTCCACCGCCGCCTGGACCCGGCTGCGCACCGCCCCGGTCGGCTCGCCGGCGACCATCGCCCGCCGGATCTCGGCGAGCACCGCACGGTGGGCGCCGGCCACGGCGCCGGCCACCACCCGGGGGAGCGGGTCCTCCGTCCCGGCCCCCGACTCCTCGGCGAGGACGGCGGCCAGCGCCGCCTCGGAGCGCTCGCCGAGCTCCAGCAGTCGGGCCCGCAGCGCCGGGCTGTCGTCGATGATCCGCCAGAACGCCGTCACCTGCGGGTTCAGGCCGATCGTCGGCTCCCCGTCGGCGACGGCCGTCAGCAGGTCGGCCCGTACGGCGTCCACGGCGGAGCTGCCGGCGGGCCGTCCTCGGACGACCTCGGCCAGGTGGGCGACCACCGCGTCCTGCCGGTCGAAGAACAGGTCCTCCTTGGTCGGGAAGTAGTTGAACACCGTGTTGGGCGAGACCCCGGCGGCCCGGGCCACCTCGACCACCGTGACCCGCTCGAAGCCGCGCTCGGCGAACAGGCCCATGGCGGTGTCGGCCAGGAGCTCCCGGGTCTGCTGCTTCTTGCGTTCGCGAAGTCCCATGGCGGAATCCTACGGGCGAACCATGGTGTCGCACCAAACTTGCAGTGACACCAAAAATATCGGCTACGGTGTCGGCATGACCTTCACCTTCGGCATCTATCCCGGCGGGCTGCTCGGTGACGACACCGGCCTGATCGAACCCGCCCGTCCCGACGACCCCGCGCGGATCGCCGCCGCCCTGCGCGAACTCCAGGGTGACGCACCCGAGTTGATCGTCCGCGCCTACCGGCTGTTCCCGGACGGCGCGCACACCCCGGAGCGGCCCGAGCAGTACGCCGTCGAGGGCCGGAAGCTCGACCTCGTGCTCCAGTTCCGCGAGCGCGGCGGGGAGTTGGCGGGCTGGCTGGACTTCGTCCGGCGCACGGTACGGGCCGAGGGCGGCCGGCTGGCCTGCGTGCAGATCTGCGAGGAGCCCAACGTCGACCTCCCGCCCGTGGACGGCAGCATCCCGAACGTCCGCCGGGCGCTGGTCGAGGGCGTCATCGCGGCCAAGGAGGAGGCATCGGCCTGCGGCTACGACCGGCTGGCGGTCGGCTTCAATGCGGCGCCGTCCTTCGGCGCCGCCGCCGACACCTTCTGGGGTGAGCTCGGCAAGCTCGCCGACGAACGCTTCCACCGCGCCCTGGACTACGTCGGCGTGGACTTCTTCCCGGACGTCTTCCGGTCCGTCCCGTCCGACCAACTCGCCGGCGCCGTACGGGCGGTGCTCACCGCCTTCCGTGGCGACGCGCTGCCCCGGGCCGGGATCGGCCCCACCGTCCCGCTGCGGATCTGCGAGAACGGCTGGCCCACCGGCCCCGGGCGGAGCGAGGCGCGGCAGGCCGAGGTGGTCGAGGAGGTGGTCCGGACGGCCGCCGGGCTGGCCGCCGAACTCACCATCACCGGTTACACCTTCTTCGCCCTGCGCGACGCCGACAGTGCGGGCCCGGGGCTGTTCCACCACTTCGGCCTGCTGCGCGACGACTACACCCGCAAGCCGGCCTTCGACGTCTACCGGGAGCTCGTCGGGGAGTTGACGCTCGGCTCGGACGCGCCGTAGTTCAGTGGGCCTCGAAGAACCGGTCCACCGTGCGCCGCTCGGCGGCGATCCGGGCGTAGCCGGTGGCGAGCAGCTGCTCACGGTCGCGGATGCCTGCGGCGCGGGCATCCGCGACCTCCGCCACGCCGTCTGACGAACAGGCAAGAAGCGGGTTTCCCTGATGCGGTGACGGTCGAACGTTCACTCGACCATGACCTGCGTCGCTTCACGTGCCCTGCGGTGTCACTGTCCCATGACGTGGCGGACCGTCGGCCCGGTGGTCCAGCCGCCGTCCCCGCCGACTCGGCGCCGGGACGACGGACCGGACCTCTCCGGTTACGTCACCTCGCCCCGGCGGGAGAAGCGCTCCTCCCGCCACTCGCCGCTCGCCAGCACCTCGGCCAGCTGCCGGGCCGCGTCCCAGACCTCGGTGTGCGAGAGGTAGAGCGGCGTGAAGCCGAAGCGCATCAGGTCCGGCGCGCGGAAGTCCCCGATCACCCCGCGCGCGATCAGCGCCTGCACCACCGGGTACCCGTCGGCGTGCCGCAGCGCGACCTGGCTGCCGCGCCGGGCGTGCTCGCGCGGGGTCGCCACCTCCACCCCGTCCAGGCCCTCGACCAGCGAGATGAACAGGTCGGTCAGCGCCAGGCTCTTCGCCCGCACGGCCGCCAGGTCGGCCCGCTCCCAGACGTCCAGCGAGGCGCCCAGCGCGGCCTGGCCGAGCAGCGAGGGCGAGCTGGTCAGGAACCGGCCGATGCCCGGCTTGGGGTCGTACCCGGGCTCGAAGGCGAACGGGCGGGCGTGCCCGAACCAGCCGCTCAGCGGCTGCACCGGACCGGCCGCCAGATGCCGCTCGGCGACGTACAGGAAGGCCGGTGAGCCGGGGCCGCCGTTCAGGTACTTGTAGGTGCAGCCGATCGCGAAGTCCGCGTTCGCGGCCGCGAGCTCGACCGGCAGCGCGCCCACCGAGTGGCACACGTCCCAGATCATCAGGGCGCCCGCGGCCTGCACCCGGGCGGTGATCCCGGGCATGTCCAGCAGCTCGCCGGTGCGGTAGTCCACGTGGGAGAGGACCACCGCGGCCACGTCCCCGTCCAGGTGCCCGTCCAGCTCCTCCGGGCGGACCAGCAGGCTGCGCCCGCCCTCGACCAGGCCGGTCATGCCCTCGGCGATGTACAGGTCGGTCGGGAAGGCCTCGGCGTCGCCGAGCACCGTACGCCGCCCGGGGCGCAGCGTGAGCGCCGCCGAGAGCACCTTGAACAGGTTCACCGAGGTGGTGTCGCAGACGACCACCTCCGTCGGATCGACGCCGATCAGCGGCGCGATCCGCTGCCCCAGCCGGTACGGCTGCTCGAACCAGCCAGCGTCGTTCCAGCTGCGGATCAGCTCCCGGCCCCACTCCTCCTCGACCACCTGCCGCACCCGCTCCGGGGTGCGCGCCGGCAGTGCGCCCAGCGAGTTGCCGTCCAGGTAGATCACCCCGTCCGGCAGGGTGAACTCCTTGCGGAACGCCGCCAGCGGGTCGACGGCGTCCAGCGCCGCGCACTCCTCGCGCGTGATCATGCCCATTCCTCGGTCCCCTCGCTCGCAACCAGTCCCGTCACCGCTCCGCCGCCCGTCACCGCTTCGCCGCTCGTCACGGTTCGTCCCGTCACAGCTCGTCCCGGATCGTCCACAGCTCCGGGAAGACGTCCTGCTCGGCCGACTTGCGCAGCCAGGTCAGCCCGCTGGAGCCGCCCGAGCCGGGCTTGCCGCCCATGGTCCGCTTGACCGCGGTCAGGTGGCGCTGGCGCCAGCGGGTGACCCGCTCGGCCACGTCCAGCAGCGCCTCGCCGAGCGGCTGCAGGGCGGCGAACTCCGGGTCGGTGTAGACCCGGCGCCAGGCCGCCTCGACCTCCTCGGAGGGCTGGTAGCGATGCTCGGAGGTCTCCGGGCGCGCCGCCAGACCACGCCGGGCCAGCAGGGCCAGCGCCTCGTCGTACAGGCCGGGGGCGCGCAGCGCCTCGGCCAGCTCGGCCCGCGTCCCGGGCATCTCCGCGTACATGTTCAGCAGCGCGGCGTTCTTGTTGCCGAGCATGAACTCCAGGTGCAGGAAGGCCGAGGACTGGAAGCCGGAGGCCTCGCCGAACAGCGCGCGGAAGGAGTTGAACTCCTGCGGGGTCATGGTGGCCAGCAGGTCCCAGGACTCCACCAGCACGTCCTGCACGTGGGTGCCGCGACGCAGCGCGGCCAGCGCGGCGGTCAGGTCGTCCTCGCGCAGCGCCTCCCGGGCCTGCGTCCACTCGTGCCGCAGCAGGTCGAAGAGCAGCTCCATCACCTGGGTGGTGACGATGAACGACAGCTCGGCAGGCTCCTTGCTGCGCGGGTGCTGCAGGCTGTGCAGCTCCTCCAGACGCACGTACTGTGCGTACGGGGTGCCTCGACCCGGCTCGCCGCCCCGACCGAACGACAGGTTGGGTGTCTCCACCGTGTCGTGCCCCATCCCGATCCCTCCTGATCCGTCCGGGCCTCGTCGCCCGGGGCCGGCGGGAGCGAACGGACGTCCTGGTTCCGCCGGGGAGCCCATTGTGCGGCGCCATGGCCCCCGGCTTGAATGGCCGACGGACACCGTAACCGCGCTCCGGGCTGTCGTTCGCGAGGCGTTTGGGCGATCCGCTTTATGAATGAAAAACCGCTGATCACAACCGCTTTTCGGGAGTCGCCATGGACGCCGTCGACCGCCGCCTGCTGGCCGAGCTGCAGGCCG
Organism: Kitasatospora sp. NPDC056531; assembly: GCF_042794375.1. NCBI lineage: Bacteria > Bacillati > Actinomycetota > Actinomycetes > Kitasatosporales > Streptomycetaceae > Kitasatospora > Kitasatospora sp. NPDC056531. The sequence goes on along the minus strand of NZ_JBHTTU010000010.1, from coordinate 47,076 downwards.
ACGCCAGGCTCTCGTACAACGAACTCTCCCGCCGGGTGAGCCTGTCCGCACCCGCGGTGGCCGAACGGGTCCGCCGTCTGGAGGCCGACGGGGTGATCAGCGGCTACCACGCCCACGTCGACCTCACCCGGGCCGGGCTGCCGATCACCGCGCTGGTCCAGATCCAGTGCTACGGCCCGCGCTGCGTGCTGCGCGACCCCGAGGTGGAGACCTGGCCGGAGGTGCTCCAGCTGCACCGGGTCACCGGCGGGGCCTGCTGCGTGCTGCTGGTCGCGGTGTCCACGATGGCCGAGTTCGAGGCGCTGTGCGACCGGCTCGGCGGCTACGGCCAGCCGTCCAGCTCGATGATCCTCTCCAGCCCGGTGCCCTGGCGGCCGGTGGAGCTGCGGTAGGCCCACGACGGCTGGCCTTGACGTGGGCGTCAAGGAGTAGGTTCCCCGGCATGTCGAACGAGCGCCACATCCTGCTGCTGCCCGGGAGCCTGCGGGCCGGCTCCTCCAACGAGAGCGTGCTGCGCACCGCCGCCTCCCTGGCCGACGCCCTGCCCGGCGTCCGCACCACGTACTACGCCGGGCTGGCAGGGCTGCCGCACTTCAACCCGGACCACGACACCGACCCGCTGCCGGAGCCGGTGACCGCGCTGCGGGCCGCGATCGGGGCCGCCGACGCGCTGCTGGTCTGTACTCCGGAGTACGCCGGGACGCTGCCGGGTTCGTTCAAGAACCTGCTGGACTGGACGGTCGGCGGGGTCGAGATCTCGGACAAGCCCACGGGCTGGATCAACTGCGCCGCCCCGGGCCGTGGCCAGGGCGCCGAGGCCACCCTCCGCACCGTGCTCGGCTACACCGGCGCGGCCGTGGTGGACGAGGCCTGCGCGCGGATCCCGCTGGAGCGCTCGGCGGTCGGCCCGGACGGGCTGGTCGCCGACCCGTCGGTGTGCGAACGGATCGGCGCGGTGCTGACCCGGCTGGCGGCGGGCTGACGGCCCCGGGCGGGGGCCGGCACGGTCGGGGGCCCGAATCGCCGCGCGGGTTGGTTCATTCCTCGCTGCCGGAGATTCGCCCGGATGGCGGTCCCGGCTCGAACGGGTGCGCGCTCTCGGGTGCCATGGAGGTACGACCACTCCTTGGCGGAAACGAGGATGCGACATGTGCCTGAACCGTAAGGACCTGGGCCTGCTGGCCCTGCGCGGCGCGGTCGGCGGGGTGCTGATCGCGCACGGCACCCAGAAGCTGTTCGGCTGGTTCGGTGGTGGCGGCCTGGAGGGCACCACCAAGGCCATGGACCAGATGGGTTTCCACCCGGCCCGGGAAAGCGCCATCGCGGCGGGCCTCGGCGAGGCCGGCGGCGGTGCGCTGGTGGTGGCCGGGTTGGCCACCCCGGCGGCCGGCGCGGTGGTGGCCGGGACGATGGCCACCGCGGTGGCGGTGCACGCCCCGGCGGGCTTCTTCGCGATGTCCGGCGGCTACGAGTACCCGGCTTTCCTCGGCGCGACCGGGCTGGCGATCGGCCTGGCGGGGCCCGGACGGTACTCGCTGGACCACCTGGCCGGGCACGTCTTCGACCGGCCGTGGACGGGCGTGCTGGCCTTCCTGGCGAGCGCGGCCGGCGCGTACGGGGTGGTCGCCCGGCGGCGCCACGTGGTGCGGCTGCGCGAGGAGCGGGCGGCGGTGGAGGCGGACGAGCAGGAGGGCTCCGGGCTGTCGTAACCGTCGGTCCGACGGCCTCGTCACCCGGAGGAAGCACCCCTGCTGGCGGTGGTTCCCGGGCCCTCGGAGGGTGGGCGGGGAGGTGTGCCGGGCAGCCCGGCGCCGGGCAGAAACGAGGACCGAATGGACCGCCAGCCGCTCACCCGAGCCACCCCGCCGCGCGTCACCGCGCGGCCTCCGGGGCGGCTGGGCGATCATCGTCGTCGGGTGGCGGCAGGGACGTTGGCCGCAGTCGTGCTCGGTGCGGCGGTGTTGGCGGGCTGCTCCTCCGGCAAGAGCGCGAACAGCAAGGCCTCCGAGGCGGCGGGCGCGGTGCAGAAGGCGGCGAGCGTCGCCGCCTCCGCCGCCTCGGAGTTGGCCTCGGCGGTGGGCGGGGCGGGCGGGGTGGGCGGGGCGATCGCCTCGGCGGAGGCCGAGGCCTCGGCGGCGATCTCGGCCGCCTCCTCGGCGGTCGCCGGGATCAAGGGCGGGCTGGACGCCAAGGCGGACGTGGCCGTCGGGGCGGTGACCATCGGGTCGGACGGCAAGGCGCAGGCGAAGCTGACCGTCACCAACCACGGCCAGCAGTCCTACCGGTACGTGATCCAGCTGAACTTCACCGACGGGAGCGGCAAGCTGCTGGACGCGACCGCGGTGACCGTCCAGGACGTGGCGGCCGGCCAGAGTGCCCAGGCCACCGCGCGCAGCCACCTGGACCTCTCGGGCACGGTCAAGGCCGAGGTGGGGAACGCCGTCCGCTACTGAAATCCCTGCTCGGCGCGAGGGATGAACCTTAAGCGCGGCTCAAGGGCCAACGGCCCCCCTTGACGGGGGAGTTGGTCTAGTCCATTTTTATTGCCCAGGTGCAGGGAGCCCCTGAACCGGCGTCACCGGCCTCGTGTCGGGGGCGCCGGTTCGGCGCATCCCGGTGTCCGTCACGGCCTGATCCCGCTCGATTCCCCCACCAGACCTGTCATGTCCCGGTCGTCCGGCCCCATCCCGGACGTGCAACTTCACCGGGACGACGGCATCCCCCACAACCAGGAGTCACGCACCCATGCTGCGCTCACGCATTGAAAGGGCCGGGGCCCCGGCTCCGGGCGGCGCCCGTCGGCGCCGCCCGAAGGGCCTGGCCGCCGTCGCGGCCGGCACCGCCGCCTCCCTGCTGCTCGGCGCGGGCCTCGCGCTGTCCGGCGGCGCCGCGGCCAACGCCGCGACCACCAACTCCACCGGCGCACCCGCCACCAGCGGCGGCATCAAGGTCGCCTACTTCGACCAGTGGTCGGTCTACGCGAACGCGTACTACCCGAAGACGATCCAGGACACCGGCGTGGCCGGGAAGCTGGACTACCTGATCTACGACTTCGCCAACATCAACCCGACCGACCTGGGGTGTTTCGAGGCCACCAAGGCCGCCGACACGAACGACAACAACCCCAACGCGGGTGACGGCGCGGGCGACGCGTTCGCCGACTACCAGAAGAGCTTCGGCGCGGACATCTCGGTCGACGGCGTCGGCGACGTCTGGAACCAGCCGATCGCGGGCAACTTCAACCAGCTGAAGAAGCTGAAGGCGAAGAACCCCAACCTCAAGGTCCTGCTCTCGATCGGTGGTTGGACCTACTCCAAGTACTTCTCGCAGGCGGCCGCGACCGACGCCTCGCGCAAGCACCTGGTGTCGTCCTGCATCGACATGTTCATCAAGGGCAACCTCCCGACCGACGCCGGCTACGGCGGCCCGGGCTCGGGTGCCGGCATCTTCGACGGCATCGACATCGACTGGGAGTACCCGGGCGGCGGCGGCCACACCGGCAACATCTCCAGTCCGGCCGACAAGCAGAACTTCACCCTGCTGCTGCAGGAGTTCCGCAACCAGCTGGACGCTCAGGGCAAGGCCGACAACAAGACCTACGCCCTGTCGGCGGCGGTCGGCGCCGGCCAGGACAAGATCATGAACGTCGAGACCGACAAGATCGGTCAGTACCTGACCTTCCTCGACGTCATGACCTACGACATGCACGGCGGTTGGGACCCGCAGGGTCCGACCAACCACCAGGCCCCGCTGTACTCCGGCCCGAACGACCCGTCGACCCCGGCCAAGCCGGGCAACGGCAAGTACTCGATCGACAACGCGATCAAGGCGTGGACGGTCGGCGACGCGCAGTACGGCATCCCCGGCGGCTTCCCGGCCAACAAGATCAACATGGGTGTGCCGTTCTACTACCGCGGCTGGACCGGCGTCCAGAACAACGGCAAGAACGGCCTCTTCCAGCCCGCCACCGGCCCGGCGGCCGGCGCCGCGATGTCCGGCAACGTCCCCGGCATCCAGATGTACAAGGAGCTGGGCGGCTTCGTCGACAACCCGTCCAAGACCTTCTGGGACGACGCCGCCAAGGCCACCTACTTCTACGACGGCACCACCTTCTGGAGCGGTGAGGACTCCCGGTCCATCCAGGCCAAGCTGGACTACGCGCACTGCAACGGCCTGGGCGGTTCCTTCGCCTTCTCGCTCTACGACCTTGGTACCAACACCACCCTGTTCGACACGATGGTGAACGCCACCAACGGCTCCGCCGCCGGCTGCCCGGCCCCGCCGACCGGCACGCCGTCGCCGACCCAGACCCCGACCGGCACTCCGACCGGCACGCCCACGGGCACCCCGACCGGCACCCCGACCGCCTGCCCGGCCGCCCCGAGCTGGAACCCCGACACCACCTACGCGGCCGGCGGCACCAAGGTCTCGTGGAAGGGCCACTACTACACCAACAAGTGGTGGACCAAGGGCGAGGACCCGAGCCTGAGCGGCCAGTGGGGCGTCTGGGCCGACAACGGCCCCTGCTGATCGGCCGACCGCCTGATCGGCTGACCGCCCGGGGCCCTGACGGACCTCACGGCACCTGTACGAAGCACCGATGGTCCGGCCCGCCGGGGGAGCGTCCCCTGCGGGCCGGACCGCGTTGCTACGCCAGGTCGGCGGTGCGCCCCAGCGCGTCCGGCTGGCTCTGCTCGATCCGCCGCAGCATCCGGGCCAGCAGGCCGGAGAGCGCGGCGCGCTCCTCGCCCGTGATGTCCTGCAGCAGCTCCTCCTCGAACACGGCTGCCATCCGCATCGACTCCAGCCACTTGTCGCGGCCGTTCTCGGTCAGTTCGATGATCACCCGCACCCGGTTGGACTCGTCCCGCTCCCGGGTGACCAGGTCCTCGGCGACCATCCGGTCGATCCGGTGCGTCATCGCGGCCGGGGTGAGCCCCAGCCGCTTGGCCAGCTCGCCGGGCCCCAGTCGGTACGGGCTGCCGGCCACCACCAGCGCCTTGAGCACCTCCCACTCCGCGGAGGTGATTCCCAGCACAGTCAGCTGCCGGTCGTACGCGACGCCCATCCGCCGGGCGACCCGGGACAGGGTCTGCACGATCGTCTCCACCTGGGGGTCCACGGTGGGGAATTCCCGCTGGTAGAGGGCCACCTGCTCGGCGATGCCGAGCTCCAGGGGGGTGGCCGGCAGGGGCTTGTCGGCAGCCGGCGCCGGCTTGTCCGTAGTCATGCCGACAGTGTCGCACGCGGGCGTGCATCTCTTAAGCCTTTGACTCAGCAGTCTTCCGGTGCTAAGACTTTATCTCGTCAAACTTTAGCTCTGAAATCTTCCGGCCTTAAGAGTTCAACTCGACAGTCCGGACGACCTGGAAGGGATGTGCACGGTGACCGGCACGGTGAAGCAGCAGAGGCAGCAGCGACGTGGGGCGGGCGGCCCGCTGCGCCGCGTCCAGATCGGCAACGCGCTCAGTGCGTTCGGCAGCGGGTTCACGATGCCGTACATGTTCGTGTACGTGGACCAGGTGCGCGGGCTCGGCTCGCTGGCGGCCGGGATGGTGTTCACCGTCTTCGCGCTGGCGGCGCTGGCCGTCCTCCCGTTCACCGGGCGCGGCATCGACCGGTACGGTCCCCGTCCGGTGCTGCTGGCGGGTGCCGCGCTCGCCGCCACCGGCGCGTTCGCCTTCGGTCACGCCACCGGCACCCCGGCCCTGCTGGTGTCGTCCTTCCTGTTCGGCGCGGGTGTCACCACCTGCCAGCCGGCGCTGGCCACGATGATCGTCCGCTGCTCGACGGCGGCGACCCGCTCGCACGCCTTCGCGCTGCAGTTCACCCTGGTCAACCTGGGCATGGGCATCGGCGCGCTGGTCGGCGGGCAGATCGTCGACGTCGCCGACCCGGCCAGCCTCACCCGGCTGTTCACCATCGAGGCGGCGACCTTCCTGGGCCTGGCCCTGGTCACCGGCACCGCCCGGATGCCCAAGGTCCGGCTGAGCGTCGTCCAGGAGCAGGCCGACGGTCCGACCGGCCTGCGCGCCCTGTTCGCCGACAAGGCGATGGTGCGGCTCTGCGTCCTCGCCGGGCTGATCTTCTTCACCTGCTACGGCCAGTTCGAGTCCGGTGTCGCGGCCTTCGCCACCGACACCGTCGGCACCGCGCCGTCCACCCTGGGCTTCGCGATCGGCGCCAACGCGCTGACCATCGTGGTCCTGCAGATGTTCATGGTGCGCGTCACCGCGCGCCGCCGCCGCACCACCGCGATGGCCGCGGCCGGCCTGGTCTGGCTCGGCGCCTGGGCGATGGCCCTGGTGGCCGGTCTGATCCGGACCGAGACCATGGCCGCCACGGTCGCGATCGTCTCGATCTACGCCCTGTTCGGCGTCGGCGAGTCGCTGCTCGCGCCCACCATGGGCCCGATCGTCGCGGACCTCGCCCCGGCCCGGCTGCTCGGCACCTACAACGCCGGGTACGCCCTGGTGAAGCAGATCGCCATCGCGGTCGGCCCGGCCGTCGGCGTGCTGCTGGTCGGCTCCGGCACCTGGCCGTTCTACCTGGCGGCCATGGCGGGCTCGACGCTGCTGATCGTCATGCTGGCGCTGCGGCTGCGCCTGTACCTCACGGCGGAGCAGGACAACGCGGCCCCGGCCGTGGTCCGCACGGCGGTCCCGGTCCGGGAGCTGGAGACCGCCGCCTAACGGATATTCGGTGAGGAAGCGGGCGCCGGCCAGGTCACCTGGTCGGCGCCCGTCGCGCTTGGCTTCCCGGGCACCGCCACCAGATCGATCGCACAGGGTGGTTCTGCCCTTCGATGTACTGATGCAGAACGCATATCGGAGCCCCGCCGACCGATCCGGCGAAGTATGACCTCGGCCAGAGGCGCTGCGCTCGTCAGTAGTGCTCGACCGGCTCCGTCTCGAAGTCCTGGCATACGCTCCGCATGATCTCTTTGATTGGCTCAAGTGCGGTTGGCGAACGGCTTGCGGCAGTACTTTGTAACGAAAGAATCAAATGTGTATTCAGCATGAAAGTGCAGTGTCCGCCGGTGCGGGTCTTCGGGATTCTGATATCGGGTCATAAATCAAAAAAATGCCGTAGGGTGATCGTGTGCAGCTCCGGTACTCCTTCCGTATCCACCCAGCAGTGGGTCAGCGTAAGTCGCTGGACTGCGCGTTCGGGTGCGCACGGGTGGTGTGGAACGATGCGCTGCGTATCCGACGGGACGCGCACGACGCCGGGCTTCCGTTCCCAAAGACCGCCGATCTGTCCAAGTCGCTGATCACACAGGCGAAGAAGACCCCGGAGCGGGCTTGGCTGTCCGGCGCTCCTGTCGGTGTCCTGCAGCAGGCGTTGCGAGACCAGGACCGGGCGTGGCGGAACTTCTTCGACAGCATCAAGGGCAAGCGCCCCGGACCGAAGATCGAAGAGCCCCGCTTCAAGTCCAAGAGGGACCGTCGGCAGGCCGCCCGGTACACCCGCTCGGACCGCTGGTCGATCACCGGCACCGGGCAGCTTCGCCTGCCGAAGGTCGGCGATGTGAAGGTCACGTGGTCGCGGCAGCTGCCGTCCGGACCGTCGTCGGTAACGGTGATCAAGGACCCGGCCGGAAGGTACTTCGCCAGCTTCGTCGTGGAGACCGACCCTGCCGACAACCTGACCACCATGCCGGAGACCACAGCGGAGATCGGCGTCGACCTCGGGCTGACGCACTACGCGATCCTCTCCACCGGCCAGAAGATCAAAAACCCCCGGTGGCTGCGCCGCGCCGAGAAGAAGATCAAGCGCGCACAGCGCGAACTGTCGCGCAAACGGAAAGGAAGTAGGAACCAGGACAAGGCCCGTATCAAGGTCGCCCGCGCCCACGCGCACGCGGCCAACGCCCGCCGGGACTGGCAGCACAAGCTCTCCACCGAGATCATGCGCGAGAACCAAGCCGTGACCGTGGAGACCCTTGGCGTGCTCGGCCTGGCGCGCGGCCGCAACGCCAAATCCGTGCACGATGCCGCGTGGGGACGGTTCGTCACGATGTTGGAGTACAAGGCGGCTCGGTACGGGCGCGCACTGACCAAGGTCGCCCGCGACTTCCCGAGCACACAGATCTGCTCACACTGCCGATACCGGCCGGGGAAACTCCCTCTGCACGTCCGCACGTGGACCTGTACCGCCTGCGGCACCATCCACGACCGCGACCACAACGCGGCCAAGAACCTGCATGACGAGGGTCGGCTCATGCGCGCCGCCCGCATACCGGGGGACGTACCGGCCCCAACCGGGTAACCGAGTTGGGTAAACGCCTGCGGAGCGCTGTGAGACCTCATCCGGTCGGAAATCGGAAGGCACGCGCGCAACCCCCGGCGACGGGGAGGAAACAGGAACCGACCGTCACGCCAGCGCGCGGCGATGCCGCGCGCAGCGTGACAGGGAATCCCCGGCATTCATTGCCGGGGAGATCGGGAGTCAAATAGTGTCAGTGGCTGTTGACCGCCCGGCCCCAGCCCGGGCAGCAGACCCGGGCCCGGAGCAGTACCCGGCGGGCCCCGCAGACAGTCGAATCGGCGAGGCTATGACGCAAGCGGCGCTCACGCACCCCCCGGCGGCCCAGGCCCCCGCCGACCCCGCACCGGCCCGGGGCGGGCTGCTCCGCTGGGCGGCCGACCGCTCCGGCTGGCTCGGCCCGATCGCCGTCGCCCTGTTCGCCGGCCTGCTGCGGTTCTGGAACCTCGGCTACCCCAACGCCTTCGTCTTCGACGAGACGTACTACCCCAAGGACGCCTGGTCGCTGCTCCAGCAGGGCTACGAGGGCACCTGGCCCGACCACGCCAACACCGACATCCTGGCCGTCCCGCAGTCCGTCCCGCTCAGCTCCGTGCCCGAGTTCATCGCCCACCCGCCACTCGGCAAATGGGTGTTGGCGATCGGCGAGCAGCTGTTCGGCCTGCACCCCTTCGGCTGGCGGTTCATGACCGCCCTGCTCGGCACCCTCACCGTGCTGATGCTGGCCCGGATCGGCCGCCGGCTCTTCGGCTCCACCCTGGTCGGCTGCACCGCCGCGCTGCTGATGTCCGTCGACGGCCTCCAGCTGGTGATGAGCCGGGTCGGCCTGCTCGACGGCATCCAGATGTTCTTCGTGCTCGCCTCCTTCGGCGCCCTGCTGATCGACCGCGACCACGCCCGGGCGAAGCTGGCCGCCGTGACCGATGCCGACCGGGCGAGCCTCGGGCTGCGCCCCTGGCGGATCGCCGCCGGGGTGCTCATCGGCGCGGCCTGCGCGGTCAAGTGGAACGGCGCCCCGATCCTCGCCGCCTTCGGCATCCTGACCGTGCTCTGGGACCAGTCCGGCCGCCGCGGCGCCGGAGCCCGCCACCCGTGGCGGGCCATGCTGCGCCGGGACGCCGTACCGGCCTTCCTCGCCATGGTCGGCTCCGCCCTGGTGGTGTACGTCGGCGCCTGGAGCGGCTGGCTGGCCAGCGGCGCGGGCGGCGACGGCGGCTACGACCGGCACTGGGCCGACGGCCGCGCCGGGCTCTCCCCGGACCACGCCTTCGGCATCCCGCTGCCGCAGGTCCCGATGAGCTGGGTGCCCGCGTCGTTGCGCAGCCTGTGGCACTACCACTCGCAGATGTACGACTTCAACACCGGCCTGAGCACCCCGCACACCTACCAGTCCAACCCCTTCGCCTGGCTGGTCGACGGCCGCCCGGTCTCGATGTACTGGGAGCAGGTCCCGAGCGGGACGCGCGGCTGCACCTCCTCCGGCGGCTGCGCGGCGCAGATCCTGGGCCTGGGCACCCCGTTCCTGTGGTGGGCGGCCTGCTTCGCGCTGGTCTACCTGCTGTGGCGCTGGTTCTTCCGCCGGGACTGGCGCTCGGGCGCCGTGCTGTGTGCGGTGGCCGGGATCTACCTGCCCTGGTTCCAGTACCAGCAACGGACGATCTTCTCCTTCTACATGGTCGTGCTGGTGCCGTTCCTGTGCCTGGCCGTCGCCCAGATGCTCGGGGCGATCCTCGGCCCGGTCGGCAGCAGTCCCGAGCGCCGCCGCTACGGGGCGATCGGCGCCGGGCTGATCGTGCTCGCGATCGTCGGCTGCTTCGCCTTCTTCTACCCGCTGTACACGGCGGAGGTGATCCCGATGTCGTCCTGGCAGGACCGGATGTGGTTCACCAGCTGGATCTGATGCCGGTTCCGTCGGCGGCGTCCGGCGGGCAGCTGCTGCCGGTCACCCCGGTGCTCGGGGTGGTCACCGCGGCGCTGCTGCTGGCCGCGGTGGCGGTGGCCGGGTGGGGCCTGCTCGGCCACGGGCACGCGGTGGTGCGGGCCGGGCTGCGGGCGGTCGTCCAGCTGGCCGCCGTCGCCGCGGTGATCAGCTGGGTGGTCGGCTCGCTCTGGCGGTCGGCGCTGTTCGTGCTGCTGATGTTCGCGGTCGCGGTGCGCACGGCCGGGCGGCGGATGACCCGGGGCCCCGGCTGGGTCTGGGCGGCCGCCCCGATCGGCGTCGGCGTGCTGCCGGTGCTCGTCCTGCTGCTGGTCGTCGGGCTGCTGCCGCCCAAGGGCCTGTCGGTGATCCCGGTCGCGGGCATCCTGATCGGCGGCGGGCTCACCGCAACCTCGCTGGCCGGACGGCGGGCCCTGGACGAGCTGCGGCAGCGGCGCGGCGAGGTGGAGGCGGCGCTGGCGCTCGGCTTCGAGGAGCGCGACGCCCGACTGGAGATCTGCCGTACGGCGGCCGCGACCTCGCTCGTCCCGGCACTGGACCAGACCCGTACGGTCGGGCTGGTCACCCTGCCGGGCGCCTTCGTCGGCATGCTGCTCGGCGGCGCCTCGCCCGTCCAGGCGGGGGCGGTGCAGCTGTTCGTGCTGATCGGGTTGCTGGCGGTGGAGGCGACGGCGATCGTGGTGGTGCTGGAGCTGGTCGGGCGGGGACTGGTGACGGCGTGGCCGTCCAACGGCGTCGGGTAGGCTTGGGCGCGTTGAAGGGGAGTAGCCCTCCACCGGACCGTCGACATACTGGCCCTCACGGGCCCGGCGCCCGGGGCACCTCGGCGAGCCATCCGATCCGGTCGATGCGGATGGTTCGGACGGACGGTGCCGGCGAGACCTTCGGCCGCAGTGCTGTGACCGTTTCCAGTGCTGTCGGGCCGAAGCGACCCCTGACGGAGCTGCGGAGGCCGGGCAGCCCGACCGAGGGATTCCTCTGATGAGTTTGACCGTTGCCGCGTTGACGTTCGGCGTCATCTTCCTGGCCGAACTGCCGGACAAGACCGCGCTGGCCAGTCTGGTGCTCGGTACCAAGTACCGCGCGAGCTACGTCTTCGCGGGCATCGCGGCCGCCTTCGCCCTCCAGGTGGGCCTGGCCCTGGCTGCCGGCCACCTGCTCTCGCTGCTGCCGCACCGCTGGGTGGAGGGCATCACCGGCGCGCTGTTCCTGGTCGGCGCGGCGATGCTGCTGTTCCACGGCGGCGAGGACGACGACGAGCACGCCGCCAAGGAGCCGTCCTCGAACAGCTTCTGGAAGGTGGCCGGGGCCAGCTTCGTGGTCGTCGCGATCGCCGAGTTCGGTGACCTGACCCAGATCATGACCGCCAACCTGGCCGCCAAGTACGCCGATCCGCTGGCCGTCGGCATCGGCTCCTGGCTGGCGCTCTGCGCGGTCGGCGGGATCGCCATCGTGGGCGGGCAGAAGCTGCTCAAGTACGTGCCGATGAAGCTGATCATCCGGGTGGCTGCGGGGATCATGGTGGTGCTGGCGGGCGTCAGCATCTTTGGGGCGATCGCCGGCTGATTCGGGGCGAGCCCCGACCGGCGGCGGTCGCCCCGGCTCAGCAGCCGGGGTCGGCAGTCAGGACGGCCTGGGTCTTGGGGCCGTAGACGCCGTTCTCGCCCTTGATCCGGTTCGCGCGCTGGTAGCTGATGAGTGTCGACCGGGTCTGGTCGTCGAAAGTGCCGGTGACGATCGAACTGTCGACGAATCCGCACCCGGCGGCGTAGAGCTGCTGCTGCATCGCCTTGACGTCGGGCCCGCTCATCCCGATCTGGAGCAACCGTGGCGTGGGCGTCGGGGTGGGCGTGGGGGTCGGCGTCGGCGTGGGGGTGGGCGTGGGCGTCGGGGTGGGGGTCGGCGTCGGGGTGGGGGTCGGCGTCGGCGTGGGCGTGGGGGTCCGGGTCGGACTGGGTCTGCTCGTCCGGGTCGGGGTCGGGCTCGGCGTGTCGCTGGTGGGGGCCGGGGAGGCCGGGGGCGGGGCGGCCTGGCTGGGCGGGTCCGACGGCGCGGGCGCGAGCGTGGTGACGGGCAGCGGGTCCGCCCGGCGGCTCGGCGCGGACGAGGGCGTCACGGCGTACGCGAGGCCCACGGTGAGCGCCAGCAGGCCCGCGCCGACGCCCGCGATCAGCAGCTTGTGCTGGGCGAATGGGCTCTGCGCGGACTGCTCGGCCGCCCGCCGTGCGGCCCGTCCGCCGACGGGCCCGGACCCGGGCTCCGGTGCCTGGTTCTCGAACGGGAAGTAGCCGAGGTCCTCGCCCGCGCCGGGCGGGACCGGAGGCAGGGCGGTGGTGGCGTACGCGTCCGGCGCGGGGCCCGGTACGGGCGGCAGCACGGTCGTCGCGTAGGCGTCCGCGTCCGGCCCGAGCGGGGGCGTGACGGGCGGCTGCGCCGACTGCATGGGCTGCGTCGGCGGCATGGGTTGCACCGGCGGGACCGGCTGGACCGGCGGGAGCGGCTGGACCGGCGGCAGGACGGTGGTCGCGAACGGGTCCCCGGCCGGCGGCGGCTCCTCCGCCACCTGGCCGGCCGACTGCGGCACGTACGGGCGGACCAGCGGCGGGCCTTCGACGTGCGGGAGGACGGTGGTCTCGTCCAGGCTCGGATCCGGGAGGCAGCCGCACCCGGTTGAGCGTGCGATGCCGCACGTCGGGCAGTGCTGGTCCGGCATCGGCCGGTCCTCCTCGGGTGTCGGTCCTCGGTTCTCAGGTCTCGCGAACGGGCCTGATTATGCAGGACGTCCCGGAGAGTGGACAGGGGCGTCCGGCCTCCGGCGGGGGTGTTGTGCCGGTTGGTGGTGGTTGGCTCCCGAGGAAACCGCTGAAACGAGAGGGACGGACCCGGCGCTTACGTTCGAGTGGTTGGCTCCCGAGGAAACCGCTGAAACGAGAGGGACGGACCCGGCGCTTACGTTCGGCTCAACCCGGCGGAACAAACCAGGACATATCTGCCAGCATGGGGAACGGGGAGTGATCATCCGACGGGAGTGATGATCCGACGGGCGTCCGGTCGTCGGCCCCGCGACCCTACGGAGAGGCCGTGCCGCCTGTGGAGACGCCATGACGGACCCGCTCGCCGCGTCCGACCGGAGCCCGGCGAACGAGCCCGGCCCGCCGGAGGCCACCGTCCCCAACCTGTGGGTGCCGATCGGCGCCCTCCTGCTGGCGATGCTGCTCGCCGCCCTCGACCAGACCATCGTCTCCACCGCGCTGCCCACCATCGTCAGTGACCTCGGCGGCCTGGACCACCTGTCCTGGGTGGTCACCGCCTACCTGCTGGCCTCCACCGCCGCCACCCCGCTGTGGGGCAAGCTCGGCGACATGTACGGCCGGAAGCGCTTCTTCCAGGCCTCCATCGTGATCTTCCTGCTCGGCTCGGTGCTGTGCGGAATCGCCCAGGACATGGGCGAGCTGATCGCCTTCCGCGCGCTCCAGGGCCTGGGGGGCGGTGGCCTGATGGTGCTCTCCCAGGCGATCGTCGGCGACCTGGTCTCGCCGCGGGACCGCGGCAAGTACCAGGGCCTCTTCGGAGCCGTCTTCGGCGTCACCAGCGTGCTCGGTCCGCTGCTCGGCGGGCTGTTCGTCGACCACCTCAGCTGGCGCTGGGTCTTCTACATCAACCTGCCGATCGGCGTGGTCGCCCTGGTGGTGATCGCCGCGGTGCTGCACGGGCGGGAGGTGCGGCGCGAACACCGGATCGACTACCTGGGCACCGCGTTGATCGCCGCCGTCGCCACCTGCCTGGTGCTGATGACCTCGCTCGGCGGCACCACCTGGGCCTGGAGCTCCTGGCAGATCGTCGGCCTGGGCGTACTGGGCCTGGTGCTGCTGGTCGCCTTCGTCGAGGTCGAGCGCACCGCCGTGGAGCCCGTCCTGCCGCTGCGGCTGTTCCGCTCGCAGACCTTCAGCCTGGTCGCGGTGATCTCCTTCGTGGTCGGCTTCGCGATGTTCGGCGCGCTCACCTACCTGCCGACCTTCCTCCAGGTGGTCCACCAGGTCTCGCCCACCATGTCCGGCATCCACATGCTGCCGATGGTGCTCGGCATGCTGGTCTCCTCGATCGGCTCCGGCCAGATCGTCGCCCGCACCGGCCACTACCGTGCCTTCCCGATCGCCGGGACGGCCGTCACCACGGTCGGACTGCTACTGCTCTCCCGGCTGGACGAGCACAGCAGTACGGCCGAGATGAGCCTCTACTTCCTGGTCTTCGGCCTCGGGCTGGGCCTGGTGATGCAGGTGCTGGTGCTGATCGTGCAGAACTCGGTCGGCTACCAGGACCTCGGCGTGGCCACCGCGGGCGCCACCTTCTTCCGCTCCATCGGCGCCTCCTTCGGCGTCTCCGTCTTCGGGACGATCTTCGCCGGCGGCCTGCGCTCCCGGCTCGCCGACGCCCTGGTCGGCCAACCGCTGCCGCCGGGCTTCCACGTCGAGGCGATCACCTCCGACCCCCGGCTGATCACCCGGCTGCCGGGCGCCGCCCGCGCCGGGGTCCACCACGCGTACGCCGATTCGATCACCCGGGTCTTCCTGTACGCGGTGCCCGTGGCGGCGGTCGCGTTCGTCCTCTCGCTCTTCCTGCGCGAGCAGAAGCTCCGCTCCACGGTCACCGCGCCCGACCTCAGCGAGTCCATCGGCCTCAACCCGGTCGAGCGCAGCTCGCTGGACGAAATCGCCCGCGCCCTCTCGGTGTTGAGCACCCGCGAGGCCCGGCGCGACCTGTTCCGCCGGATCACCGCCACCGCCGGGCTCGACCTGCTGCCCGCCTCCAGCTGGCTACTGCTCCAGATGCACCACCACGGCTCGGTGGAGCCCGCCGAACTCGCCGAGCGGCGGATCGTCCCGATCGCGGCCGTCGAGGAGGCGGTCCGCGAGGTGGAGGGCCGAGGCCTCGCCGCCCGCACCGGCAGCCGGTTGCTGCGCCTCACCGAAGCGGGGGAGGAGATGGCGCTGCGCCTGGTCGAGGCCCGGCGCACCCAGCTCTCGGAGCTGCTGGGCGACTGGGACGAGAAACGGTACGCGGACCTCGCCGAACTGCTCACCCAGCTCAGCGCCACCCTCTGCGCCGACCAGCGCGACCGCCCGGATCCGCCCCTCGGCCCCCAGCCGCCGTACCAGGGCGAGGGACGGTCGTTCTAGCGGTCGGCGCTCCTGTCGCTCTGCTTGCAAGCCGTTTGCCGTGACAGCCACTCGACGGCGGCGGCGAGCGTCGGGTCGTCGTCCTTGCGGGGGTCGACGAACTCGTCCGGCTCGATCGGGCCCTCGTGGACGCGGCCGGTGCGGTCGGCCTCGGCGGCGCCGGTGAGCAGCAGGACGGCGCCGTCGGAGAGGCGGTACGGGTCGTTGCCGGTGGGCACCCCGTAGGTGGGAGCGCCGAAGCTGCGTGTGTCCGGGCGGCCGATGAAGGCGATGGTGACGGCCTCGCCCGCGCTGCCCGTCGCCGGGCCGGTGAGGACGGCGACCGGCGGGACGGCGGCGGTGCTGTTGCCGGTGTCCGGTACGGCCTGCGGGGCGTCGTCCAGGTACGGCACGCCGCCGCGCATCGACCAGGTGCTGCGGGTGCCGTCCGCGGTGACGAAGGCACCGAGCGGGCCGTCGCCGAGCAGCGGCGCGGCGACGGCGAGCGGCGCCCACATCCCGCCGCCGGTCTCCCGGCGCAGGTCCACCACCCAGCCGCAGGCTTCCGCGCCCGAGACCGCGGTGCGGCCGCGGGTGACGTACTCGGTGTAGGTGCGCTCCGAGCCGTTCACGGCCGGGAGGCTCAAGTGGGCGATGCGGCCGCGCAGTTGGGCGACCGTCGGGGCGTCGACGGTCGCCGGGTCGGCAGTGAGTGCGGCGGCCTGCCCGGGCGGGTAGAACCGGCTGTGCCGATCGCCGAGGGCGGCCACGGCGGTGCGGATCGCGGCGTGGGTGTCGGCCGGGGTGCGGGCCGCGGCAGCCTGGGCGAAGGCCCGACTGCGGACCGTCGGCCAGTCCACCTTCGCGGTGTTCAGGGACTTCCGCTGGAGCAGGTCCAGCGCCTCGGACAGGTAGGTGCGGGCCTGCGGGGACATCGGCCGGGAGCCCGAGAGTGTCGACGAGCAAGCCGTGAGCAGCAGGATGGTGGCCACCGTGATGGCCGTGCGGGCTCTCATCCGATCCCCCCATTCGGTCCGTACGCACCCCGATTGTTGCTCACGGACCGCCGAACCAGCGAGGGGTGTCGAGCCGGAACGGGTCCCCGGGGGCGAGCCGCCGCAGGCCGTCCTCGACCTGCCGGAGGTGCTCCTCGCCGAGGGCCTGTGACCACTCCGCGCGTAGCTCGTCGAAGATCCGCGCCGAGCGCACCAGGCAGTCCACCCCCCGGTCGGTGAGCCGGACCACCTTGCGCCGGGCGTCGGCCGGGTCGCTGCCGCGCTCGACGTAGCCGAGCTGCTCCAGGTTCTCGACGGTCTTGCCCGCCGCCTGCTTGGAGACGCCGAGCCGGCGGCCGAGTTCGACGGCGGTGGTGCCGTCCGGGCCGATCGCCTGGAGGGCGAAGCCGTGCATGGGGCGCAGGTCGGGGTGCCCCTCGCGGGCGATCCGCTCGTGCAGCTCGTCGATGATCGTCCGAAAGGCGGACAGCAGGCGCAGCGGCAGCTCGAAGCCGGGCGGGGCGGGCTCAGTTGACACGGTAGACAACCTCATTGACTATATAGACAACGTCATTGTCCATCTTAGGGGGTTCCTTCGCCATGCCCGTGATCCGTTCAGCCGGCGCCCGCCGCACCGAGACCCCGAACGCCGTCATGACCACCTTCGCTTCGCCCACCCAGGGCTCGGCATCCCTCGCCCTGTGGCGAGTTGAGATGCCGGCCGACAAGCAGGGGCCGCTGCACGCGATGGACGCCGAGCAGATCTGGACCTTCCTGGCCGGCACCGTGACGGTGGACCTGGCCGGGGAGTCCCACACCCTCGGCGCCGGCGACACCCTCGTCCTCCCCGCCGACGCGCCCCGCCGGATCTCCACCACCGACGGCTTCACCGCCCTCGTCGCCTCCACCTCCCCCTCCCACGCCTACAACCCCGACGCCGTCACCCCGCCCGGCGCCTGCGCCCTCGCCCCGCGCGACGACCAGCGCGTCCTCCCGCCGTGGGTTGCCTGACCTGCCCGCGTGAGGTGTAGGAGACTGCTGACCGTAGGCAGCAACCGAGCCGGAGCCCGCACCCCGGACCCCGGCGGAGCAGAAGGAGCGGCATGTCCGTCGTCAAGATCAACGTACTGACTGTCCCCGCCGAGCAGCGCGAGACTCTGGAGCAGCGCTTCGCCCACCGTGCGCACGCCGTCGAAAACTCCGACGGTTTCGAGTGGTTCGAGCTGCTCCGTCCGGTCGAGGGCACCGACGAGTACCTCGTCTACACCCGCTGGCGTGACGAGGAGTCCTTCCAGGCCTGGATGGAGGGGCCGATGAAGGCGGCCCACCAGGGCGGCGCCGAGGGTGAGGCCCCGAAGCGCCCGGCCGCCTCGGGCTCCACGCTGTGGTCCTTCGAGGTCGTCCAGTCGGCGGGCCCGAAGGCCTGACGTCAGGGCATGGTGAACGGCGCGCCCCGGTCTTCCGGGGCGCGCCGTTCCCCATGTGCGCCCGACGACAGGCACTTCGGGCCGACCGGCCCCGCGCCCGTGTGCTCAGCCGGTGGTGAAGTAGCCGGTCAGGTCGGTGATGACGTCCGCCGGGCCGCCGGAGTTGACCATGGAGAAGGCGGTGATGTCCTTGTCGAGGCCGGTGGTGACCGAGTTGGCCACGGTCTGTCCGGGGGCGTAGTTGAGGGTGGAGGTGTTCGGGACGTTCCACCCGGCCGTGCTCGGAAACACCGTGAGGTGGCCGGCGGAGTCGGCGTTGGTGGCGGTGACGTTGACCTCCGCGCCCACGCCCTTCGGGTCCATCTCGATGCCGAGCCCCATCTCGGTCGGGCCGGTCATCTTGAAGCCCGTGGTCCGGGTGTCGTTCAGGCGGACGGGAGTCTTGAGCGCCTGGAACAGCCCGGTGCCCGAGGGGCCGTAGTAGCCGAGGAGGTCGACGATCACATTGACCGAGCCGAGGTGGTTGTAGATGTCGATCTTCCCGTCGGCCCCGACCGGCACCACGACCTGGTTCGCGACGTCGCGCCGGACCGGAACGGTGACGTTCGAGCCCTCGGACGGGCGCGCGGTGCCGGTCGGGTAGACGGTCAGGAAGCTGTTCGCGGTGCCGTCGGTGGCGGTGACGTTGAGGACCACCGCACGGGCGTCCTGGTCGCCGAGTTCGGGCCGGGCGACCTGGATCGAGCGGGTGGCGAAGCTGCCGAGGCGGCCGGTGCCGTCGGTCCGGCTGTCGGCGATGCGGGTCGGGTGCAGGGGGGCGTACTTGTCGGTCGCGCCGGGCACGTAGTAGCCGACCACGTCGAGGACGACGTCGGTCGTCCCGGCGCTGTTGTAGGCGCTGATGAAGGGTCGGACGGAGTCCTGGCCGAGCGCGACCGTGACCAGGTTGGACACCGTCTGGCCGGGCGTGAAGTTGAGGCTGGAGGTACCCGGAGCGCCGACCTCGGGCCTCGAGGTGGGGCCGAGCGAGAGGTAGCCCGTGGCGGTGGGGTTGGTCGCGGTCACGTTGACCACGACGGCCGTCGCCTCGTGCGGGACCACGTCCACCACCGCGTGGTAGTACTCTCCCGGGCCGAGCGGGGTGAAGCCGGTGTGGTACGGCGTGTTGGCGGTGCGGGTGTCCAGGACGCGGGTCGGGCTCATCCCGACGAAGCCGGCCGGGGCGGTGACGTCGTCGGTCCAACTCGCCGTCGCGGCCGGGGCGGCGAGGGCCGGGGACGCGGCGAGGGCCGGGACGGTCAAGGTGAGGGCCGTCAGAACGGCCATGGTGGTGGCGGTACGGGCACGCATGCTTGGTTCCCCCCAAGTACGGCTGGTGCAGTGGTGGTTCCGGAGACTCCGGTATCTCTTGGACGTCTGAACCTGCCGGGGGTTGCAGGTCGACCGGAAACTTTTTTCGGGGGCATGTGAGAGGCCCGCCGTCCGGAAGCCGACCAGCAGTCCGGTGCCGCGTACGTCCACGACCCGCTTACCGCACTTTTGGACCGGGCCCGCGGCCACCTCGGGGCCTGACATGAGGATGATCCCGCTCAACAATGCCTTCTTGGTGGGCGATTGAGCGCCTCGTGGTGTGCGCTGCCTGTCACGCGTTCCCGCGGACCAACGTGGATAACATGATCATCTCGACACCATTGGAGATCCACATGCCCGTTGTCATCGCCACGATCAAGACCAAGCCCGGCCGCCGCGACGAAGTCCTGGCCGCCTTCGAGCAGCACACCCCCGCCATCCACACCGAGGACGGCTGCGAGCTCTACGCCGTCCACGCCGGCACCGACCGCGTCACCGTGGTCGAGAAGTGGGTCGACCAGGCCACCCTGGACGCCCACGGCTCCGGCGCCCCCCTGGCCGCCATCGCCGCCGCCATCGGCGACGCACTCGCCGAGCCCCTCGACATCGCGGCCATGGAGCCCTTCCCCGCCGGCGACGGGGCCAAGGGCCTGCTCTGACCCTCGCATGGCTCCGTGGCCCCGGCCGGGCGGCCGAGGCGCACGGTTTGTGGCTGTGGCGGCGGTCGACCCGATGCCGTGATCGCTACAGAACTCCGTCCTCGAAACGGCTGTCGCCTTGCACCGTTCGGACGCCGGCTACTTGGGTACGAGCTTTGAGAGCGGTGCGGGAGGTAAACGCGATCTGGAGGCTCATAGCGCCCTCCGGGGCTCGGTTTCGTCCAGGTCGTCCCCAAAGGTCACGTCCAGCTCCGTCATGAGAGCTTGTGTCAGCTCGATCTGCTGGGCGCGGTCGATGACGACCTTCGTGAGGTTGCCGATGCCTCGGAGGGCGGTGAGATCGTTGCCGCGCAGGTCGGTCGCCTTGTAGGTGCCACGGCCGAATTCGGTGTCTCGCAGTGTGCAGTCGTTGAAGACGCTGGCGGTGAGGTCGCATCCGGTGAACGTCGACTCGGTGAGAACGCAGCGAGCGAAGGCGAGCGGACCTGTGGCGCGGACCTTCTCGAACGTGGAGTAGTCCAGCTTGCAGTTGTCGAACAGCACGTTGTCGAGGGTGAGGCCGCTGATATTGCTGGCCATGAGCTTGCAGTTTCTGAAGACCACGCGCGACAACTTGCTGTCGACCCACTGAAGATTGCCGAGGTCGCAGCCGTTGAACTCGACCGAGTCGATACGTACTTCGATGAGGCGTACGCGGGACGCGTGCAGGTTGGTGATCCGGCCAGTGAGGAGACGGGCGTTCGCGAGGTCGAGGTCCCGCAGGTCGGTGTCGGCGTAGTTGAAGTCCTGGACGGTGCCCCGGCCGCCTTCCAGAGAGGCCACGTTGGAGAGATAGCCGTCGGCCAGATCCGGCAGGGTGACGCTGATGCGACCGAAGGTACGGCTGGTCATGGTGCGTGCTCGCTCTCAGTGGGGCCGAGCCCGCACCGGGAAGCGCGGGCAAGCGGGGTCACGTGCGGGGAACGCCGTGCTCCAGATAGACGGTCTCGGTGCGGGCCCGGGCGGTGCAGGCAGCGTGGACTCGGCGGGCCAGACGCGGGACGAGGAGTGCGTCGAGCTGGTCGCGGGAGTGGAAGGCGTGTTCGCTGATCTCGACCTGGTCGACAGCGATCTGGTTGAGCAGACCGGACGGGAGGACTCCGCCGTCGAAGACGAAGAGGAGTTTGTCGCCCTCGGTGGGGTGGGGTGCCCAGTCGGCGACCAGGAGGGGGCCGATCGGCGGCGTGATGCCGAGTTCCTCCTTGACTTCCCGGGCCGCTCCCGCGCTTGGGGTCTCGCCCGCGTGCAGGTAGCCGCCGGGGATCTCCCAACCGGGTTTGTAGGTCGGCTTCACGAGGAGTACGCGGTCGTCCCCGTCGAAGAACAGCACGCCGGCTGCGGAGCGCGGCTGAGCCACGACCTCGTTGAACTGGGAGTTGTTCATGGCGATGACTGTAGCCGCCGGTGGTCATCACCCGACGATCCCGAGCCGGTGCGCGACGCCCGCAAGAAGGTAGCTTGGACGGCCTCGCTGTTGGCGGACCCAGCCGGTCACCAGTTGCCTGGGGATGAAGTGGTAGCGGATTTGTTCGGGGGCTAGTTCCTCGGCGTCCAGCACAAGAGCGAGCGCCTCATCCATGCGGTTCTGCGCGCTGAAGGCTCGGGCGATCTCGAGTGAGTGTCGAATGCGGCGCTCAAGGGGCAATGCGGAGGAGTCCACGCGCGGGCCCTGATCGGCGGCGAGCTGGACGTCGCCCAGCTCCATGGCGGTCGAGACCCGATGGATGGCCACATTGGTGGGTCCGAAGGCTGTCCACATGTGGTTGGCGTCTCGGCCGAGGCGCTGTGCGACCCTGTCCGCTTCGGCAAGGAACTCGCGCACGGTGTTCCGATCCTCGGACCTCGCTGCGGCCGTCGAGCCGACGAGGAACAGGGTGCCGTACACCGATAGGTGGGCGGGATCTGTGTTGTCCAGTGTGACCTTCAGACTAGATGCCGCGCTTGTGACGAGTTCTTCTGCTGCCGTGAGGCGCCCGTTGGCTAGCAGGCAATGTGTGACCGAACGGAACAACGAACAGGTGGCAGCCATGTTGTCCGATTCCTGGGCAGCCGATAGTCCACGGTCGGCCGCGACCCATGCGAGATCGGCTTCGCCTATCTTCGTCAAAACCATCGCCGCGCCTTGGTAGGCCATGGCCAGCAGCGCTTTGGCCTGCAGTTGTTGATTGCCTTCGTGCATTCGTACAGCACGATGGGCCTGGGTGAGGATGTCGGGAATGAGCCGGGTTGCTCGGGAGTACTTGGCGTCCTGGTAGGCGGACCAGGCGGAGCCGACTGCTGCGCGCAGGATCTTGAGGTCGGGCTTCTCGTCGGTGGTGTCGGCGGCCAGGAGTGGCGACACCTGCTTGTAGTCCGTGAGAGCCTCGCGGAGCGCAGCTAGGTTGTGAGGGGCTCCGAGGATCGAGCTGAGCTCTGACGGTTCTGCTAATAGGTCGCTGAGTTGCACGCCAAGGGCGTTGGCGAGCAATTTGATGACTGAAAGGCGGTCGAGTTCGATCCTGCCATTTTCGGCTTTGCTCAACCAATCGGCAGTTCGTCCGACCTGGCCTGCCAGAACCTCCTGAGACATACCTCGTCGACGGCGATACCAGGCAACGCGCTCGCCGATGGTCAGCATCTCAGTCATCTCACGCATGCTCCTCAGCCTGGCAGCACTTCGATTGCCTACCCCGGAAGGATTTTCCGCCTTCCCCTCAAGTCATCCCTTTAGCGTTCGTCATGTCGTCAGCCGAGAGTGTCTGGCGGATAGGTGAGTTGCAACGAAGGGTAGCGTCATGGCTCATCGAAACGGGCGTGTGAGTGCGGGGGCGTCGACGGTTCGGGAGCTGGAACCGAGGTCCACGCACGGGTATGGCATCCGCTGGGATCCGGCAGCCCGGGTTCATCGTGTGCGCGATGAGGTCGCGGGGGAGTGGCTGCGGGACGACGACGGCTTCGTCCGGGCCTTCGTGCGGTTCGACGACGCGTACGGCGAGTGGTACCGGGTTCGTCGTGAGGGGCTGGAAGCCCGGGTGCGTGAGATGAACCGGTGGTCCCGGTGGAACTGATCTCCGTCCGGCAGGGTGTAGCTCCGTTGCCGGTCGAGGGTTGTGAGCGGTGCGCCGAACTGGATCTCCACGAGGCGGAATCGGTTGCGCGATTCGACTACTCCGCCGCCGTCGACGCCCGAGTTCTGATGCGCAGACATCACGAGAGCGCACATCCGTGACGCATGACCCGACAAGCGGCGGGCGCCAATCGCTCCTCGCCGCCTGCGCGGTATCGGTCGCGGGCGCGGTCGTGCTCACGGCGATGCTCCTGGCGCAGCCTGGAACAAGGGAGACACCGATATGAGCACCCCGGCACCCCCGCCGCCGCAACCCGAGCGGCGGCAGACCCCCAGGCCGGCCGACCGGTGACCACAGATACGCAACAGCATTGAGAGGAGCAGCACATGGGCAAGCACGGCGGAGGTCCCGGCGCTGACGGTCCCGGTAAGTCGGGCGGAGGAAAGGGCGGTGGCCACTCCGGGAAGCCGGACACCGCGCCGCACGACGGCAAGCGGGACGCGTCGCCCACCAACCTGCCCAAGCCGTCGAAGCCCTGAGGAGGGCAGTCACATGGACTGGGACACCTTGGTCGACGACCTCCGGAAGTCAGAGGCGCTGTCGGCCGACTGGGAGCCGGCGTTTCGAGCCGTGCCGCGCCGGTTGTTCGTTCCGGACCGGATCCGCCACCACGGTGAGTGGATCGACCGGACCGAACAGCCCGTCCAGTGGTACGAGTTGGTCGGATCCGATCTCCCGCTCGTGACCCGGCTGGACGAGGACGGCACCACGCCCTCCTCGTCCAGCTCGATGCCTACCGTCGTGGCCCAGATGCTCCGGCACCTCGAAGTCGCCGACGGCACGCGGGTGCTGGACATCGGCACCGGAACGGGCTGGACGGCGGCGCTGCTGGCTCACCGGCTCGGGATGCAGAACGTCACCACCGTCGAGCTGGACCGTGACCTCTCCGAGGACGCGCGGTGCCGACTGGTCGCAAATCGCTTGCCGGTAACGACCGTTGTAGGTGACGGAACGCTCGGCCACCCAGTCGGTGCGCCGTACGACCGGGTGCACGTCACTGCTGCCGTGCAACGTGTCCCCGGCGGGCTGATCGAGCAGACGGCACCCGGCGGCATCATCGTGGTCCCGTACGGCACGGCGTTCTGCAACGGCGGGCTGCTGAAACTCACCGTCGCCGAGGACGGCCGCTCCGCGAGCGGCCCGTTCGTCGAGGACGTTGCCTTCATGTGGGTGCGGGACCAGCGCCCCGGGAGTGGCGAGTTCGAGATCGAGGAAGTCCGGCACGGTCCGTCCAAGTTCGACCCGGCGACTGTGGCCGAGCACACGGACGCCGCGTTCGCGATCGGACTGCGGCTGCCGGGCCTGTTTCGGCAGGAGGTCTCGATCGACTACGACCGGCTCGGCACCGGCCGGTTCGAGGTCTGGGACGGCGTATCGTACGCCCACTGTCGCCTCGCCGACTGGGATGGCAAGCACGCCGTCTCCCAGGCGGGTCCCCGCAACCTGTGGGACGAGGTGACCGCCGCCCACGCCTGGTGGCAACGCCAGGGCGCTCCGGGTCTTGACCGGTTCGGTCTGACGGGCACCGTCGCGGGCGAGCAGCGGGTGTGGTTGGACGAGCCGGACCACGTGATCGGCTGACAGTGCGGTTGCGAGGCGCGCCCCGGACTCGTGGAGCCCGGGGCGCGCTGGGTTGTTTGCGCGTGCGCCGCCCGAATGGGTGATGTGGATCAAAGTTTGACGGTTCATCCCTGACTTAGGGTGAACATTGCGGCGCGGGCACTTGGTTGAGTGCCTCGCAAACAGTGAGCCCCGGCGGTGCGCCAACACCCCGGGGTATGGCACCAGGAGTGAAAGGCTCCCGAATGCAGATTCATCGTATCCCGCAGCACTCTCCCGGGTACACGATCCTGGACAACGGGCATGTCGTCCGTAAGCACTCGCTGAGTTGGGCGGCCCGAGGGCTCCTGGGCTACCTGCTCAGCCTGCCGGACGGGGCACGCGAGGATGTCCGCACGCTCGCGGCGAAGAGCTTTGAGGGGCGGACGACCGTCGCGCGGGCGTTGCGGGAGTTGGAGGCGGCTGGGCACTACGTCCGGCGGACGATTCGGGATCCCCTGACGGGGCAGGTGCGGACGGTTGTTTCGGTGCATGAGGTGCCGGTGGCGGGCAAAGCCGTTCATACGGTGCCGCCGGTTCCCGTGTCTCCGGCCGCCGGGTCGCCTGGAGCTGGGGTGGCGGGCGGCGGGATCGCGGGAAGCCCTTCCAAGGAACTGAGGGTCAAGGAAGTGGAAGTCCCTTCCGTCCCTCCGTCCGAGAAGTTGTCGGCCGGGATGTCCCTGCTGCTCGAACTTGGGCGCCGGGAGCCGCGCATGGCGTTGGCGGGGAAGCCGTTGACCGACCAGGCCCAGCGAGTTGAGGGGTTGCTCGCGGGTGGGTGGAGCCGGGAGGCGCTGGCGGGGATTCTGGCGGCACCGTTGCCGGAACGAGTCACGCACAGCGTGGGGGCGATCGTGGCGGCGCGGATCAGCAAGGTGCCGCCGGTTCCGGTCGGGCGATGGGGCGACGACGGGCCGCGCCGGCATGAGTGTCCCGGGCGGGACGGGATGTGCGGGCGGCCCGTCGCGATCGCCGGGCAGGCGTGCGTCGCCTGTCAGAGGGTGTCGCGGACCTTGATGTAGCCGTTTTCGACCACGAACTTCTGGTTGGAGTTGGCAGCGCCGCAGGTGTACAGGGAGACGTTGTCGCCGTTGTTACGGTCCGAGCCGACGTCGATGCACATCTCGTCGGCGGTCCCGACGGTCCGCTGCAGGACGAACGACCCCTCGCGCAGCAGCCAGGTCTGGTTGGCGTGGGCGGCCTGGGAGTACTCGCAGGCCCAGATCCGTACGCTGTCGCCGTTCTCGCCCGTGTAGTCGGCGTCGAGGCACATCTCCTGCGCCGTACCGACCGTGTCGGCGACCTTCACCCGCCCGCCGTCCAGGACGAAGCGCTGGTTGGTGTGGTTCAGGCAGTCCCAGACCCGCACGTAGTCGGCGTTGTTGCGGGTGTTGCCGACGTCCAGGCACTTGGCGGTCGAGGTTCGAGGCGGTGTACGGACGTTGAGGGTGCCGTTGTCGATGGTGTACAGCGTCCCGTTGTTGGGGTCGGTGTAGCGGAAGCTGCCGGTGCCCCGGGGAAGGGCGGTGTCCTCCGGCGCGTACGGGTCGACGGTGACCTGCGGGGAGAAGCGGAAGTAGCCGTTGGACGGCCAGCCGCTGTTGCCGCCGTTGCGGCCGTAGCCCTCGCAGGTGAGGGTGCGGTTTCCGTTGCTGAGGGTGCAGTTGCGCAGGCCGACGTTGTTGCCGGTCCAGGACGTGCCGTCGCCGCTGTATTCGGTGGGGATGGTGGCCTGGGCGGGAAAGGTGGTGTTGCCGGGGGCGGTGAAGACTGCCGTCATGCCGGAGGACGGGAGCAGGCCGGCTCCGCCGGTGTTCTGGTACGTCCACGGCACCGCGCCGGTCTGGCCGGGGGCGATGGTGACGGTGGTGGGCACATCGCGGCCGATGAAGGTGACGGCGGCGGCGGGGGAGGCGAGAGCGACGGCGAGGGTGAGCGCCGTCGTGGCGATGGTGGTGGTGCGGGCGAGGGTTCGGATCACGGTCGTGATGATCGTGGACGAACAGGAGGGAAGAAGGCGTACGGCGCGCGAGGAAACGGCGGTTCACCCGGCTGGCGGCGGGCGGAAGGTGACCGGCGCGTCGAAGGCCGCACGCCGCGTGGTGCGGCGCAGCGCGCGCAGTACGGGCGTGCCGAGGGTGAGGCACAGGACGACCGTGAGCGCCGCGCGCGGCAGGTCCCAACCCAGTGACGTGGTCAGGCAGTAGGCGGCGAAGCGGACCAGGTTGGCGGGCAGCGGGTCGCCGGGGACGAAGGAGATGGAGCCGGCCATTCCACCGATGTACGGCCAGCCCTGGAGGTTCATGATCGTGCCGTACAGAACGGCAGACAGGGCGCCGTAGACCGCCAGCAGCAGCAGTTCGCGGCGGCCGCGCAAGGTGGCGGAACCGGGCAGCAGCCCCGCGCCGAGGCAGACCCACCCCATCGCGAGCATCTGGAACGGCAGCCATGGCCCGACCCCACCCGTGAGCAGCGCGGAGGCGAACATCGACAGCGAGCCGAGGACGAAGCCGAAGCCGGGCCCCAGCACCCGCCCCGACAGCACCATCAGGAAGAACATCGGCTCCAGCCCCGCCGTCCCCGCGCCGAGCGGCCGCAGGGCCGCGCCGGCTGCCGCCAACACACCCAGCAGCGCTACGGACTTGGCGTCCAGCCCCGGTGCCCCGCCACCCGCCGACCGCCCCTCGGAGATCTGGGCGATCACGACGGCGAGCAACAACGGCAGCAACAGCGCGAACAGCCAAGGCGCGTCCGCGGAGTGCCCCACCAGCGCCGACTTGGTCGAGGCGAGCAGCGGCCAGCCGAAGGCCGTCACGCCGACGAACGAAACCAGCATCAGCGCCGCAATCGACCGGCGCCCGAGCGGAACAGGACGGCTGCTCATGCGCTCAGCGCCTCCGCGACCTGCTGGACGGTGAGCCACGGCCCGGGCGCCAGCACCTTGGAGACCTGCGGCGCGAAGGCCGGCGAGGAGACCACCACCTCCGCCGTCGGGCCGTCCGCGACGATCTCGCCCTCGGCCAGGATCACCGTCCGGTGGGCCAGTTCGGCGGCCAGCTCGACGTCGTGGGTGGCCAGCAGGACGGCGTGGCCCTCGGCCGCGAGCCCGCGCAGGATCTCCACCAGCCGGGCCTTGGCCGCGTAGTCCAGGCCGCGGGTCGGCTCGTCCAGGAGCAGCAGCGGGGGCCGGGCGGTGAGGACGACGGCGAGGGC
This sequence comes from Kitasatospora sp. NPDC056531, assembly GCF_042794375.1. Taxonomy (NCBI): domain Bacteria; kingdom Bacillati; phylum Actinomycetota; class Actinomycetes; order Kitasatosporales; family Streptomycetaceae; genus Kitasatospora; species Kitasatospora sp. NPDC056531. The sequence goes on along the minus strand of NZ_JBHTTU010000010.1, from coordinate 19,324 downwards.
GAGGGTGAGGCGCTGGCCCTCGGAGAGGTCGCGGGGGTGGGTGGTGTCGGCGATGCCGGGCAGCAGGCGTTCGACCAGGGCGCGACACGAACCCGCGGCAGCACCCGCGTCCGCGTCCGCGGCGGCGCATTCGGCGGTGACGCTCTCGCCGTACAGGAGGTCGCGCGGGTCCTGGGGGACCAGGCCGACCTGGCGGATCAGTTCGGCGGGGCGGGTGCGGTGCGGGGTGCGGCCGCCGACGGTGACGCTGCCGGAGGCGGGGGCGTGCAGGCCGACCAGGCTGCCGAGCAGGGTGGACTTGCCGGCGCCGTTGCGGCCCATCAGGGCGGTGATCTCGCCGGGGCGCAGCGCGAGGTCCACCCCGCGCAGGGCCTGCACCGGGCCGCGTCGGACGGCGAGGCGGTCGCAGACGGCGATCGGCGCACCACCCGAGACGGCGCCCGCGGCGGGCACCCGACCGTCCAGCTCGGTACGCAACGACGCCGCCTTGCGGCGCGCGTCGCGCACGGACAGCGGCAGCGGCCGCCAGCCCGCGAGCCGGCCGAGGCCGACCACCGGCGGGTGCACCGGCGATTGCGCCATCACCTCGGCCGGTTCGCCCAGCACCGGGGGCGCGCCCGGGGTCAGCAGCAGCACCTGGTCGGCGTACTGGACGACCCGTTCCAGCCGGTGTTCGGCCATCAGCACGGTGGTGCCGAGGTCGTGCACCAGCCGCTGGAGGACGGCGAGCACCTCCTCGGCCGCGCCCGGGTCGAGGGCCGAGGTGGGCTCGTCCAGGACCAGCACGCGCGGGTGGACGGTGAGCACCGAGCCGATCGCGACGCGCTGCTGCTGGCCGCCGGAGAGCGAGCCCAGTGCCCGGTCGCGCAGGTCGGCGAGGCCGAGCAGGTCGAGGGTCTCCTCGACGCGGCGCCGCATGACGTCGCTCGGCAGGCCCAAGGACTCCATGCCGTAGGCGAGTTCGTCCTCCACGGTGTCGGTGACGAACTGCGCCGACGGGTCCTGGCCGACGGTGCCGACCAGGTCGGCGAGGTCGCGCGGACGGTGCTCGCGGGTGTCCCGGCCACCGACGGTGACCCGGCCGTGCAGCACGCCGCCGGTGAAGTGCGGCACCAGCCCGCTGACCGTCCCCAGCAGGGTGGACTTGCCGGAGCCCGACGGGCCGACCAGCAGGCAGAGTTCGCCCTCCGGGACGGTGAGGTCGACGTCGTTCAGCGCGGGCGCTGCGGAGTCCGCGTACCGTACGGAGACCTGCTCGAAGGTGATCACGAAGCCCTCCGGGGCGGGGTCGGGGCGGCGAACGCCGGTACCAGGCCGAGGAGTACGGCCAGGACGGCGGCCAGTGGCAGCTCGGGGACGGTCGGCGGGACGACGGTGGGGGCGAAGGCGGCCGGGTCCTGGGTGGCCAGGTAGGTGGTGAGGGCCGCCACGGCGGCGCCGGAGCCCGCGGTCAGCCACTCCGGCAGGGCCCAGGGATCCGGCCGGTAACGGGTTCTGGCGGATCGTCGGTTGCCGAGAAGCAGCCCGGCGAAGGCGGCGGCCAGGCCGAGCAGGAGGACGGGCAGCGCCCAGCCGGCGCCTCCGGCGGTGAGCAGCCCGTACGCGGCCAGGCAGACCCCGAGCAGTCCGGCCAGGGTGAGCGCGGCGGTGGCCCGGGCGAGCGGGCGCGGGACGTCGGCGGTGCGGCCGAAGCCTCGGGTGTCCATCGCCGCCGCGAGGGCGATGGACCGCTCCAACGCGCCCTCCAGGACAGGGAGTCCGACGCTCAGCACGGCCGCGATGCCCTTGTCGGAGCGGCCGCGCAGGCGCCGGGCGGCGCGCAGTCGGCGGACGTCGGCGACCAGGTTCGGCGCGAAGGTCATCGCCACCACCACGGCCACGCCCGCCTCGTAGAGTGCGCCGGGCAGGGCGCGCAGCAGACGGGCCGGACTGGCGAGGGAGTTGGCGGCGCCGACGCAGACCAGCAGAGTGGCCAGCCGCAGCCCGTCGTACAGTGCGGCGAGCAGGCCCTCGACGGTGACCCGCCCGCCGATCCGCACGCCCTGCGCCCAGGCGGGGAGCGGGACTTCGGGCAGGGTGAGCAGCACGTGGGTGCCGGGGATCGGCGAGCCGAGCAGGACGGCGAAGACCAGGCGGATGCCCAGCACCAGCAGGCCGAGCCGCAGGAACGCCCCGTACGAGCGGGACCAGGGCGCATCGCCGCGCCGCGCCGCGACCACGTAACCGGCGGTCGCGGCGAGCAGCAGCAGGATCGCCGGGTTGGTGGTGCGGGTCGCCGCCGCGCCCAGCCCGAGCGCCCACAACCACCAGGCCCCGGGGTGCAGTTGGCGGGGGCCGGTGGGCGGTCGGGTGCGGCGGGCGGTGCTGCTCAAGGAATCTGTCCTGGGAGACGGGGGCAGGAGACTAGGCCGGGGCCGGGCGGCGTGGTCAGGGGTTGCGGCGGCGGCGAGCCTGCCGGACGGCGCCCCCGGTGAGGACGGCGACCAGCGCGCCGCCCGCGACCAGGCCGATGTCCGGGCCGCCGCTGCCGGCGCCGTCACCGCCGCTCTGCCGGGCTGCCTTGGCGCTGCTGCCCGGCTGTGCGGCGGCCGCGCCCAACTGCTCGGCGCACCCCGCCTTCGGGTAGCCGGCGATGGCGCACAGCAGCCCGTTGGTGTCGTACCGCAGCGGCGGTGCGACGGCGGCCAGCACCTCGGCCGAGCTGGCGTGCGGCGCGACGCTGGCGCAGGCGTTCCGCTGCTCGGGCGGCTGCGCGGCGGAGGCCCCGGCGTCCTCGGCGGTGCCGAAGTCCAGTACGACGGCCACCCGCTTGCGGCCGTCCTGGGTGGGGGTGTTCGCGCAGATCTCGTCGAAGTGCGCCTGCGCGCGGGGCTTCGCGGCGTCCTGCCCGCCGTCGGGGCTGACGGCGAACCGCCAGCCGTCGACCGCGCCGTCCGGCGGCACGGCGATCGCGGGCCCCTGCTGCTGGTACGTCCACGCCCCGCCGTCGGCCCCGCGCCAGAACGACCAGTACCGGTATCCGGAGGCGGCCTGCGCGGGCGCGGCGCCGGCGACCAGCAGCAGCGTTCCGATCAGCGGGAGGAGGACGGCCAGCGGCCGCCGCCCGACCGCCGGGAGGCCGTGAACCACCGAGCGCATCAGAGGTTGGGGTTGCGCTTGCGCTGGAGGCTGAGCAGCAGGCCGCCGCCGACGCCGACGAGCAGGCCGACGATGATCAGCCAGAACTGGCCCATGCCTTCGCTCTTCTTCTTCACCGGGGTGGCGTCCGCCGAGGCGGCGTGGCCCTTGGGGGCCGGGCCGAGGGCGGTGAGCTGGCCGGTGAGGTCGGCGGTGTCGCGGTGGGCGGCCTGGGTGACCAGGAGGAGGGTGGCGGTGGCGGCGGCGTCGGTGCCGTTCTTGGTCCAGGTGGCGCCCTGTCCCTCAAGCCAGCTCACGGCGCCGGTGGCCTCGTCGGGGTGGCCGCTCTGGGTGAGGGCGAGCGCGGCCCAGGCGGTCGCGGTGTAGTCGGGCTTGGGTTCGGCGCCCGGCGTGGTGAGGGTGAGGTGCTCGCCGCCCGCCGACAGCTGGGCGTTGAGGTAGGCACCGACGGCCTCGCCGGCCTCGGCGTGCGGGACGGTGGCGGGCGCGGAGCCGTCGGCGCAGGCGAGGGGCTTGGGCGCCGAGTCGGCGCGCACCGAGGCGGTGACCGGCAGGTGCCCGCCGGCGGCGGCGAGCGCGGCCTGGGCGGTGGCCAGGGTGTTGGGGGCGAGGGTGCCGGCGGCCGGGTCCGGCTGGAAGGCGAAGGCGCCGCGCTGGTCGGCGGGGGCGGTGCAGCCGAGCTGGAAGCGGGCGAGACCGTCGAAGGCGTTCTTGCCGGCCGCGCCCCCGCTGCCCGCCTTGGCGATGCTCGCCGGGTCGGTCCTGGCCGCGAACAGCGCGTTGACGGCCAGGCCGGTGGAGTTGGCGTCGCCGGGGTTGCCGGGGTTGTAGGGCCAGCTGCCGTCGGCGTTCTGGTTGGCCTTGAGCCACTGCACGCCCTTGTCGACGGCCGGCTGGTGCCCGCCGAGGGCCACCAGTGCCTGGATGGCGACGGCGGTGGCGTTGCTGTCCTCGGTCTTGGCGTCGCAGGCCGCGCCGGCCGCCCGGTAGGAGGGCCAGCCGCCGTCGTCGCATTGCTGACCGGTGAGCCACGCGACGGCGGAGTCGGCCGGGGTGACCTTGGCCGCCGACAGCGCGGTCAGCGCCAGCGACTGCCGCCAGACGCCGTCGTACGTCGGGTCGCTCTTGCCGTAGAGGCCGTCCGGGACGGCCGGGGCCGCCGGAGTGGCCGGAGCGGCGGGGGCCGCCGGAGTGGCCGGGCCGTCGGAGGGCGAGGGGCTGTCGGCGAGGGCCGGTCCGGCGGCGACGCCGGCGAGCAGCGCGGCGGACAGGGCGGCGGCGCCCAGTCGGGCGGCGTTCAGCATGGTGCGGGTGTGCCTTTCGGTGAGCGGTGGTGGCCCGGGCGGGGCCGTTCCGTAGTCCTCGACGGGTGCCGGGCGGGGCACGCCCGGTCTTGCCGCTCGCCCCTCCCCGGGTGCTCCGACTCGTCCGGGCCGCGTGGTGCGGCCGCCGGGCTCACGGTTGCGGGGTCAGCGCCGGATTCGCACCGGCTTCCCCCGGGGGAGGAGCGGGATGGAGTTGTGCTGCCCGTCGACTCTAGCCGCCGGGCCGGGCCGGACGAGCCCTCGGCAGCAGGAACAGGTTCCAATCCACGAGGGCTCAGGTCAGCGTCAGCAGCCGGGCGGCCGTGTGGAGGTCGGCCCGCACCTCGGCGATCGAGGCGCGCCCGGAGAGCCAGGCGACCAGGGCCGAGTGCCAGGTGTGCTCGATCACCCGGACGGCCGCCCGCTGGCCCTCGCTGGGCGGCGCGGACTGGCCGATCGCATCCAGGATGAGCTGTCCGGTGGCGGCGCTGATCCGGTCCACCACGGCCGCGACCGAGCGGTCGGCGAAGCACATCGAGCGGACCATCGCCTCGGCCAGCAGCGGTTCGCGCTGCAGCGCGTGGAAGGCACGGGTGAGCGCGTCGGCGACCCGCAGGGCCGGCTCCTGGTCGGTCGGCGGGTGCCGCCGGATGTGCTCCTGGAGGCCCTGCAGCTGCTCCAGCATGACCGCGACCAGCAGGTGGACCTTGGAGGGGAAGTACCGGTACAGCGTCCCGAGGGCGACCTGCGCGCTCTCCGCGACCTCCCGCATCTGCACCGCCTCGTACCCGCCGCGGGCGGCCAGCGCGGTGGCGGCGCGCAGGATCCGGCGGCGTCGCTCGGCCTGGCGCGCGGTCAGCGGCGGCTCGCCGGAGGACGCGGGGGTGGGGCTCACGGACGTGGTCGGCGACGGCAAGGCTGCTCCCGGGGGCGCGTGGGTGGCGGCGTGCTCCAGAAAGGTCGACACGAAGTCGACCCGCGGTCGGTCGGGCCGGCGTGGCGGGAATCACCAACCCTGGCTCCTGAGCGAAAGCTACGGGCCGGTATCTTCGAGGTCTCTCATTGTTCACACGGTCGATGAAGAGTTCCACAGCCACTGAAACCTGATCTACTTTAGCGACCGGCAGCACCAATAGCACCGATAGCAGCCAGAGATGAGGGCCGAGGATGACCGCGCAGCCGCTGCGGATTGCCCTGCTGTCATACCGCGGGGACCCGTTCTGCGGCGGTCAGGGCGTGTACGTACGGCACCTCTCCCGTGAGCTGGCCAGGCTCGGCCACCACGTGGACGTGATCGGCGCCCAGCCCTACCCCGTACTGGACGAGGTCGAGGGGCCCGGTTCGGTGCGCCTGGTCGAGCTGCCCAGCCTGGACCTCTACCGCGCCGACGACCCCTTCCGCACGCCCGCCCGCGGCGAGTTCCGGGGGCCGGTGGACGTGCTGGAGTTCGCCACCATGCGCACCGGCGGCTTCCCCGAGCCGCTCACCTTCTCGCTGCGCGCCCGCCAGTACCTGGCCCGGCACAAGGGCCGCTACGACGTGGTGCACGACAACCAGACCCTCGGCTACGGCCTGCTGGGCCTGGCCCGGCACGGCTTCCCGCTGGTCACCACGGTCCACCACCCGATCACCGTGGACCGGCAGTTGGAGCTGGACGCCGCCACCACCCGGCTGAAGCGGCTGTCGCTGCGTCGCTGGTACGCCTTCACCCGGATGCAGCGCCGGGTCGCCGCCCGGCTGGACCACGTGATCACCGTCTCCGGCTCCTCGCAGCGCGAGATCGCCGAGCACCTGGGCGCCGCCCCCGGCGCGATCTCGGTGGTCCCGATCGGCGCCGACACCCGGCTCTGGTCGCCCTCGGCGGAGGTCGAGCGGGTCCCCGGCCGGATCGTCACCACCTCCAGCGCGGACGTGCCGCTCAAGGGCCTGGTCTTCCTGGTCGAGGCGCTGGCCAAGGTCCGCACCGAGCGCGACGCGCACCTGGTGGTGGTCGGCAAGCCGCAGAAGGACGACGGGCCGGTGGCCGAGGCGGTGCGCCGCTTCGGGCTGGCGGAGCACATCGAGTTCCGCACCGGCCTGAGCGACGAGGAGCTGGTCGACCTGTACCGCTCGGCCGAGGTGGCCTGCGTCCCGTCGCTGTACGAGGGTTTCTCGCTGCCCGCCGCGGAGGCGATGGCCACCGGCACCCCGCTGGTCGCCACCACCGGCGGCGCGATCCCCGAGGTGGCCGGGCCGGACGGCGAGACCTGTCTGGCCGTGCCGCCGGGGGAGGCGGACGCGCTGGCCGCCGCGCTCGGCCGGCTGCTGGACGACCCGCGGCTGCGCGCCGAACTCGGCGCGGCCGGGCGGGAGCGGGTACTGGCCCGGTTCACCTGGGAGCGGGCCGCCGAGCTGACCGCCGAGGCGTACCGCGCGGCGATCGCCACCGGCGTCGGTGCCCGGGCCCGCTCCGGGCCCGGCTGGCGGTACGTGCCCTGAGCGACGTGCCCTGAGTGACGTGCCCTGAGTGACGTTCTCCTGAGCGACGTGCTCTTGAGCGACGCGCCCCGGGACGCCGGGCGAGGGGTCCGACGAAGCGTCAAGAATGCTTGGTAGCAATAGGAATGGGAGCCCTGCAGTGCTGACCGTCGATTTCTCGCGCTTCCCGCTCGCCCCCGGCGACCGGGTGCTCGACCTGGGCTGCGGCGGGGGCCGGCACGCGTTCGAGTGCTACCGCCGCGGCGCCAACGTGATCGCCCTCGACCAGAACGCCGAGGAGATCGCCGAGGTCAAGAAGTGGTTCGCCGCGATGGAGCTGGCCGGTGAGGCCCCCGAGGGCGCCTCGGCCGTCGCGATGGAGGGCAACGCGCTGGCGCTGCCGTTCGAGGACGAGTACTTCGACAAGATCATCATCTCCGAGGTGATGGAGCACATACCCGATGACAAGGGCGTGCTCAACGAGATGTTCCGGGTCCTCAAGCCGGGCGGCCTGCTCGCCGTCACCGTGCCGCGCTGGCTGCCGGAGAAGATCTGCTGGGCGCTGTCCGACGAGTACCACGAGGTCGAGGGCGGCCACATCCGGATCTACCGGGGCGACGAGCTGCTCGGCAAGCTCAAGGACGCCGGCCTGGAGCCGTACGGCACCCACCACGCGCACGCGCTCCACTCGCCGTACTGGTGGATCAAGTGCGCGGTCGGCGTGGACAACGACAAGGCGCTGCCGGTCAAGGCGTACCACCAGCTGCTGGTCTGGGACATCGTCGGCACCCCGGTGATCAGCACCCTCACCAAGGCCGCCGAGAAGGCGCTCAACCCGGTCATCGGCAAGAGCTTCGTGGCGTACGCCTCCAAGCCCAACCGCGCCGAGTCCGGCCGGGCGGGCGCATGACCGCCGCCGTCCCCGAGGTGCTGCTGCTCGACGGGGTGCTGGACGCCGAGCAGGCGGCCGGCACCGTCCGCAGCATCCTGGCCGAGCAGCGCCCCGACGGCGCCATACCGTGGTTCGCCGGCCACCACCTCGACCCCTGGGACCACACCGAGGCCGCGATGGCCCTCGACACCGCCGGCGAGCACGCCGCCGCCGAGGCCGCCTACCGCTGGCTCGCCGCCCAGCAGAACCCGGACGGCTCCTGGTACGCCGCCTACACCGACGGCGTGGTCACCGACCGCGCCAAGGAGAGCAACTTCTGCGCGTACATCGCGGTCGGGGTCTGGCACCACCACCTCAGCACCGGCGACGACGCCTTCCTGGAGTGGATCTGGCCGGTGGTCCGGCGGGCGCTGGACTTCATCGTCGGCCTGCGGCTGCCCGGCGGCCCGATCGCCTGGCGGGTCGACGAGGACGGCGCCGCCACCGACGAGGCGCTGCTCACCGGCTCGTCCAGCATCCTGCACGCGCTGCGCTGCGGCCTGGCCGTCGCCGACTACCTGGAGGAGCCCCAGCCCGACTGGGAGCTCGCGGCCGGGCGGCTGCGGCACGCCATCACCCACCACCCCGAGCGGTTCCTCGACAAGGGCCGCTACTCGATGGACTGGTACTACCCGGTGCTCGGCACCGGCCTGCGCGGCGACGCGGCGGTGGCCCGGATCGAGCGGGACTGGGACCGCTTCGTCGTCCCCGGCCTCGGCGTGCGCTGCGTCAGCGACCGCCCGTGGGTGACCGGCGGCGAGAGCGCCGAACTGGCCCTCGCGCTCTGGGCGATCGGGCAGTCCGACCGCGCGGTGGACATCCTGCGCTGGATCCAGAAGCACCTGCGGCACGAGGACGGCTCGTACTGGACCGGGTACGTCTTCGAGGACGACGCGATCTGGCCCGAGGAGCGCACCACCTGGACGGCCGGGGCGCTGCTGCTCGCGGTGGCCGCGCTCGGCGGGGACCCGGCGACGGTCACGGTCTTCGGCGGGGACCAGCTGCCGGCCGGGCTGGTGGTCCAGGACTGCTGCTGAGGGCGCCGGCTGAGGACTGCTGCCGAGGTCGTCAGCCGAGGGCGTGAACGCGGAAGGGGGGGGGGGGGGGGGGGCCCCCCCCCCCCCCCTCCCCCCGCGGTTGGGGTCAGAGGGTCTCGGGGGGCCGGGGGGGTGGCAGCCAAAAACGGGGGGTCTTCTTCAACTGCG
>NZ_JBHTTU010000010.1:2200-10279 GCF_042794375.1 Kitasatospora sp. NPDC056531 | reverse complement strand
AAAAGTACCTCTCCCGTGGAGAGGCGGGTAACTCGGCCCTAGAAACGGGTGTTGGGGGGACAGGGGGGGGGCGGGCTGGGTGCGTTCTGTCCCGCCCCTTCCGCGTACGTGTCGGGCGTCAGCCGCGCTGGATGCCCGTGGTGTCGGTCAGCAGACCGTGGGTGCCGTCCGGCAGCTGCGCGACCAGCGCGGCGCCGCGCTGCTCGACGGCCAGGTACCAGGTGCCCGGCACGACCTCGCCGACCGGCGCACCGGCCGGGTTGTCCTTCGGGGCCAGCTGGCGCGGGGCCGGGACGGCGAACCAGTACGGCTGGAAGTCCGCCGCCGGGGCGGCCGGCTGCTGGGCGGCCGGGGTCGGCTGCGGGGCCGGGACGCCGGCGTCCTGCGGCTGACCGGCCACCGGCTGACCGGGCAGGGGCTGACCGGGCTGACCGGGCTGGCCCGGCTGCGGCTGGCCGGCGCCCGGGTAGCCGTAACCGCCGGCCGGCTGGCCGCCGAAGGCCGGGTCGTGGCCCTGGGCCGGGTAGCCGTACTGGCCGGGCTGGCCGGGCTGACCGGGCGCACCCGGGTGACCGGGCTGGCCCGGCATCGGGTAGCCGCCCTGGTACGGGGCGGCCGGACGGTCGGTGACCAGCGGGGCCTTCAGCGCGGGCACCAGCGGGCTCGCGGCGGCCGCACCGGCCAGCACGATCAGCGAGATGAGGCCGAGCCAGGCGCCGAAGCCGTGGCTGATGCCGGCGCCGTCGAAGCCGCCGCCCAACGCCCAGATCGAGGTCCACAGCGCCGAGACGGCGAACGCGATGCCCCACTGGTCCAGCCGCAGGCCGAGCACCTGGCGGTTGGCCGCACCCGGACCCTGGAAGCGCTGCACCAGGATCAGCACGGCGGCGGCGATGCCGAGGAGGTAGATCGAGGGCAGGATGGGGAACAGCTGGGTGCTCCACGCGTTCTGCGAGGCGTCGGGCCCGCAGTACCGGCCGGCGCAGCTCACGGTCCAGTAGGGCAGGAAGGAGGCGATGAAGAGCAGGACGGCCGCGCCTGCGACGGCGGCGTCTCCCCTGGTGAGAGCGCGCAGATTCACTTACGTTCCCCTCGTTGACGTGTCGTGGACGGTGATTCGTGCGGTCGGGCTGACCGGCCGAAACTCCCGAACGGACCAGAAGCCTAGGCCCAACCGTCCTGCCGGTGCACGGCGGGACCGGGAATGGGTCGAAGTCGTTGCAAACCGTGCGGGCCGGGCGGAGCGTCGTCCACCAGACCTGCCCGTCCCAACTCCCTTTCCCGGCCCGCTCAGTGCGCGGTCAGGAACGCGGTCAGCGCGTCGGCGATCCCCTGGGCCGCCTGCTGGCGCCACTGAGGGTCCGTCATCCGCCGGGCGTCCGCGGAGTTGCGCATGTTACCGCACTCGATGAACACCTTGGGGACCGCGGAGAGGTTGAGGCCACCCAGGTCGGAGCGGGTGTCCAGGCCCTGGTCGGCGATGTAGTCGGCGTACGGCTCGCCGGTCGCGGCGTGGAAGTGATCGCGCAGCAGCAGACCGAGCCGGTGCGAGGGTTCGACGATCGCGGAGTTGTCCGCCTTACCGGCGACCACCTTGGCGGGCATGATCACGTGGAAGCCGCTGCCGCTCGCCGGGCCGCCGTCGCCGTGCACCGAGACCGCGACGTCGGCGTGCGCGTCGGCGCCCGCCCTCGCCCGCTCGTCGACGCACGGGCCCCAGGCGCGGTCGCCGTCCTGCACCAGTACCACCTTGGCGCCCCGGGCGGTCAGCAGGGCGCGGGCCCGGCGGGAGACGTCCAGGGTGTAGTCGGCCTCGGTGTAGCCGGAGTCGGTCTCGGTGCCGGTGGTGTCGCACTCCTTGTGGCCGTTGCCGACGTCCACCTGACGGTTGATCTCGGTGGGGTGGGAGAAGTTGCCGGGGTTGTGGCCGGGGTCCAGCACGACGGTGCGGCCGGTCAGGTCGGCGGTGCCTGCGGGGGGTGCGGGGGGTGCGGTGGGGCTCGCGGAGGGCGCTGCGGACGGTGTCCCGGAAGGCGTGGGTGTGTCCGTGGGAGTCGCCGTCCCGGTGGGCGTGCCACTGGTCGGCGGGGCCTCGGGGGTGGCGGGGGCCGTGGTGGCGGACTGGACGGCGCCGGGCGGCGCGGCCGTGGCCCCCGCCGGGTCGGAGTGGTCCAGGGCCCGCCAGCCCAACCAGCCCGCCGTGCAGAGCGGGACGACCGCGGCCACCACCGTGGTGGCACGCAGTAGGGCGGAACGGCGGCGGGGCGGTCGGGAGGTGGGGCCGGTCACGGGTGGGTCAGATCCTGTCCTGGGTCCGTGCGGTGAGGCCGTAGCCGTTCGCGATCGGGTTCCACTTGGTCATGAAGTCGGTCTTCGCCTGGGTGGCCTGCGGGTTGAGCTCGTCCGCGTGCGTCTTGTCCGCGGTGGTCGGGGCCTTGCCGGAGCAGCCCTGCTTGGCGACGGCGCGCGCCCAGCTCGCGTACGCCCGGTCGATGTCGGCGGACAGCTGCCAGGCGGACTTCAGCGAGTTCACCGCGTCCGCGCCGCCCGGCACGTCCGTCATGCTCAGCTTGGCGAGCTTGGTCAGCAGCCCGTCGCGCTGCTTGGCGCCGTTGTCGAACGCCTGGGCCGCGGTCTCTATGTCCGCCTTGGACGGGCAGCTGCTCACCTTGGCGACGGCGCTGCCGATCGGGGCCTTGGCGTTCTCGCCCTCGCTGAGCAGGCCGTCCAGCGCCTGCGCCTGGGACTGGGCGTTGGGGCCGGGGCCGGTCGCGGTCGGGGACGGGGTTCCGTCGGCCGGGGTGCTCGGGGCGGCGTCCGTCCCGGTCGGCGCCGGGGCGGGCTGCGGGTTGCCGGAGCCGGTCGCGGGGGCGGCTGTCGGGGCGGGCGCGGCCTGGCCGCTCTTGTCGTCGCCGCCCTGGGTCGCGTACAGCAGGCCGCCGCCGACCGCCAGCACCAGGAGCAGCGCGAAGCCGATCAGCAGCGGGGCCTTGCCCTTGCCCGGGCGCTCCCGCTCCTGCTCGTCGTCGACCGGGTAGTGGGTCGGGTAGTCCGGCTGGGCCCCGTACGGGGACTGCGGCGGCGCGGCCGCCGGGGGCGGCGGCGGGTAGACGTAGCCGGGGCCGGGGGTCGTCGGCGCTCCCTGCGGGCCCCGGTCCTGCGGGGTCGCGTGGGAGGGGAACGGCGCGGCGGCGGGCGGGGGCTGCGGGACGACGGTGGGGAAGGCGGCGGTGGGCGCCCCCGGGCCGGGGGGCGCGGAGGGCGGAGGCGGGCCGAAGCCGGGCGCGGCGGCCAGGTACGGGCGGGCGCCCAGCGGCGGGCCCTGGTCGCCGACGGCGCCCGCGGTGGGGGGCGGGGCGACCGGGCCGGGTGCCGGGGGTTGTGCGCCGGGGGCGGGCGGGGCAGGCGGTGCGCTCTGGGTGGGCGGGGCCGGCTGGGCGGCGGGTGCGGGCTCGGCGTCCTGCCGCTGCGGATTACGGACCCAGCCGCCCGCGCCGCCGCGCGCGGTCGGGTCCCAGACCGCCGGAGCGGTGTTCTGCTGGTCCGTCATGTGCCGCTGGCCCCCACCGTCCGCCGATGCTCTGCCTGGTGCTGTTGCCTCGTGTGCTGCCTGGTGCTGCCTGCCGCAGCCGCCTGGTGCTGCGCGGACACCGTACCGTTCGAACCCCCGGCCGACAGCCCCGGCACGACGTTAGAGCATCCGTGCGGGGCCGCGGGCGCGATCAACTCAGGCGGCGGAGCGGCGCAGGACGCGCAGCGAGCCGGTCACCGAGACCTCCTCGAAGCCCTCGGCCAGCGCCCGCAGGTACACCCGGTACGGGGCCTGGCCGCCGTCCGCCGGGTCCGGGAAGACGTCGTGCACCACCAGCAGGCCCTCCGGCGCCAGGTGCGGCACCCAGCCCTCGTAGTCGCCGGTGGCGTGCTCGTCGGTGTGTCCACCGTCGATGAACACCAGGCCCAGCGGCCGGCCCCACAGCGCGGCGATCCGCGGCGAGCGGCCGACCAGCGCGACCACGTGGTCCTCCAGCCCGGCGGCGTGCAGGGTGCGGCGGAAGCGGGGCAGGGTGTCCATCAGCCCGATCTCCGGATCCACCAGGGTCGTGTCGTGGTATTCCCAGCCGGGCTGCTGCTCCTCCGAGCCGCGGTGGTGGTCCACGGTCAGCGCGACCGTCCCGGCCTCGCGGGCCGCCGCGGCCAGCAGGATGGCCGAGCGGCCGCAGTAGGTGCCGATCTCCAGCACCGGCAGCCCGGTGAGCCGGGCCGCGGCCACCGCCGCCGCGTACAGCGCGAGGCCCTCGTCCACCGGCATGAACCCGGTGGCCGCCTCGAACGCCGCCAGCACCTCGGGCGCCGGGCGGGCGCTCTCCAGCAGGTCGGACATGCGGTGCTCCTCGGGTTCGGTACGGCTCCGGTACGGCGGACGGACGTGCTCGGACCCTACTCGACGGTAGCGGAGGGCGGGAGCGGGGGCCGGGTGCTCGCCTGGGGCGACTCGACGGGCGATGCCGAGGGCGCGCCGTCCGTCTTTCCCGATCTCACCGGCCGGGCTCCGCCCGTGTGCCGACCGGCTGTTCTGGAACGCGTTCTCGTCCAGCCCGGCCGCCCGTGCCAGAATCGGGCCGATCGTCGTTCGGAACGAGTCGTCAGATCGAGTTGGTCAGACCGAGGCACACGAGGCACACCGGGAGCAGCCCCATGCGCGCAGCCGTCCTGCACAAGACCGGCCAGGACACCCTCGACGTCCGCGAGGACGTCACGACGGTCGGCTTCGGACCGGGCACCGTACGGGTCCGGATGCGCGCCGCCAGCCTGTGCCACTCCGACCTCTCCGCGATGAGCGGCGTCCTGCCGCAGCCCGCGCCGTTCGTCCCCGGGCACGAGGGCGCCGGGGACGTCGTCGAGGTCGGCGAGGGCGTCACCGGCGTCGCGCCCGGGGACCGCGTGGTGCTCTGCTGGATGGCCCCCTGCGGCCGCTGCGCCCACTGCGAGCAGGGCCGCGGCCACCTGTGCATCGCCAGCCTGCGGCGGCTCGGCGCCCCCGGCTTCCGGCTGGCGCAGGACGGTACGGAGGCCTCCGGCTTCTACGGCACCGGGGCCTTCGCCGAGGAGGTCGTGGTCGCCGCCGACGCCGTGATCAAGGTGCCGGCCGACCTGCCGTACGAGGCCGCCGCGCTGATCGGCTGCGGGGTGACCACGGGCATCGGCGCCGCGGTCAACACCGCGAAGGTCGAGCCCGGCGCCTCCGTCGCCGTGATCGGCGCGGGCGGCGTCGGAGTGGCCACCGTCCAGGGCGCCCGGGTCTGCGGCGCCGCCCGGATCACCGTGGTCGACCCGGTCGCCTCGCGCCGCGAACGCGCGCTCGCCTTCGGCGCCATCGAGGCGATCGCGCCCGAGGAGCTGAAGGCCGTCGCCAAGGGCCTGCCGGGCGGCGGCTTCGACTACGTCTTCGAGGCGGTCGGCCGCTCCGCCACCGTCCGGGCCGGCTACGACGCGGCCCGGCGCGGCGGCGCCCTGGTCGTCATCGGGGCGGGCGCGCAGGACGACCGCGCGCAGTTCACCATGGGCGAGCTGTTCTTCAACGAGAAGCGGGTGCTGCCCTCGCTGTACGGCGGGGCGCCGGTCGCACGCACCATCGGGCTGATCGTGGACCTCTGGCGGGCCGGGCGGATCGACCTCGACGGGATGATCACGCACCGGGTCGGGCTGGCGGACGTGAACGAGGCGATCGCGCAGATGCGCAGCGGCGAGGCGCTGCGGACGGTGGTCTCGCTGGGGTGACGGCGTTCCGGCGGTGACGCGCGAGGGCCCGCCGGTGTCCCCGGCGGGCCCTCGTCGTTGTCTCCCTGGGGGTCTCCCTGGCTGAGGCCTGTCCTCAGGCCTGAGCACCGGCCGCGCGGTGACGGCCGTGCGGGTCGGAACCGGGAGTTTCGTCGGCCGCGGACGCGCCGCGGTGGCGGCCGTGCGTCGCGGTGTCCTCGGCCGTCTTCTCGTCGGCGTCGGTCCCGTTGGTCGCGGGTCCGGTGGTGTCGGTGAGGGTGTCGGACATGAGAAATCGTCTTCCGTGCGAGGGTGCAGGTCATCGGCGCCCGTCCGGCGCCTGAGGCGCACGGTCGGGTCCCCGATCGGGCGCTCGGTACGCGCCCACAGCCGGTGATCGCGGCCCGTGCCCCGGCCACCATAACGGCCGGGACGGACGAGATCCTATCGAGATCATGACGCGAGTCCCGCGTCGAGCCAGTGCCCGACCAGCTCCCGGTAGAGCGGCGACAGCACCTGCAGGTCCCCGTGCCGGGCGAGCACGCCCCGGCCACCGTCCAACAGCAGCACCCGGTCCGCCCGCAACGCCGAACTGATCCGGTGCGCGATCACCACCAGCGTCCCGTGCCGCGCCGCGAAGGCCCGTTCCACCCGCTCCTCGGCTGCGGCGTCCAGATGGCAGGTCGCCTCGTCCAGCACCACCAGCGACGCGGACGACAGGTACGTCCGCACCAGTGCGATCAACTGGCACTCACCCGCCGACAGTTCACCCGGATCGCGCAGCGTGCCGTGCAGCCCGCCCAGCCGCTCCACCAACTCCCCGGCGCCCAGCCGCTCCACCGCCCCGGCCAGCCGCCCGTCGCTGCTGCCCGGGGCGATCCAGGCGAGGTTCTCCCGCACCGACCCCGGAAACACGTACGCCTCCTGCGGCAACAGCGAGGCCGGCGGTGCTGCCACCGTCCCCGCCGTCGGCACCACCAGCCCGGCCAACAGCGCCGCCAACGTCGACTTCCCGGTCCCGCTGGGCCCCACGACGGCGACGTGCTCCCCGGGGCGGAACACGGCGTCGAGCCCGTCGAGCACGGGGGTGGCGGTGGGGCTGTGCGCATACCGAACGCCGTGCAGCCGCACCTCCCCCTCGGGTGGCGGTGGGGCTTCGGGTACGGCGCCCTCCGCGCCTGCGGCCTGCGCGCCGGGCGCCCGGCCGACACCGCGCCAACCGTCGGCGCCCGTCCTCGCACCGGACGGGTCGCCGTCGGCCGTGACCGTCGCCAGGCGGTCCAGCACTACCGCGAGGTTGAGCAGCCAGCCGCCGACCGTACCGGCCAACGTCCGTACTGCCGGGTCGAGTTGTTGCAGCAGGTAGGTGGCGACGCCGAGCAGCTCGCCTGCGGTCAGCGCGTCGTGCGCGAGCAGCCACGGTGCCGCCGAGAGGACGGCCAGTACCGGCAGCCGTCCGCCGAGCGCCACGACGAGCGCACGCAGGGCCGAGGCCCGGCCCAGCGCTCGGGAGGCGGCCGCGCTCTCCTGCGCGGCCCCGGCCAGCGCCCGGGCGACCTCCGCCCCGGTGCCCGTCGCCTGTACATCGCGCAGCCCGTGGAGGGTTCGTCCGGCGTCGGCGGCGAGCCGCTCCTCCGCCAGTACGACCGCCCTCCGTCGGGACACCATCGGGCGCAGCAGCCGGACGAACAACACCCCGGCCGCCGACAGCGGCAGCAGCACCAACGGCAGGACGACGGGCGCCAGCAGCGTCAGCCCGATCAGGGCGGCGACCAGCGTGACCCCCACCCCGCGCAGGGTGCGGAGCAAGGTCGCGGTCAACTGCCGGGCGGACTCGACCTGCTCGGTGAGCCTGGCGACCTCGGCCGGATCCGCCGAGGGGCGCGCGAGTGCACTGCGGACCACCCGCTCGACCAGCGCGTCCCGCAGCGGCTCCACCACCCCCGCGAGGTAAGGGAACCCGGCCCGCGCCGCGTACGCCCGAACCCCCATCGCCACCCCGAACCCCGCCAGCCAGGCCACCCCGACTGCCGGCCGCCCGGCCAGGAACCCCTGATCAACCGCAGCCGAGACGAACAAACCGGAGAGCAGCGGCGGCAACGCCTCGACCCCGGACCACAGGAGCAACCGCACCAACGCCCCCCGGGTGCTCCCCAACTGCCGGAACAGCAACCCCCACCCCGGCCCTCCGAATCCCGAGACCCGCCGCCTCCGCCGCCCACCCGGAGCCCCAACGGCCCGCTGCCGCGGGGGGGGGGGGGGGGGGCGGATTCTCCCGCGGGGGGGTGCTTTTGGGGGGGTTGTTGGGGTGGGGGTTTTTTG
>NZ_JBHTTU010000010.1:0-2190 GCF_042794375.1 Kitasatospora sp. NPDC056531 | reverse complement strand
CCCCACCTGGACCCCAAATCCCCCGTTCCTGTGGGGGAATTCGGCGGGGCCGACTTCCCACGCGGGCGCGCGCTGCTGGGGAGCTCGTTGAGGTGGGGCTCTGTGGAGTGCGAAGTCGGCCGTTCCGACGTTCTGCGTGGGAGCTCACTCGGTCTGGTGTGGTGGGTCGCATGGGTAGTCGGTTCAGCCGGCTTTCTGTGTGGTCGGGTTGTTCGGGTTGTTCGGATTGCACGAGAAGTCGATCCGGTCGACTTGCCGTGCGGGTGTGCGTGCGGTCCGGGGTTGCTCGGGTCCGCCTCGCCGCTCGGAGCCGACTTTCCGTGAGGCCTCAGCAGCGGCGACCTCGGGGGTCAGGCTGTGGCGGCGTTCAGCGCCGTGTCGGACAGGGCCGCGCGGTAGTCGGGGTGGGGGAGGAGGGTGGTGTGGGGGGCCAGGGCGCGGAGGCGGCCGGCGTCGAGCCAGGCGACGAGGTCGGCGCGGGCGGCGATGGTGGCGCGGTGGGCGATGACGAGGCGGGTGCGGCCGTGGGTGGCGCGGTCGAGGGCCTGGGTGACCTGGTGTTCGGTGGCGAGGTCCAGCCCGGAGGTGGCGTCGTCGAGGATGACGACCCGGGCGGGGTGGGCCAGGAGGCGGGCGAGGCCGAGGCGCTGCAGTTCGCCACCGGAGAGCTGGAGGTCGTCCAGCGGGGTGTCCCACCCCCGGGGCAGCCGTTGCAGGAAGCCGTCCGCCCGGGCGGCGGCCGCCTCGGCCGGGCCGGCTCCGCCCAGCGCGTCGCGGACGGTACGGCCGACCAGTGACGGACGGGCGAAGGCGTAGCCGACCGCCTGCCGCAGCTCGGCGGCCGACAGGGTGCCCACCGGGACGCCGTCGATCAGTACGGTGCCCTCCTCCGGGTCGCGCAGCCGTCCGGGCAGGGCGGCCAGCAGCGACTTGCCGGAGCCGGAGCGTCCTACCAGGGCGACCGTACGGCCGCCGGGGACGGTGAGGTCGAGCGGCCCGAGCAGCATCCGGTCGCCGTCGCGCACCACCACGCCCCGGAACGAGACCTCCCCGGGCCCGCCCGCCGGGAGCGCCGCCGTACCGATCGGCGCGGGCATGAGGGCCAGCAGTTCGTCCACCCGGGCCTGTCCGGCGCGCGCGTGCGCGACCCCGACGAGCGCCTCGACCTGCTCGAACAGTCCCGCGCCCAGCGCCGCCCAGCCCGCCGCCGCGGCGAGCGCGCCGGGGGCGAGGGCGCCGTCCGCGAGCAGAGTGCCGGCCGTGGTGAGCACCGTGACCTCGACCAGGGCGATCAGAACGGTCGCCTGCCAGGCGGTGCGCTGCTGCGCCGCCCAGAGCGCGTGCCCGGCCGCGGAGAGTTCCGGTAGTGGCGCCAACACCCGTGCGGCCTCGCGCGGTTCGGCGCGTGCGGCGTGAATGCTGCGCAGTCCGGCCAGGGCGCCGCTGAGCCGGGCGGCGATCTCGGCCTGGACTTCCTGGTAGCGGACGAAGACCGGCCGGGCCTGGCGCAGGAAGAGCCGGATCAGCAGCACACCGGGCACCACGCCCGCGAAGAAGGCGACCGCCAGCCACGGCGACAGCACCGCGAGCCCGACGATCGCGCCCACCGAGGTGAGCAGCGCCGTGACGGCGCCGAGGACGGCGGGCAGTCGGCCGCCCGCGTCGCCCGCCGAGCCCAGTAGCCGGGCGGCGAGGTCTCCGGGAGGCGGCCTGCCGTTCAGGCCGCCTCCCGGTCCGAGGGCGAGCAGGTGGCGGACCAGGCGTCCGCGCAGGGCGGCGGTGGCCTCGGCCGAGCAGGCCGGTCCGGCGGCCGCGACGGTGGCGTTGGCGGCGGCCGCCGCGCCCAGGGTGCCGGCGAGCAGCGCGAAGGCGCCGGGCCCGGACCGGTGGCCGAGGACGGCGTCGACGGCCCCGGCGAGCACGGCCGGCAGCGCGAGGGTGGTGGTGGCCTCGACCGGCAGGGCGATGCCCAGGGCGAGGGTCCATCCGGTGGGAAGGCGGGGCAAGTCATCGCTCCCGTCGGGGAATCGGGAAGTCAACGGAAGGGGAAGCCGGCCGGAGGAGACCGAAGAAGACGGGTGCCGTCCCCGCCTGTCCGGACAGGAACGGCGCGACCACCGCGCAGCGGGCGACCTGCTCGGCCGGCGCGTGCGCGGTCGCCAGCAGCGCCAGGAACGCGCCGTAACTGAC
>NZ_JBHTTU010000009.1:151293-181070 GCF_042794375.1 Kitasatospora sp. NPDC056531 | reverse complement strand
GAAAAAACCAACCCCCCCCCCCCCCCCCCCCCCCCCCCCCCACCCAACCACCCCCCAAACCACCACCCCCCCCCCCCCCCCCCAGGTCCCCCCCCCCCCCCCGCCCCCCGTTCCCCCCGGTTTCCCCCGTTCCCCCGTTCCCCCGTGGGGGTTCGACCCGACGCCCCCGCCGCCGGGTCAGTCCGTCGCGATGGCCGCGAGGACGTTCATGCGTCCGGCCCGGAAGGCCGGGACGAGTGCGGCGACCAGGCCGATCACCACCGAGGAGACCAGCGTCACCGCGATCGTGGTGGTCGGGACGGAGAGCGTCCCGAGCCCCTGGTCCCGCAGCACCCGCTGGGCGGTGATGCCCCAGGCCAGGCCCAGCCCGGTGCCGAGGACGGCGCCGAACACCGCGATCACCACGGACTCCAGCCGGATCATCCGGCGCAGCTGGCGGCGGGAGAGCCCGATCGCCCGCAGCAGGCCGATCTCGCGGGTCCGCTCGACCACCGACAGCGCCAGGGTGTTGACCACGCCGAGCACGGCGACGGTGATCGACAGGCCGACCAGTCCGTAGATCAGGTAGAGCAGGGTGTTGACCTGGGACTGCACCAGCTCCTTGTAGCCGGCCTGGTCCTTGACGGTCAGCTGCGGGTACTGCTTGAGCGCGTCCTCCAGGGCGGTGAGCGTCTTGGCGACGTCGGTGCCGGCGGAGGCCTTGGCGAAGAAGGTCCAGACCGGCGGCTGCTCGGCGGCCGGGACGACCCCGGTCACGGTGTCGAGGCCGACGAAGGTGCCGTCGCCCAGCAGCCCGCCCTTCTGGAAGACCACGCCCACCGGCAGGGTCTGGGTGCGGCCCTTGCCGTAGTCGACGGTCAGATGGTCGCCGACCTTCAGGTTGTGGTCCTTGGCGAAGGTCTCGCCGATCCCCAGCGAGCCGTGCCCGACCGAGTCCACCGCGCCGGCGGTGACCGTGGGGTGGAAGTCGGTACCGAAGAAGCTGGTCGGCACGGCGGTCAGGTCCGTCTTGGCGCTCTGCCCGTCGGGCAGTTGGACCTTCGTGCGCTTGAACTCCTCCTGGGTGGTGACGTGGTCGATGCCCGGGGTGTGGCGCACCGCGTCCATCATGTCCGTGGTGACCGGGGTGCGACCGCCCGCGATGATGTAGTCCACACCCACCGACTTGTCGATCTGGGCGCTGGCCGAGGTGACGGCCGAGGAGCTGAAGACCGAGGAGCCGATCACCAGCGCCAGACCGATCATCAGCGCGGCGGCGGTGGCGCCGGTGCGGCGCGGGTTGCGCATCGCGTTGCGCTGGGCGAGCTTGCCGGATGGGCCGAACAGGGCCGGGAGCAGGGCGCCGAGCACCTTGATGACGACGGTGGCCAGCAGCGGGCCGAGCACCACGAAGCCGATCAGGGTGAGCAGCAGGCCCAGGCCCAGGTACTGGCCGCCGGTGGCCGCCTTGTCCGCCGAGCCGGCGAGCACCAGCAGACCGGCGCCGCCCGCGGTGAGCAGCAGGCCGAGGATCGTCCGGACGACGTTGGAGCGGGCCTCGGCCGGGGTGCCGTGGTCGCGCAGGGCGGCCATCGGGGCGATCCGGCTGGCCCGGCGGGCCGGGATCCAGGCCGCGATGACGGTGATCAGGATGCCCACCGCGTAGCCGGCCACGAAGACGTCGGGACCGATCTCCAGGTCGCTCGCCCTGAGGTCCATGCCGATCGCGTTCATCAGCTTGATCAGGCCGACCGCGACGCCCAGGCCGACCGCCACCCCGAGGGTCGAGCCGAGCACGCCCAGGATCAGCGCCTCGACCAGCACCGAGCCGTTCACCTGCCGGCGGCTGCCGCCGATGGCGCGCAGCAGGCCGATCTCGCGGGTGCGCTGGGCGACCAGCATCGAGAAGGTGTTGATGATCAGGAAGCCGCCGACGATCAGCGAGATGCCGGCGAAGCCGAGCATCGCGTACTTCATGAAGTCGAGGCCGCTGCCGATCGCCTTGGTGTTCTGGTCCTTCTGCTCGGCCGCGGTCTTGATCTCGTAGCCGCTGCCGACCTTGGCGAGGGCGTCGGCCTTGAGCTGGTCGTTGCTGCGGCTGCCGTCGCCGAAGGCTTCGACGGTGGTGTAGGCCTGCTCGCCGAGCAGCACCTGCTGCGCGGTCTGGGTGTCCAGGAAGGCCAGCGCCGCGCCCGGGTTGGTGGTGGTGAAGGTGGCGATGCCGACGATCGTGTACGGGTGCTGGCCGCCGGCGTTGTCGACCCGGAGCTTGTCGCCGAGGCCGAGCTTGGCCTTCTTGGCGGTGTCCGCGTCCAGCACCAGCTCGCCGGAGTTCTGCGGGACGTGGCCCGAGGTGATCTTCACCGGGTTGCGCGGGGTGTCGGTCCAGTTGCCGACCAGGGTCGGCGCGCCGCTGGTCGGGCCGACCAGCTTGTTGGTGGCCGGGTTGACCAGGATCGCGTTGCCGACCATGACCTGGCCGACGGCGGTCTTCACTCCGGGCACCGCGGCGACCTGCTGGGCGAGCGAGACCGGAACGGTCGGCGTCTTGTCGCTGTCCTGCCGGTCGTCCTCGGCCGGCGTGGGCGGCTGGACCGATATGTCGGAGGCGGTCGCGGCGAACAGCTTGGAGAAGGTGCTGGTGGCGGTGTTGGAGAACACCAGGGTGCCGGACACGAAGGCGACCGACAGCACGACGGCGATGAGCGAGAGCGCCATCCGGCCCTTGTGGGCGAAGAAGCTCCGCAGTGAGGTCTTGAGCAGCATGGTGAGGTCGTCCCGCCGCTCAGCTGGTGCGCTTGCCGTCGAAACGGCGCATGCGTTCGAGGACGGAGTCGGCGGTCGGCGCGTGCATCTCGTCGACGATCACGCCGTCGGCGAGGAAGAGCACGCGGTCCGCGTAGCCGGCGGCGACCGGGTCGTGGGTGACCATGACCATGGTCTGGCCCAGCTCGTCCACCGAGCGGCGCAGGAAGGTCAGCACCTCGGCGCCGGCCCGGGAGTCCAGGTTCCCGGTGGGCTCGTCGCCGAAGATGATCTCGGGGCGGGCGGCCAGTGCCCGGGCCACCGCGACGCGCTGCTGCTGGCCGCCGGAGAGCTGGGTGGGGCGGTGCTTGAGCCGGCCGGCCAGGCCGACGGTCTCCACCACCTGGTCCAGCCAGGCCTGGTCGGGCCTGCGGCCGGCGATGTCCATCGGGAGCGTGATGTTCTCCAGCGCGTTCAGGGTCGGCAGCAGGTTGAACGCCTGGAAGATGAAGCCGATCTTGTCGCGGCGCAGCCTGGTCAGCTGCTTGTCCTTGAGGCCGGTGATCTCCGTGTCGCCGATCCAGATCCGACCGCCGCTGACCGTGTCCAGGCCGGCCAGGCAGTGCATCAGCGTCGACTTGCCGGAGCCGGAGGGGCCCATGATCGCGGTGAAGCGGCCGCGCTGGATGTCCACGTCGACCGCGTCCAGGGCGGTCACCTTGGTCTCGCCCGAGCCGTACGCCTTGGTGACCTGACGGGCCGACGCGGCGACGGCGGACGGTCCACCGGGAAGCTGGGGGTCGTACACGGCTGCTGCCGTCGTCACTGGAGTCTCCTAAGAAGTGGGCCCACCCGTTGGCCCCCACCCTGCCGACGCGGTCGGCTGCGGACCCGATGGAACCGGGCCGCGTTCGGGCGGGTGGGGACGTGGGATCCACGTTAGGAGTCGGTTGCGGGCCGCTCGTCCTCCGTCGGAATGAAGCGGTGCAACCAAGGTTCTACGGGATGCGGCGCCCCCTCCCCCTAGGGGGCGCCGCGGGCCGTCTCGGGGTCGCCCCGTACGGGGTCGCGCCGGCCGCTGCTCAGCCGGTCAGCGCGGGTGCGGCCAGCCGTTCCAGGGCGTCGGCGAAGCCCGCCACGACGGGGGCCAGCAGGGCGTCGGTCTCGCGCTCGACCAGGGTGGTGCCGTCCTCCCTGGCGGTGATGTGGCGGTCGAGCACGAACCAGCCCTGGGTGATGTGGTCGGCGCCCATCGAGCTGAGCACCGGGCGCAGCGCGTAGTCGACCGCGAGGACGTGCGCGGGCGAGCCGCCGGTGGCCAGCGGCAGGACGGCCTTGCCGGCCAGCGCGTACTGCGGGAGCACGTCCAGCAGGGCCTTCAGCAGGCCCGAGTAGGCGGCCTTGTAGACGGGGGTGCCGATGACCACGCCGTCGGCGCGGGCGAACAGCTCGGTGACGGCGACGATCTCGGGGTGGTCGAAGTCGCCCGACAGCAGCGCGTGCGCGGGCAGGCTGCGGGCCTCGAAGGGGATGACGTGGTGGCCGCGGTCGGCGAGGCGGGCGTCGACGAGGCGCAGCAGGCGGGTGGTGCGGGAGGTGGCGGACGGGGAGCCGGAAACGGACAGGACGGTGGCCATGGTTCACCTCTGGCTGGAAGCGGGGCGGCTCTTCGAAACGGCGCCGCAGCGGGCGGGGCGCTGCGGTTCGGTGCTCGGAAGGGGGCGTCTCGACGGGCGCGAGGCGCGGGTGTCAGCCGCGACAGAGCGAACAGGCCACCCCACGCCGCAGGTCGACGTGCCGCCGACGCGTGAGTGCCCAACGCTGATCCATGCGTGAAATGCAAACACGCGGTGTTCGAGGCGGTCAAGAATCGTTTCGGCAGCCGGAACCCGGGTGACGGGACGTTTCGGCGGAACGATCCGGTACGTGCATCAAAACTGCTACAAGAGGCCTGGTGGGGCCCCCGGGGGGAGTCAGGCCGAGCAGGGTCGGGCATCCTCGACGGCATGAACACGTGGCAGGAGGGCCGCCCGGGCGGCGGCGGGAACCCGTACGCAGGCAACGGCGGAGGCGGGGCGGCGGCCGAGCCGCCGCTGCCGTCCTCGCTGAACCCGCGCGGGCCGGCGGCGCCCGCGCCGCGGCAGCCCGAGCCGTCCCGGTACGGCGGCGTCCCGCCGCAGGGCGTGCCCGGTGGCCCGGGCGGTCCCGGCCGGCCCGGCGGCCCGGGTGGTCCCGACGGCCCGGCCGGTGCGCGGCCGGCCGGTGCCCAGGCCAAGCGCTGGCCGCGGCGGCGGATCGTGAAGTGGTCGGTCTTCGGCGTGCTGATCGCCGTCATGGTGACCGCCGTCTCCACCTACTTCTGGGCGGACTCCAAGCTCAACCACGAGAACGTGCTGGCCGACTACCCGGGCCGCCCGGCGGCGGGCAAGGGCACCAACTGGCTGATCGTCGGCTCGGACAGCCGCGAGGGCCTCACCGATGCCCAGATGGAGGACATGCACACCGGCCACGACGTCGAGGGCAAGCGCAGCGACTCGATGATGATCCTGCACATCGGGGACAACGGGAACACCCTGATGAGCATCCCGCGCGACTCCTGGGTGCCGATCCCCGAGTTCAAGACGAGCAGCGGCAAGACCGTCAAGGCCACCACCTCGAAGATCAACTCGGCGTTCGCCAACGGCAACGGCCGGCTCCTGGCGCAGACCGTGGAGATGAACACCGGCATCCGCATCGACCACTACGCCGAGATCGGCTTCACCGGCTTCGTCGGCATCGTGGACTCCATCGGCGGCGTCGAGATGCACATCGACCAGGACGTCAAGGACAAGGACTCCGGCCTCGACCTCAAGGCCGGCGACCAGACCCTGAACGGGAAGCAGGCCCTCGCCTTCGTCCGCCAGCGCCACCAGATGGCCGACCAGGACCTCGGCCGGATGCGCAACCAGCAGAAGTTCCTCGGCGCCCTCGCCCACCAGGCCGCCTCCCCGGGCAATGTGCTCAACCCCTTCACCTTCTACCCGCTGGTCGACTCGGCGCTCGGCACCCTGATCGTCGACGACGACTGCGGGCTGACCGACCTGGGCTCGCTCTTCCTCGCCATGAAGGACGTCAACGGCGGCGGCGGCAAGACCATGACCGTCCCGATCGGCAACGCCGACTTCCACACCAAGACCGGCGAGTCCGCGGTGCAGTGGGACGCCGGCAAGTCCAAGCAGGTCTTCGACGCCTTCAAGAACGACACCGCGGTGCCGGACTTCAAGTGACCGGCGACTCCGGGCGACCTCCCCGCCGCAGTGGGTGAATTCCCCTCGTCACCGCACTCGTCCACCGCCGACGCCACCGCTTCCTGGGCCGCCTGGTCCAGGAGGCGCTCGCGCTCTACGGCATGGAGGTGCCGGCCGCCTGCGAGATCGGGCCCGGACTCACCGTGTTCCACCTCGGCTTCGGCACCGTGCTGCACCCGTACACCACGCTCGGCGCGAACGTGACGCCCTACAACGGCGTGACCGTCGGCCGGGGCGCCCGCCCGCAAGGTGGGCATGCGGGAGGGGACGTGGGCGTCCGGCTCCGCCCCCGCCTGAGGGCACGCCGCCGCCCCGGCGTCAGGCCGACGGACGGGTCGGCAGCCGGTCGAGCACGATCCCGAAGTGCTCCCGGTACGCGGACAGCGCCCCGGCGTCGGTGAGTTGCTCCTCGGTGCGGCCGCCGTCGGGGGCGGTCCGGATCAGTCGGGTGCCGCTGAGGGTGGTCCGGCCGCCGTCCGGGGCCGGCAGCGAGCAGGTGGTCGACCGGGTGAAGTGGGACTGCGGCGAGGTGGTCTGCCACCAGCAGGTCGGCCCGAAGTCGGCCAGCCGGTACGGGCGCGGGTCGAGCCGGTACTGCGGCACGCCGTCCAGTCGCACGTCCAGCTCGCCGTGGTCGCCGTACGGACCGATCACGACCGTGCCGTGCGGGTCGGACTGGGCGCCGCGCTCGTCCAGGCGCAGCGGGAGCAGGCTGAACCGGCCGAACCCCACGTCGACCAGCCAGGGTTCGTCCAGGTCGACCCGCAGCGCCAGGTGGTCGAACGGCGGCCCGGACCGCTCCCCGTCGAAGACCCGGGCGGCCAGCAGGCTCACCCGGTACCCCAGCGTGCGCAGCAA
Source organism: Kitasatospora sp. NPDC056531 (assembly GCF_042794375.1). Taxonomy (NCBI): domain Bacteria; kingdom Bacillati; phylum Actinomycetota; class Actinomycetes; order Kitasatosporales; family Streptomycetaceae; genus Kitasatospora; species Kitasatospora sp. NPDC056531. The sequence goes on along the minus strand of NZ_JBHTTU010000009.1, from coordinate 174,201 downwards.
CTCGGCGAAAGCGCCGTTGAGTTCGTAGCAGAAGCCGCCGCGCCGCCGGTCCACCAGCTTCGCCACCAGGGCGGCCGGCTCCAGCACCACGGGCTCGCCGAGGTGGATGCTCAGGTTCTCGAACGGGACCGCCCGCAGGTGGGCAAGCTGCAGCAGCGCCAGGCCCTCCGCCGAGGGCGGCCCGGGCTCCGTCACGCCGATCCGCTCCAGGTACGCCGCCCGTACGGTCGGTGCCAGCCCCTCGTACGCCTTCTGGTGATCCACCCGCCCATTCCACCCGGGCGGCGGGCGATCGGCCATCGGTCCTTCGACCTAGGACGTGTCCGGTGGGCGGGAACGCCACCGCCCCGGAGCGGGAGGTCGGCAGGTCCGACTCCCCGCTCCGGGGCGGTGGGTTGTCACCGGTCCCGGAGGACGGTGATCAGGCGATCTCGCCGGACTTGGCGATGGTGATCTTGGCCGAGGTGCGGCCGCTCTGCGAGCCGAGGCCCTCGATCTTCTTCACCAGGTCCATGCCCTCGACGACCTCGCCGAAGACGACGTGCTTGCCGTCCAGCCAGTCGGTGACGATGGTGGTGATGAAGAACTGCGAACCGTTGGTGTTGCGACCGGCGTTGGCCATCGAGAGCAGGCCCGGGCGGTCGTGCTTCAGGTCGAAGTTCTCGTCCGCGAACTTCTCGCCGTAGATGCTCTTGCCGCCGGTGCCGTTGTGGTTGGTGAAGTCACCGCCCTGCAGCATGAAGGCGGGGATCACGCGGTGGAAGCCGGAGCCCTCGTAGCCGAAGCCGTTCTGGCCGGTGGCCAGCTCGCGGAAGTTGCGGGCGGTCTTCGGGACGACGTCGTCGAAGAGCTTGAAGACGATGCGGCCGGCCGGCTCGTCGTTGATGGTGATGTCGAAGAAAACGTTGGAACCCATGCAGGGATCATGGCACGAGCGGCTCGCCGTCGCGCGCCACCCCCGGAGGGCGCGAGGTCGGATCGGCGTGTTATCCGGCGAGCGCCGGGTGGAAGCTAACATCCATGTGCCTCGACGGGCGCTTCGACCGGGATGGCGGGGGGACGGCATGCGGATCGGCGAACTGGCCCGGCGGACGGGCGTGAGCGAGCGCTCGCTGCGGTACTACGAGCAGCAGGGCCTGCTGCTCGCGCAACGCACCCCGGGCGGCCACCGGGAGTACCCGGAGACGGCGGTGGACCGGGTGGTCCACATCCAGGAGCTGTTCGCGGCCGGACTGCACAGCCGCACCATCCACAAGGTCCTGCCCTGCATGCGGGACTCCGACGGCGGCCCGAGCGCGATCGCCACTCCCCTGCTGGTCGATGAGCTGACGGCGGAGCGCGCCCGGATCGACCGGATGATCGGCGACCTGCTGCGCTCGCGGGAGGTGCTGGACGAGGTGATCGCCGGCGCCTCCGGGAAGTCGGCGGCGGCGTAGGGGGCTCGGGCCTTCAGCTTGCGCCGGACCCCCAACTCGCCCTGCACCGCGCCGAGGTGGCCACCCTGGACGCACTGGTGCTGATCCACCCCAACTGGTGGGGCATGCCGCCCGCCGTGCTGACCGGCTGGGTGCAGCGGGTGCTGGCCCCCGGCGTCGCCTACAAGCTCGGCACCGCCGACGGCGAGCCGACCGGACTGCTGCGGGCCGGGCGGGCCCTGGTACCGACTCCCCCGCCGACGAGCGGGCCGAGTGGCTGCGGCAGGCCCGGGAGCAGGCCGCCGTGCTGCTCGACTGAGCCCTCACAGCTCGACCTCCGCCACCTCCTGGCCGCCGCTCAGCTCGCCGGTCGGGCGGAAGCCCAGCCGGGCGTAGAACCCGGCCGGGCCGTCCGGGCCGGGGTGGTAGGTGACGGTGGCGCGGGTGCCGCCGCGGCGGCGGATCTCCGCGCAGACCCGCTCGACGGCGAAGCGGCCGTAGCCGCCGCGCTGCTGCCCGGCGTCGACCAGCAGGCGCCAGAGGCCGGAGCGGGGGCGGTCGTCGGGCCGCTCCGGGTCGAAGCGGACGTCGAAGAAGGCCATCACGAAGCCGACCGGCCGCCCGCCGTCCAGGATCAGCCGGGGCCAGGCCGTCTCCCCGTGCACGTACGCCTCGGCCAGCGACTTCGCCACCGGCGCGACCAGGCCCTCCTGGTCCGGGCGCACCCGCAGGGCGAGGGCGGCGTCGATGTTGTCGGGGGTGAGCGCGGCGAGGCTGAGCGTGGTGGACATGGCGGGCAGCCTAGGCAGTCCGGCTGCCCGCCGTCGCGGAGATTCCCGCGGCGTTACGCCCCGGCCGGGAAGTCGGTGGCGCGGCCGACCGCCGCCCAGGCCTCGGCCTCGCTGCGCGCGCCGTCCAGGTTGCCGAGGATCGCGTCCACGGCGTCGGTGCCGAGCGCGAGCCGCAGCGGGGTCCGCTCGGCGTCCAGCGCGGTCAGGATCGCCTCGGCGGCCTTCACCGGGTCGCCCGCCTGCTTGCCGTCGGAGTCCGGCAGGCCGGTGCGGACCGGGCCGACCACCGGTTCGTAGGCGTCGATCGGGGTGGAGTGGGCGAGCGCGCCGCCGCCCGCGAAGCCGGTCCGGAACGCGCCCGGCTCGACGATCAGCACCTTGATCCCGAAGCCGGCCACCTCCTGGGCCAGCGCCTCGGACAGCCCCTCCAGGGCGAACTTGGTGGCCGAGTAGGCACCGACGCCGGGGAAGGAGAACCGGCCCCCCATGCTGCTCATCTGCACCACGGCGCCCGAGCCCTGGGCCCGCATGTGCGGCAGCACGGCCCGGGTGAGCGCGGCCGGGCCGAAGAAGTGCAGGTCCATGAGGTCCCGCAGCTCGCGGTCGGTGGTCTCCTCGACGGCGCCGATCACGCCGCGCCCGGCGTTGTTCACCAGGACGTCGATCCGGCCGAGCCGGGACACGGCCTCCTCGACGACGGCGGAGATCTGCTCCTGGTCGGTGACGTCCAGCCGGACCGGGACGACCCGGCCGGGGTGGGCGGCCTCCAGCTCGGCCAGCGCCTCGGGGCGCCGGGCGGCGGCGACCACGGTGTCGCCGGCGGCGACGGCGGCCTCGGCGATGGCCTGGCCGAAGCCGGAGTTGGCACCGGTGATCAGCCAGACCTTGCCGGCGGTCTCGTGGGCGGTCATCTGCATTCCTCCGTACTCGGGTGCACTGCAGGAAAGTTGACGATCATTTATACGACACCGCCGCGGCCGGCGTTCAGGCCCGTCCGGGAACGCCGGAGCCCCCGGCCGATCGGAATTCGGCCGGGGGCTCGGAGGACTTCGAGGTCGGGCCCGTTACGGGAGGTTGCGGGCCATCACGATGCGCTGGACCTGGTTGGTGCCCTCGTAGATCTGGGTGATCTTCGCGTCACGCATCATCCGCTCCACCGGGTAGTCCCGGGTGTAGCCGTAACCACCCAGCAGCTGCACCGCGTCCGTGGTCACCTCCATCGCCACGTCCGACGCGAAGCACTTCGCCGCCGCACCGAAGAACGTCAGGTCCGCGTCCCCGCGCTGCGACTTCGCCGCCGCCACGTACGTCATCTGCCGCGCGGCCTCCAGCTTCATCGCCATGTCCGCCAGCATGAACTGCACACCCTGGAACTCCGCGATCGCCTTGCCGAACTGCCTGCGCTCCCGCACGTAGCCCTTCGCGTAGTCCAGCGCGCCCTGCGCGATACCCACCGCCTGCGCCGCGATCGTCACCCGGGTGTGGTCCAGCGTCTTCATCGCCGTCTGGAAACCGGTGCCCTCCGCACCGATCATCCGGTCCGCCGGGATCCGCACGTTGTCGAAGTACACCTCACGCGTCGGCGAACCCTTGATCCCGAGCTTCTTCTCCGGCGCACCGAACGAGACGCCCTCGTCACCCTTCTCCACCACGAACGCCGAGATGCCCTTCGAGCGCATCGACGGGTCCGTCACCGCCATCACCGTGTAGAACTCCGAGACACCCGCGTTGGTGATCCACCGCTTCACCCCGTTGAGGACCCAGAAGTCACCGTCGCGCACCGCCCGGGTCTTCATCCCCGCCGCGTCCGACCCCGCCTCCGGCTCCGACAGGCAGTACGAGAACATCCCCTCGCCACGCGCCAGCGCACCCAGGTACTTCGCCTTCAGCTCCTCCGAACCCGACAGCTGCACCGGCAGCGAACCCAGCTTGTTCACCGCCGGGATCAGCGACGACGAGCCGCACACCCGCGCGACCTCCTCGATCACGATCACCGTCGCCAGCGCGTCCGCCCCCGCACCGCCGTACACCTCCGGCACGTGCACCGCGTGCAGGTCATTGCCCCGCAGCGCGTCCAACGCCTCCTGCGGGAACCGCCCCTGCTCGTCCACCTCCGCCGCGAACGGCGCGATCTTCGCCTCGGCCAGCGCACGCACCGCCTCACGGAGCATCTCGTGCTCCTCGGAGATACGGAAGAGATCGAAGTCAGCCGCGCTGCCCGCCATGATGCCTGCCTCGTGGTCCAGTGACCGAAGTCTGATCGACGTCGAATCCGGGGTTAACTACCGTTCAGTACAAATCCTAGGGCTCCGACCTACGGCTGCCTAGCGACCTCCGGACACGGGCGATCCCTGCGTGACCGGGCCGGGCGGATAGCATCAGGGGCACCTCTACTGGTCGAACCCGCAACTCAAGGGGAACCCGTGACCCTCCGCATCTCCGTGATCGGCACCGGCTACCTCGGCGCCACGCATGCCGCCGCGATGGCCGAGTTCGGCTTCGAGGTGCTGGGTCTGGACGTCGATCCCGACAAGATCGCCACCCTCACCGCAGGCCGCGTCCCGATGTACGAGCCGGGACTGTCCGAGCTGCTGCTCAAGCACGTCGCCGGGCACGAGGGCTCCACCGGGCGGCTGCGCTTCACCACCTCCGCCAAGGAGGCCGCCGAGTTCGGCGACGTGCACTTCATCTGCGTCAACACCCCGCAGCGCAAGGGCGAGTTCGCCGCCGACATGTCGTACGTGGACACCGCGATCGACGACCTGGCGCCGCACCTGACCCGCCCGGCCCTGGTGGTCGGCAAGTCCACCGTCCCGGTCGGCTCGGCGGCCCGGCTGGCCGAGCGGCTGGCCGCGCTCGCGCCGGTCGGCGAGGGCGCCGAACTCGCCTGGAACCCGGAGTTCCTGCGCGAGGGCTTCGCCGTCCAGGACACCCTGCGGCCGGACCGGATCGTGGTCGGCGCCCAGAGCGAGCGGGCCGAGCGGCTGCTGCGCGAGGTGTACGCCGAGCCGATCTCGGCCGGAGTGCCGTTCCTGGTCACCGACTTCGCGACCGCCGAACTGGTCAAGGCCGCCGCCAACTCCTTCCTGGCCACCAAGATCTCCTTCATCAACGCGATGGCCGAGGTCTGCGAGGCGGCCGGCGCGGACGTCACCCAGCTCAGCAAGGCGCTCTCCTACGACGAGCGGATCGGCGGCAAGTTCCTCAACTCCGGCCTCGGCTTCGGCGGCGGCTGCCTGCCCAAGGACATCCGGGCGTTCATGGCCCGGGCCGGCGAGCTCGGCGCCGACCAGGCGCTGACCTTCCTGCGCGAGGTCGACTCGATCAACATGCGGCGCCGCTCCCGGATGGTCGAGCTGGCCCGCGAGCAGTGCGGCGGCGGCTTCCTGGGCCGCCGGGTCGCCGTCCTCGGCGCCGCCTTCAAGCCCAACTCGGACGACATCCGGGACTCCCCCGCCCTCAACGTGGCCGCCCAGATCCAGCTCCAGGGCGCCCAGGTCACCGTCTACGACCCGAAGGCCGTGGACAACGCCCGCAAGATGTTCCCCTCCCTCGCCTACGCCGGCTCCGCCCTGGAAGCCGCCGAGGGCGCCCACGTCGTCCTCCACCTCACCGAGTGGGCCGAGTTCCGCGAGCTGGACCCGGCCGAACTCGGCGCCGTCGTCGCGGAACGCCGCCTCCTCGACGGCCGCAACGTCCTCGACGCCGAAGCCTGGCGCGCCGCCGGCTGGACCTACCGCGCCCTCGGCCGGCCGAGCTGACGCCCGGCCGGGGAATGCCCTTCGGCGGAGCGCCGTTGGCACCGGCATGACGAGCTACGGCGACGACGCGACGGTCCGCGGGATCCTCACCGGGGCGGGTGACACCTGGGCGGTGGTCGGGCTGTCCAACAACACCGCGCGGGCCGCGTACGGGGTGGCGCGGGTGTTGCAGCGGTACGGCAAGCGGATCGTGCCGGTGCACCCGAAGGCGGAGACGGTGCTCGGCGAGCCCGGGTACGCCTCGCTCGCCGAGATCCCGTTCGAGGTCGACGTGGTGGACGTGTTCGTGAACAGCGCGCTGGCCGGGGAGGTGGCCGACCAGGCGGTGGCGGTCGGGGCGAAGGCGGTCTGGTTCCAGCTGGGTGTGGTCGACGAGGTCGCGTACGGGCGGGTCCGGGCCGCGGGGGTCTCGATGGTCATGGACAGGTGCCCGGCCATCGAGATCCCGCGGCTGGGCTGAGGGTCAGCCGTCCAGCTGGGCGATGGTCGCGATGGACGGGCGGCGGCTCGACCGCAGGGTCGCGGCGACCGACTCGGCGTCGCGCAGGACGCGGACGGCGTTGTGCCAGGTGAGCTTGGCCAGGTCGGCCTCCGACCAGTGGCGGCCGAGGAGTTCGGCGACCAGGTTGGGGTAGCCGGCCACCGAGTCGAGGCCGTCGGGCAGGAAGGCGGTTCCGTCGAAGTCGCCGCCGATGCCGATGTGGTCGATGCCGGCCACCTCGCGCATGTGGTCGAGGTGGTCGGCGACGGTGGCCGGGGTGGCGATCGGGCGCGGGTTGGCGGCCTCGAAGGCGCGCTGGCGCTCCATGGCCGGCGGGGTGGTGTCCAGCGGGTGGAAGCCGTGGGCGCGCATGTTCTCGTCGGCTGCCAGGGTCCACTCGATGGCGGCGGGCAGGATGAACTTCGGTACGAAGGTCGCCATCGCCACCCCGCCGTTGGCGGGCAGCTGGGCGAGCACGTCGTCCGGGATGTTGCGCGGGTGCTCGCAGACCGTGCGGGACGAGGAGTGTGAGAAGACCACGGGCGCCTCGGTGACCCGCAGGGCGTCCCGCATGGTGTCGGCGGAGACGTGCGAGAGGTCGACCAGCATGCCGAGCCGGTTCATCTCCCGGACGACCTCCTCGCCGAAGCGGGTCAGCCCGCCGGCCACCGGCTTGTCGGTCGCGGAGTCGGCCCACGGCACGTTGTCGTTGTGGGTGAGTGTCAGGTACCGCACGCCGAGCTCGTACAGGGCGCGCAGGGTGGCCAGCGAGCAGTCGATGGAGTGGCCGCCCTCGGCGCCCATCAGCGAGGCGATCCGGCCCTCGGCGCGGGCGGCCTCCATGTCCGCGGCGGTGCGGGCGAGCCGCAGCCGGTCGGGGTAGCGCTCGACCAGGGCGTGGACGAAGTCGACCTGCTCCAGGGTGGCGCTGACCGCGTGGTCGCCGGCCAGCGAGGCGGGCACGTAGACGGACCAGAACTGCGCGCCGACCCCGCCCTCCGCGAGGCGGGCGAGGTCGGTGTGCAGGCGGTCGCTCTGGTCGGCGGCGAGGTCGAGCGCGCCGAGGTCGTACCCGGCCTGCTCGCGCATCGCCCAGGGGAGGTCGTTGTGGCCGTCCACCACGGGGGCGGTGCGGAGCAGGGCCCGGGCGGCGGCCAGCGGGGTGGGGGAGTCCGTCTGAGAAGTCATACGGGCCGTTCTACCCCACCCCCACCAGCGGTCTTACTTGCCGAAGCCGAAGGAGGTGGAACCGGCCACCTTGGCCCGGAGCTTCTTGCCCTTCTCGGTGGCCTGGCTGTTCAGCTCGGCCTGGAAGTCGGTCATCTTCTCGGCGAGTTCGGTGTCGAAGGCGGCGAGCATCCGGACCGCGAGCAGGCCCGCGTTGCGCGCGCCGGCCACCGAGACGGTCGCGACCGGCACGCCGGCCGGCATCTGGACGATCGACAGCAGGCTGTCCATGCCGTCCAGGTAGCGCAGCGGCACCGGCACGCCGATGACCGGCAGCGGGGTGACGGAGGCCAGCATGCCGGGCAGGTGGGCAGCGCCGCCGGCGCCGGCGATGATCGCCTTCAGACCGCGCCGGTGGGCGTTCTCGCCGTACGCGACCATCTCGCGGGGCATCCGGTGGGCGGAGACGACGTCCACCTCGTAGGGGATCTCGAACTCGTCCAGGGCCTGGGCGGCGGCCTCCATGACCGGCCAGTCGGAGTCGGAGCCCATCACGATGCCAACGACAGGGGTCATTCGGTGATCGTTCCTCGCAGGTAGGCGGCCGCATGGCGGGCGCGCTCGCGGACGTCGTCGAGGTCGTCCCCGAAGACGTTGACGTGGCCGACCTTGCGGCCGGGCTTCACGTCCTTCCCGTACATGTGGATCCGCAGCCCGGGGTCGCGGGCCATGCAGTGCAGGAAGGCGTGGTACATGTCCGGGTAGTCGCCGCCCAGGACGTTGACCATGACGGTCCACTTGGCGCGCGGCCGGGGGTCGCCGAGCGGGAGGTCGAGGACGGCCCGCAGGTGGTTCTCGAACTGCGAGGTGACCGCGCCGTCCTGGGTCCAGTGCCCGGAGTTGTGCGGGCGCATGGCCAGCTCGTTGACCAGGATGCGGCCGTCCCGGGTCTGGAACAGCTCGACGGCGAGGTGGCCGACGATGCCGAGGGCGCCGGCGATCCGCAGGGCGAGCTGCTGGGCCTCGTCGGAGAGGGCGGGGTCGAGGTCCGGCGCGGGGGCGGTGACCTCGGCGCAGACGCCGTTCTCCTGGACGCTCTCGACCACCGGGTAGGCGACGGCCTGGCCGCTGGGCGAGCGGACCACGTTGGCGGCCAGCTCGCGGACGAAGTCGACCTTCTCCTCGGCCAGCACCGGGACGCCGGCCAGGAACGGGGCCTGCGCCTCGTTCTCGTCGTCCACGACCCAGACGCCCTTGCCGTCATAGCCGCCGCGGACGGTCTTCAGCACGACCGGGTAGCCGGCGCCCTCGTCGGCGAAGGCGGTGACGTCGGCCGGGTCGGCGACGATCCGGTGCCGGGGGCAGGGCACGTCGATGGAGTCGAGCTTGGCCCGCATCACGCCCTTGTCCTGGGCGTTGACCAGCGCGTCCGGGCCGGGGCGGACGGCGATGCCGTCGGCCTCCAGGGCCCGCAGGTGCTCGGTGGGGACGTGCTCGTGGTCGAAGGTGACGACGTCGCAGCCGGCCGCGAAGCGGCGCAGGGTGTCGAGGTCGCGGTAGTCACCGAGGACGACCTCGGAGACCACCTGTGCGGCGGAGTCCTGCGGCGTGTCGGCGAGGAGCTTGAACCTGACCCCGAGCGGGATGCCCGCCTGGTGTGCCATGCGGGCCAACTGCCCGCCACCGATCATGCCCACCACTGGAAAATTCACATTGCCCGGGGAAGTCACCCGGCCAGGATATCCGGGCCGGTGGGGGGTGGTGGAGCCGCGGGCGGGCCGTGAGTAGTGGACGCGCGTAGATGTCAACCCCCTCCCCTGCGGGCTGAGCCGTTCGACGGAAGCGGGTAGCCTGGACGGCTAGGTCCTCGTCCACGCAGTCGGATCATGTGCGTGCACGCAGGACACAAGGGTGGTCGCGTCCCAGGTCGGCCGCCCTTTTTCCCGCAGGTACATGGAGGCCACCCGGTATGGCGACGACCGCAGCTTCGAAACCCTCGCTCGTGCAGAAGATGCGTGGGCTGTCGGGCGAAGTCGTGAAGTTCGGCATCGTCGGCGTGACCGGCGTGATCGTCAACGCCGGTGTCTTCTGGGTCTGCCTGAAGGGGACCGGTCCGGTCAACTCCTTCTCGGGCTACATCGCCACCAGCGTCGCGATCGGCACCAACTACCTCGGCTACCGCTACTGGCTCTACCGCGACCGGGACGCGGCCTCGCGCAAGCGCGAGATCACCCTGTTCCTGATCTTCAGCGGTATCGGCATGCTGATCGAGAACGGCATCAACGCCTTCTCGGTGCACGTGCTCGGTTACCACTCGGCCACCAGCCAGCTGATCGCCAAGAACGTGATCGGCTTGATCGCCGGTACGGCTTTCCGGTTCTTCTCCTACCGGACCTGGGTGTTCAAGGCCCTGCCCGAGACCGAGCCGGAGATCCCCGCCACCGCCAGTGGCCAGGAGCTGGCCGCCCAGGCCGAGCTGATGCTGGCCGCCGAGCAGATCCGCTACGTCCCGGCCGAGTAACCGGGATCCCGGGCCCGATGCGCCGGCTCGGCGTCCCCGCGGGCGGCTGAGCCGCCCGGAGGGACGGACGATCGCACGTCCGCACGGCCCGAACGGCTTGAAGACCCTCAGTCCTCGTGGCTACGGCCGAGGAAGAGCGCGAACACCGCCGGCTTCAGCGAGAGGAGCTCCAGCCGGCCGCCGTCCGCCTCCGCGAGATCGCGGGCGACGGCCAGGCCGATGCCGGTGGAGTTGCGGCCGCTGACCGCGCGCTCGAACACCCGGTTGCCGAGGTCGGCGGGCACTCCGGCGCCCTGGTCCTGCACCTCGACCACCACCGAGGTGCCGGAGGGCCGGACCCGCAGGGTGATCGTCCCGGCGCCGTGCATCAGCGAGTTCTCGATCAGGGTGGCCAGCACCTGGGCGACCGTCCCCGGGGTGCCGACCGCGGTGACCCCGTGCAGGCCCTCCAGGGACAGCACCCGGCCCTGCTCGCGCAGCGTCGGGCCCCACTCCTCCACCTGCTGCTTGATCACCTCGTCCAGGTCGAAGGCGACCGCGGTGGGGCTGCGCGGGTCGCGCTGGGTGGTGAGCAGGCGCTGGACCACGTCGGTGAGCCGCTCGACCTGCTGGAGGGCGATGGTCGCCTCCTCCTTGACGGTCTCCGGCTCCTCGGCGAGGGCGTTGATCTCCTCCAGCCGCATGGAGAGCGCGGTGAGCGGGGTGCGCAGCTGGTGCGAGGCGTCGGCGGCGAGCCGGCGCTCGGCGGTGAGCATCCGGGCGATCCGCTCGGCGCTGGTGTCCAGCACCTCGGCGATCCGGTCCAGCTCGGGCACCCCGTACCGGCGGTCGCGCGGGCGCGGGTCGCCGGAGCCGAGCCGTTCGGCGGTCTCGGCGAGGTCGGTGAGCGGCCGGGCGAGCCGCTTGGCCTGCCAGACGGCGAGCGCCACGGCGGCCTGGACGGCCAGCACGGCGACCACGCCGAGCAGCAGCAGGTTGTTGGCGATCTCGTGGTCGACGTCCTCGCGGGACTGCTCGACGGTGACGATCTCGCCGCTGTTGCCGCGTTCGGCGGCCTTCAGCAGGTGGTTCCCGGCCGGGCGCTCGCCGGCCGAGACCACCGGTTGGCCGGGGACCTGCACCTCGACGTAGCTGCCCTCGGTGACCTGGCTCTCGAAGACGCGCCCCTCCTTGACCGACTCACCCATGGCGAGCCGGCTCTCCACCAGGGCGAGCACCCGGACGGCGGCCGCCTCCACCCGGTCCTGGGCCGAGCTGACGATGGTGCGCTTCTCGACCAGGGCGAGCGGCACGCAGAACACCACGACCACCACCAGGACGACGACCAGCAGCGAGTTGATCATCCGGCGTTTCACGCTGCTGCTCCCCGAGGTGTTCCGCTTCATCGGCCGTCGCCCGGCCACGATCTCCGTACGGGGCTAATTCTTCTCGAACCGGAAGCCCACGCCGCGCACGGTGGCGATGTAGCGCGGGTTCGCCGCGTCGTCGCCGAGCTTCTTGCGGAGCCAGGAGATGTGCATGTCCAGGGTCTTGGTCGAGGTCCACCAGGTGGTGTCCCAGACCTGCCGCATGATCTCCTCGCGGGTGACCACCCGGCCGGCGTCGCGGACCAGGACGCGCAGCAGCTCGAACTCCTTGGCGGAGAGGGTCAGCTCCTCCTCGCCGAGCCAGGCGCGGTGGGACTCGATGTCGATCTTCACCCCGTGCGCGCCGGTGGTGAGCTGATCGACGTTGCCGCGCCGGAGCAGGGCCCGGACGCGGGCGAGCAGTTCGGCCAGGCGGAAGGGCTTGGTGACGTAGTCGTCGGCACCGGCGTCCAGGCCGACCACGGTGTCCACCTCGTCGGCGCGGGCGGTGAGCACGAGCACGGGACAGCTCTTGCCGTCGGCGCGCAGGCGTCGGCAGACCTCAAGGCCGTCCATCTCGGGCAGGCCGAGGTCCAGGACGACGAGGTCGACCTCCTCGGTGAGGCCGGCGGCAAGGGCGGTCGGACCGTCCTCGCGGACGAGCACCTCGTAGCCCTCACGTCGCAGGGCCCTGGCGAGCGGTTCGGAGATCGCCGGATCGTCCTCGGCGAGCAGCACACAGGTCATGTGGTGATGGTAGTCCGCCGGGGTATGGCCGTACGCCCTGTGAGGTAGTTCACAGAGCGTGATCGTTATACAAGGGCCGTTCGGGGGTCAACGCAGCGTTGCCGACCGGGCGTTCGGCGAAGAATCCCCGCTTGGATCTTGAAACCGAAGGAAGAGGCGCCCATCTACCATGGATCAGCCGGGAAGATCCGCTACGGGCTTTGCCATTCCCATACCTAATTCGCCGCGTTTGTCATCTGATAACGCCAAATATGGCCACGTAGAGTGTTTCAAGTCCAACGTCCGCCGCCACCCCCCTAGGCGGACGCTGTTAGGCAAGGAACCACTACTCATGGCGTCTACGACCCTGGACTCCGGCGTCACGTCGGCCACTCCCAGCGGCAAGACCTTCCTCGGGCACCCCCGCGGCCTCGCCACTCTCTTCATGAGCGAGATGTGGGAGCGCTTCAGCTACTACGGCATGCGTGCCCTGCTGGTGCTCTACATGACCGCCTCCGTCGCGGACGGCGGCCTCGCGATGAAGACGGCGGTCGCCGCCGCCGTGTACAGCGTCTACACGGCCATGGTCTACCTGCTGGCCCTCCCGGGCGGCTGGATCGCGGACCGCTTCCTGGGCGCCCGCAAGACCGTCGCGCTCGGTGGCTCGATCATCATGATCGGCCACTTCCTGCTGGCGGTCCCCTTCAGCGCGTCCTTCTTCGTCGGCCTCGCGTTCATCGCGGTCGGCTCGGGCCTGCTCAAGGCCAACATCTCCACGATGGTCGGCCACCTGTACGACGGCCCGAACGACCCGCGGCGTGACGGTGGCTTCACCGTCTTCTACATGGGCATCAACCTCGGTGCCTTCGCGGCCCCGCTGGTCATCGGCACCGTCGGCCAGAGTGTCAACTGGCACCTGGGCTTCGCCCTGGCCGGTGTCGGCATGGCCCTCGGCCTGGGCCAGTTCCTGCTGGGCACCCGCCACCTGAGCCCGAAGAGCAACGTCGTCACCTCGCCGATCACCCCGGACGAGAAGCGGAAGATCTTCACCAAGGCCGGCATCTGGCTGGGCATCGCGGCGGTCTTCTACGCGGTCGTCGCCGCCACCGGCCACTTCACCATCAACTGGGCGATCTGGCCGCTGTCCATCGCGGGCCTGGCGATCCCGGTCCTCGTCTTCACCAAGGTGAAGCGCGACAAGGACCTCGACGCCGCCGAGCAGTCCAAGATGAGCGGCTACATCTGGTTCTTCGTCGCCGCCGCCGTGTTCTGGATGATCTACGACCAGTCCGGCTCGACGCTGAACATCTTCGCCGACGAGCACACCGCGTCCACGCTGTTCGGGTTCAACTTCCCGTCCAGCTGGTTCCAGTCGCTCAACCCGCTCTACATCATGGCGCTGGCCCCGGTCTTCGCCTGGATCTGGGTCGCCCTGGCCCGCCGGTCGAAGAACCCCAGCACGACCATGAAGTTCGCCTTCGGTCTGCTGATGATCGGCGCCTCCTTCATCGTCATGATGCTGGCGATGGCCTCCGCCTCCGGCGACACCAAGGTCACCCCGCTGTGGCTGGCCATGGTCTACCTGGTCCAGACCGTCGGTGAGCTCACCCTCTCCCCCGTCGGCCTGTCCGTCACCACCAAGCTGGCGCCCACCAAGTACGCCAGCCAGATGATGGGCGTCTGGTTCCTCGCGGTCACCGCGGGCGACTGCGTCGCCGCCATCTTCCAGCTGGTGCTGGGCGACAAGGTGGTCGGCAGCACGACGTACTTCGCGGTCCAGGGCGTCCTGGCGATCATCGCCGGCATCGCGCTGGCGATGTACCGCAAGAAGGTCGTCAAGCTCATGGGCGACGTGCACTGACGTCCGCCCGGTGAAGCTCCGGGGCCGCCGTGGATTCCTGAGATCCACGGCGGCCCCGGTCGTTTTGTGCCTACGGTTCCCGGCATGACGACTCTCCCCGGCATGACGGCCGACTCGCTGCCCCGCCAGTTGGCCCGCACCCGCCGGTTCACCCTGGGCGTCCCCGTCCAGCCGGAGCCCTCCGCCGACGGCGCCACCGTGCTGTTCCTGCGCGGCCGCACCGGCACCGACCCGCTCAGCTGCCTCTGGGCGCTGGACGCCGACAGCGGCGCGGAGCGGCTGATCGCCGACCCGGCCGCCCTCGGCGCCGCCACCGGGATCGCCTCGTACAGCACCGACGCCACCGGCCGGTCCGCGGTCTTCGCGCTCGACGGCGCGCTGTGGCTGGCCGACACTCGCACGGCTTCGGTTCGCCCGGTCGCCTCCGTCGGGGAGCCGGAGGAGGCGCGACTCGACCCGACCGGCCAGTGGATCGCCTACGTCAGCGGCGGCGCCCTGCGGGTGGTCGGCGTCGACGGTACGGACGACCGCGCGCTCGCCGAGCCCGAAGCCGAGGACGTCTCGTACGGCCTCGCCGAGTACGTCGCCGTCGGGGAGATGTACCGCGACCGCGGCCACTGGTGGTCCCCCGACGGCCGCGCCCTGCTCGTCGCCCGGGTCGACAACCGCCCGGTCGTCCGATGGTTCCTCGCCGACCCCACCGACCCGCGGCAGCCCCCGCGCGCCATCCGCTACCCGCTGGCCGGCACCGCCAACGCCGGCGTCTCGCTCTGGCTGCTCGGCCTCGACGGCAGCCGCACCGAGGTCCGCTGGGACCGCGCCGCCTTCGAGTACCTCACCGCCGCCGGCTGGGACGGCCACGGCCCGTACGCCGCCGTGCAGAGCCGCGACCAGCGCACCGTCCGCACCCTGGCGATCGGGGCGGACGGCGCTACGCGGGTGCTCGCCGAGCGCGACGACCCGCGCTGGGTCGAGCTGCTCCCCGGACTGCCGGTCCGGACGGCGGGCGGCGCGCTGGTCGACACCGCCGACGACGGCGACACCCGGCACCTGACCGTCGACGGCAAGCCCGTCACCCCGGCCGGGCTGCAGCTGCGGGCCGTCGTCGGGACGGAGGGCGAGGAGGTGCTGTTCACCGCCTCGGAAGATCCCACCGAGACCCACCTCTGGCAGTACGAACCGGCCTCCGGCCTACGGAAGCTCAGCCACGGCCCAGGCCTGCACACCGGCGCCCGGCGCGGCGGCACCCTGGTCCTCACCACTGGCAGCCGCTCGACCGTTCTTCGCGAGGGCCGCCCGGCGCTCCCGCTCACCTCGTACGCCGAGCAACCCGTCATCACCGCCCGCCCCGAGCTGCTCCGTCTCGGCCCGCACGAGCTGCGCGCCCACCTCTTCCTGCCCACCGACCACCACCCCGGCGACGGCCCGCTGCCCGTCCTGCTCGACCCGTACGGCGGGCCGGCGATGCAGAAGGTCACCACCGGCGGCCCCTGGCACGCACAGGTCTCCCAGTGGTTCGCCGATCAGGGCTTCGCGGTCCTGGTCGTGGACGGCCACGGAACCCCGGGGCGCGGCCCGCGCTGGGAGAAGACGATCTGGGGCGACAAGGCCGGTCCCGCCCTGGAGGACCAGATCGAGGGCTTGCAGGAGACCGCCCGGCTGCGGCCCGGCCTGCTCGACCTCGACCGGGTCGGCATCCGCGGCTGGTCGTACGGCGGCTTCCTCGCCGCCCTCGCCGTTCTGCGCCGCCCCGACGTCTTCCACGCCGCCTCCGCCGGGGCTGCGCCCACCGACCACCGGCTCTACGACACCCACTGGCAGGAGCGTTTCCTCGGCCACCCCGCCGATCACCCCGAGCACTACGACTCCTGCGACCTGATCACCGAGGCACGGGAGTTGAGCCGCCCACTGCTGCTGATCCAGGGCATGGCCGACGACAACGTCTTCCCCGTCCACACCCTGCGGCTCTCGCATGCTCTGCTCGCCGCCGGCCGCCCCCATGAAGTCCTGCCGCTACGCGGCGCCGGCCACCGGCCGACCGACGAGGCGACGGCAGAGAACCTCCTACGGCACGAACTGGCCTTCCTGCGGCGGTCGTTGGGCGTGGGCTGAGCAGGCGGACCACCGATCGCTTCGCCCCGTCGAGCCCCTTCGGCTCGACGGGGCGGCGCGTATACCCGCGAGACTGACGCACCACCGTGCTCACAGGCAGCCGAGCGTCACAATCCCCGACAAAGTCGAGCTAATGGTCCGTTAACATTCGGTGTCAGTTTTTGATCATTACGGACCGTCCCTGCACTCGGTCGGTCCGGATCTGACGGGGGAACGAAGCATGGCAGATCCTGACGCGGGCTTGGAGTACAAGGTCAAGCCGGACGAACTGGACGGCTGCGGACAAAGTGCGCAGCACATAGGCGGCCTCATACCGGGCGAGACGACGAAGATCACCGAGCCGTCGAATCAGGCCGCCGGCACTCTCCAGGGCTGGCAGACGGCGACCGCCATCACGAACTGCGGCACCAACTGGAAGACGCTGTTGGACAAGCTCGGCGGCGACATGGGCGACGTGGGCACCAAGCTCGCCACCTCGGCCGCCTACTACCGCCAGGCCGAGCAGAACGCCCACAACAGCATGCGGAACCCGAACGCGCCCCTCCCGGAGGTGCCGGACCCCTTCGACACCACCGTCGTCCCCGGCCCGGTGAAGCCCGCCGACGCGAAGGCGGCCAAGTAAGCGATGGACATCAAGACCCTCTACGACGCCAACATCAACAACATCACCATCGCGAAGAACGCCTACGACAAACTCTTCAGCGCCTTCGGCCAGCACATCGAGTCCTGGCAGCACGACGTCGTCGACCGCCTGGGCCACTCCGAGTGGACCGGCACCGCCGCCGGCCACGCCAACACCCGGATCCAGTCGCTCGGCACCGAACTCCAGGCCGCCAAGCAGGAACTCGGCCTGGTCAGCAAGGTACTCGCCGACGCCGCCGAAGGCATCGCGGCGGCACAGGCGCACCTGATCAGCGCCCTGGACGACGCCAAGAACAACAAGATGACCGTGGCCCCCGACGGCAGGATCACCTGGGACAAGGACCCCAACTCCGCCAACTACGCCGGGGACAAGGCCGAAGCCACCGCCCAGGAGATCAGCAAGCGGATCACCACAGCGCTCACCGAGGCCGACCACACCGACCAGACCATCAGCGCCCGCCTCGGACACCTCGCCACCAACGCCACCAACGGCACCGGCCTCGACGCGGCCACCGCGAAGGCCGATCAGGCCGCCGCGGACGCCCTCAGCCAGGTCCCCGCCGCCGGCACCGACCCGGCCAGCGTCAAGAAGTGGTGGAACGGCCTCACCGACGCCCAGCAGCAGCACATGATCCAGACCGAACACGACAAGATCGGCAACCTCGACGGCATCCCCGCCGCCGCCCGGAACGACGCCAACCGGATCACCCTGAAGAACCTGATACAGGACCGCCAGACCCAACTCGACGGCCTCGGCCCCGAGCCTAAGAAGATGCTGAGCGTCGCCGAGACCAACGGCGGGCCGGTCGAGAACCCCGACTACACGGAGTGGAAGCGCAAGCGCGACGCCCTGCTGAAGAACCTCGACGGCTTCAAGAGCATTCAGGACCGGCTCGACGGCAAAGTGGACGGTGGTGTGGGCGGGCCACACTCCGACCCGCCGCTGCTGCTGCTGGGGATCGGCGACCAGGGGCAGGGCCGCGCGATCATCTCCTGGGGTGACCCGGACAAGGCCCGGAACGTCTCATCGCTGGTGCCCGGGCTGAACAGCAACCTGGCCGGCGTCGGAGGGGGCGATGCCAAGACGGCGAAGCGCATCTACGATTCCGCAGTGCAGAGCGCAAAGGACAACAATGAGACACCGAGCGTCGCGTCCGTGTTCTGGCTGGGGTACGACGCGCCGCAGCTGGACGGCCCCGCGGTGCTCATGAAGGACCGGGCGGAAGAGGGAGGGGCCGCGTACAACCAGTTCCTGGCCGGGCTCCGGGCCACCCACGAAGGGGCGCCGGCGCACGTGACCGCGCAGGGGCACAGCTACGGGTCACTGGTCGTCGGGCAGGCGACCCAGCAAACCGGCGGTCTGGCCGCCGACGACATCATCCTGGTCGGCAGCCCGGGTGTCGGGGTGGACAAGGCATCGCAGCTCGGGGTCGGTGCGGATCACGTGTACGTAGGCGCGGCGAAGAACGATCCCATCGCATCGGCGCCGGCCCCCGAGATGCTCTTTCCCGATTCGGCTGCGTACGAGACGTTCGCGCACCCGAACGCGTCCTGGCACGGCACGGACCCGGCGAGCCAGAGCTTCGGCGCGCAGCGCTTCTCGGTGGCGGACGGGACCACCTTCGACTCCCACGACGACTACTTCGGGGATCACGGCAAGGGCGGCGACTCGCTCCCCAACGTCGGGAAGATCGTCAGCGGCCACGGGAACACGATCACCAGGGAGGACCCGAGGTGAGGGCCGCAGTATGGCGCGTGACCGTGCCAGGGGTACTGCTGGCGCTGCTGGTCGGCTGGTACGCCTGGCCGGAGCCCGAGAAACCCACCGTGCCGGTCGAGCAGGCGCAACACCGGATCGAGGCCGAACTCGCCGATGTCGCCGGGGCCTTCCACCCGGGGCTCCAGTGGGCCGAGGCGAGGTACGAGAGCGATCCCGACTTGACGGGATTCTGCGGTACGTCCGGGTGCAAGAAGACGGGCCGGGCGGGGATGACCGCCAAGAGGGCGGCCCAAGTCCGGATCACCTCAAAGCGGAATCAAGAACCGCTCGACATCGTCCAGGCACTCTGGACGGGCAAGGGCTACTCGGTCGATCGCTACAAGGGCGCGGTGGAGGTGAAGGGCTCGGGGTTCAGCCTTTGGTTCGCCGTGGGCGTGGAGGGTTGCGCCGAGGTGCGGGCCACCATGGCCGACGTCACCGACACCAGCGATGACAAGATGCAGGGCGGGTTCGCCCAGGGACCACTGAACTACGCCGCAGAGTGCGCGACGGTCGACGACCCCTACTGGTCGCACTCACCCGGCGAGCCCGCCAGGCCCGAGGGCGTCGGCCCGAGCGGGCTTGGCAGCCTCCCTCCCCCGAGTCAGCCGGCTCTCCCGGATTGATTCCGTCGGTGATCTCGATGGTCGATATCTGTCAGCCCCGGAGCCGCACCGGGTTGTCCGGGGAATCGAGCCAGACGGTGTGGGCGCCGGGGGTGGCCGTGAGGCCGAACCGGTCCTGGGGGCCGGCCTCCCTGCGCGTCCAACTGGTCACTTGATCAGGTTCCGGACTGCGTCGCTGACTTCGGGCAGGTCACTGGGCTGGGCCCACTGGTGGGCGTCGTGTTCGGTCAGGGCGATCGGCTCGGTCTTCTCCATGGTGACGGCGAAGTTGAACTGGCGGGTCGTGCCGCCGCGACTGTTCTCGTAGTCGAAGTGCCCGATGTAGCTGGTGACCTGGTCGATGGTCAGGCCGGTCTCCTCGTTGGTCTCACGGTGCAGGGTGTCCAGGATGGTCTCCCCGGCCTCGACCGTCCCGGAAGGGATCTCCCACAGGCCGCCCATGTAGTCGTCGGGATTGCGGCGCACGAGCAGGACCCGCCCGTCGTGGTTGATCACGGCGGCGGCGACGAAGCCCGTGATGCCGGCGGCCTCGGCGTCGGCCATGAGGCCGGCCATGAACTCGGGAGAGGTGACAATCACAACGGCTCCTTTTGATGGTCGCTTACAGCACTTGGATGAGCAGGAAGTCGGCCTGGCCGACTTCCTGCTCCAGGCGGGCCCGGGCCGGCCTGCCTCTGGACTGGCTCACCCCCGCGAACGTCAGCCCCGGAACGGCACCAGGTTCCCCGGGGAGTCGAGCCACATTGTGTGGGTGTCCGGGGTGACGGTGAGGCCGAACCGGTCGTAGCCGGGACGGCCCTGGTCGTCCCACCAGCGCCAGGCGGCCTTCACCTCGTCCCAGAGGTTCCGGGGGCCGGACTGGTACACCTCGTACTCCGTCCGGCCCCGCTCGTAATCGGCGGAGGCCCACGACCGGGTGTCGCGGCTGTAGAGCCAGAACGTGTAGGCGCCGTCGTCGTAGCGCTCCGCCCGCCAGAACGCGCCGGGCACGGCGGAACCGATGACGAACTGCTCGAACCACCCGCCCGTGTCCGGCGGGGCGAGGGTCATGGTGGTTCGCACCCCGTCGGCGGGCCATTCCTGCCCGTGGAGGTAGTCCTCGAAGGGCGGCCGGTCCGTGCGCTGTTGGCGCAGCCGCATGAACGCCGAACCCCGGGTGAACCTACCGCTGGCGCTGGTGCCGTCGTCGTTCACCGTCAGCCGGACGATCTGCTCGCCGCCATACTCGGTGCCGAACGGCGCCACGATGATCCCGCCGGGCACTGTCTGCTCCAGCCACGCCCGCGGGATCTCCAGCAGGGAGCAGGTGGCGATGATCCGATCGTACGGAGCACCATCCGGCCAGCCCTGCCGTCCGTCGCCCTCGACGACGGTCGGCGCGAGTCCGGCCCGCTCCAGGTTCTCGCGGGCGCCTCGGGCAACATCGTGGTCGTACTCGACGGTCACCACATTGTCGTTTCCCAGGCGGTGAGCCAGCAGGCCCGCGTTCCACCCCGTGCCGGCGCCGACCTCCAGCACCCTGTTGCCCGGGCGCACGTCGAGGTCCTGGAGCATCGAGAACACCATCGTGGGCATGGAGTTGGAGGACGTCGGGGTCGTCCCGAGCCCGTCTCCTTCGTGTTCCCCGTCGTCCCACTGCGTGGTCAACGGGATGTCCGAGTAGACGGCCCGCCGCCACGCCTCGGGGTCCCGCGACCGGTACACCACGGGGTTCTGCTTGGTGCCGTCCGCGATGCCCGGCCAGATGCGATCCGGGACGAACAACTCGCGAGGTACGGCGTTGAAAGACGAAAGCCAGTCCGAGGAGAGTGCACCGCTGGCCGCCAACACGGACGCGAGCCCATGCGGACCCGCCTCCCTGTCGCCAGCCCCGCCTCCGCGCTTACCCATCTCACTACCTCCGTGCTGGTTGCTTTCGGCAGCCCGAATGACTGCCGGACTTCAACGCCAATGTAGTTTCAACTGCCTTTCTTGATAGGCCAGTTGAATGTTAGCGTTCGCCTTCTCCACTCCAGCGACTACCGTGAGGTGCCTTCATGACTCACGCCGTGCCTCGTCCGAAGAATCCCCTGACTCCGCGGTTTCAGGTGGTCTTGCGCCCTGCGGAATTGCCCGACCATGACTTCGAGGACGACGCCACGATCAAAGGCAGGCAATACAGTGGGCTGAGCCTCGCTGGCCGAGCGGGCGAAGCGGTCGAAGTCGAGCAATGCGCCTTCGAGAACGTCCGATTCACCGGCATGCACCTGATCCGGTCGGTGCTCGCCCACATCACCTTCGAGACCTGCGACTTCGCCACGGTCCGGACACAGGACGTGTCCATCCTCCGGAGCACAATGACCGGATGTCGGCTCACCGGGTCTTCCTGGAGCAACGGCAGCTTCCGTGACGTCCTCTTCGAGGGCACTCGGACAGACAGCACGCTGTTCCGCTACGCGAAGTTCAAAACAGTGGTCTTCAGGGAGTGCAATCTCTCCCAGGCTGATTTTCAGTTCGCCGAACTCCGCGATGTCCGGTTCGAGAAGTGCGACCTCACCGGAGCCCAGTTCGCCAACGTCGTCATTCAGCCCGGTGTCAGCTTCGACAACTGCACGCTGGTGGACGTCGGAGGCGCCGCACACCTCAAGGGCGCCACCGTGCGAGGCCCAGGATCCATGGAACTGGCCCTGAGCCTCGCCAGGGAAGCCGGCATCGTGTTCGAGGCCTAAGCGGCGACAGGCAGCTCGTAGTGCGCGAACTCCTGGCCCGAGATCGACCGGACGACAAGGTCGAAGTCGATCGTCTCGGCGAAGGCCGCGAGTTCGCGCACCATCCCCTGGCCGTACGGCGTGAACAGGTCCAGCTTGCCGAGCAGACCGTCCGTGCACTCGCGGATCGAGTGGCGGAACTTGTCCACCAATTCGGTCTCGCCCCTCAGGTGCTGCATGAGCATGAGGGGCGGGGCCACCACCGCACTGTGGAACGCCTTGTCGAGCGGACGCATCTGTCCGAACTTCACCGCGGACACCACTCGGAACTCGTCGGCCTCCAAGTCCTTGGCCGGCCTCGTGTAGAGGCGGTACACCATGTCCGCCAGGAAGACGTTCAGGTGCACGGTTTCGTGCACCAGGGACTCGGCGTAGTCGTGGGGCCGCCACTCCTCGCCGGGGCTCATGCTGACCAGGCCCGGGAGCGTCGAACCGGTGCCGCCGCCCTTGTTGGTCGAGCTGAACATCACGACGTCGGTGACCACCAGATCCACGAGCGCCCCAAGGTCGGGGACGAGGTCCCTGGTGTGCAGGAGCGCCACGGAGAAGTCGCGCTTCCACCGTTCCCGCAGGTCGGCAGCAGTGTTCTCCAGACCCTCGAAGATGTTCTCGAAGGTCCTGTTCTCGATCAGGTAGTCGCCCCACTCGCTGTCACTGAAGGACAGCCTGATGCCCTCCCCCTCAACCGGCAAAGGGCGGAGGGCGGAAACGACGCTCCGGTAGGCGGCCGGGAGGTCCGCAGCGGTCGGCGGGGGCTGCTCGTCGACCGCGCTCACGAGCCGGCCGATGGTCTCACGGGCGTGGTGGATGTTGAGGAATCGCATGGACGCTCGCTCCTTCGCTGGGATACTTGGAACCGGGGGGGGAACCCCCCCCCCCCGGGGGGGGGGGGAGCGAGACACTCCCCCCCCTCTCACCCCTCCCCCCCCCTTTCCTCCCCCCCCCCCCCCCCT